>DATJPR010000271.1:0-10890 GCA_035506295.1 Bacteroidota bacterium | reverse complement strand
GTCCAGCCAAGTTCGAGACGGATTTTCGTCGCATCCATTGCGTAGCGTCGATCGTGCCCGGGTCGGTCCTTCACGTACGTGATCAACGATTGAGGCTTCCCAAGATGCTTGAGGATCAGATTGACGATGTCAATGTTCTTCCACTCGTTGTTCCCCCCAATGTTATACACTTCGCCAAGCCTCCCCCGTTGCATCACTGTGTCGATCGCCGAGCAATGATCGCCCACATGGAGCCAATCACGGATGTTCAGGCCGTCCCCGTACACCGGAAGCGGCTTGTCGTTCATGGCGTTGATGATCATCAGCGGGATGAGCTTCTCGGGGAACTGATAGGGCCCGTAGTTGTTCGAGCAACGCGTCACCACCACCGGCAGTCCGAAGGTGTGGTAATACGCCAGCGCAAGCATGTCCGAGCCGGCCTTGCTTGCGGAATACGGGCTGTTGGGGTGCAGAGGGGTCGCCTCGGTGAATTTCCCGTTCGGTCCGAGCGAGCCGTACACCTCGTCCGTCGAAACGTGGACGAATCGCTCGATGCCCGTCGCTTTTGCGGCATCGAGGAGAACTTGTGTTCCGAGGACGTTCGTCTTGACGAAGACTGATGCACCAAGGATGCTTCTGTCCACATGCGATTCGGCGGCAAAGTGCACGATCGTGTCCACCGAATACTTCTTGAGAGCACCAAGCACCGCTTCGGAATCGCAGATGTCACCCCGGACAAACCGGTAACGCTGGTCATCCGCGACATCCTCCAGGTTCTCAAGATTCCCCGCGTAGGTGAGAACGTCATAGTTGACGATCTGAATCCCAGGATGCGCGCGCAGAAGATGGTGGATAAAATTCGAGCCGATGAACCCGGCACCACCCGTAACGAGAATGGCCTTCATGCTAGTCCAAGAGGAAGGGGGAAGTGGGGTCGCCTTCGTGGCGGATTTCGTCCACCGGCTGCTTCTTCTGCTCGCCGGCATACAGACGGTTCGGGAGGTTTACGACCATCCCCGGTTTGCCACCGACGTTCTTATAGGCATGAACGACGCCCGGCGGGATGATGAGGGAGCGCGGCGCATCTTCACCCGCAAAAATCACCTGTTTGACCCGATACGTCGGGGATGCCGGACGGTTGTCCCAAAGATACACCTTGAAATCAGAAGGGCCGATGAAGCCGAAGTTGTCGGATTGATCGACATGCTCATGCGGGCCGCGCGCAACCCCAGGAAGGGTCACGGAAATATAGGTCATGACGGGAAGGAATCGAGGATCGAGCTCATCTTTGCGATACAGCTCGGTCAGCCATCCACGCTCATCTACGTACTTCACGAGATCTCGTACGACAACGTCATGGATCTTCCCTTTGGAGAACATCGGTCCGCACTTTCTGCTGTGGAGGAAAATGGAGTGAACCCGGGGGCTCACGCATTCAACGAGGTCGTTACGCCTTGCGAAAGGGCATTTTCGCTAAAGCTATTTAAGATACGCTTTTAGACGGGAAGAATCAACGAACTGCCCCTACCCTTTCCGCGTAGACTGGCTGTTTCGCCATCGCTGAACCGTCGGTTCCACGTAGTTTTTCCACAGTGCTGATCGATGGAATGCGAGGAGAATGAAGTAGGGCATGATTGTGAAAGGTGAGATGTGTCTGCGAGCGATCGTCAGGCGTCCAAAGCCTTCATCCTCCGCCCCCAGGGTGAACTTGTACGGCGTCCCCCCCTCCCCCAGATCAATCGTTGTGTAACCGCCTTCGATTGCGTCGCGGATAACCATGTTCATCAACACGATCCCGGGACTATATCGAGCAAGCTCGTGGTCCGGGTTCCTGCCTGTGAGATAAATGCTGCAATACTTGTGGCTGTAGAAAGCCAGGATGGCTGCAAAACGCTCACCGTCCTTTTTCAAAAAGAACCATCGGGGTTGGACGGTAGGGCTTGACGTGCTTGAAATCACTTTCAGGAACTCACCGTAGTGTGCCTTTGAAGCGAAATGCCCTGCGACGGAACGGGCGGCCATCGCGCGCGAATGCAGCTGCACGAAATCCTGAAACATTGCCTCATTGTCACAGCCATCGATTTTCTCGAGTTCGACCCCGCTGCTGAACAGCTTCCTTTCATATTTGGACCTGAGTTGGCGGTCGTGTCGGGAGAGCGTGAGGGCGTAGGCACGCCAATCCGAGGCTGGTCTCAACACGAGACGGACCACGCTCCGGGATTCCGTGCGCACGAGAAGTTCCTTTTTCTTCGCCTCGTCCGCGAGTTTCTTGAATACCGGAGAATCGGAAGAAAAGTGATGAAAGTCGGCGACGTCGACTTCCCGATTCTTCAGGAGTTGCGTGATGAGTTCCGCCGAGGCACCGGCCACATCGTTTGTGCAATGATCGAGGCACAGCGGCTCATACGAGCCGGAGATTTCCAGTTCCCCCATCATCCGGAGACGGCGAAGAGAAAAACCGGCAACTTTTTTCGTTTCGATGAAGAGCGGGACGACTCCGCAAAGCCGGTCGCGATCCCTCAGGACCAGCAGCCGCATCCGGACGAGATCGCGATACACCTTCCACCAGGAGAAGAGCCAGTCGAACGCCTGGTAGGGAGTGCCTCGTCCGTCCTCATGCAATGCGTTCCAATCCGGACGCAGCGCTTCAAACTCTTCGTCGGTCGTAAGAACCCGTTGTTCCATGGGGGAATTGTACCTGAACGATTTGAAAAGGAGGCCTGCAAATCTCTCGAGCACAATGAGGTATTCTATGGACCTGTGTGCATCCGGGATATGACGTGCGTCAATGAGCCTTGGAACTCGTCACGGAGGGACACGCAGCCCGCGACAGGAAGGAAGTCGGATAAACGGTGAGCGGATCTGCCCGCACGTGTCATTTGAGGAGCAACAGCCGGCGGATCTGTGAGAAGTAGCCGGCTTCGAGCCAGTAGAAATATGTTCCGCTCGCGAGGTTTCTCGCGTCGAGATGAACTTCGTGGTAGCCGGCCTGCTGGACGCCGCTCACAAGATACTTGACGATTTGGCCCGTGATGGTGAAGAGGATCAGCCTGACCATCACCGGTTCCGGGAGACTGTACCGGATAGTTGTCTGCGGGTTGAATGGGTTCGGATAGTTCTGTTCGAGAGCGTACGAGGTCGGCGTCGACGGCGATGGGTTCGATGGTGTGGTAAAGGCCACCATCGGCGCATAAGGACTTCTGCCGTACGGTCCAACAGCACGGATGCGGAGGAAGTACCGCGTCTGATACAGCAGTCCCGAAAACGTGCGCGTCGTGTCCGCGAACGAGGAATCGTTCGCCACGATCATGGTGAAGAGAGAGTCGGCCGCGAGCTGAACCTGGTATGTTTCCGCGCCCTGCACTGGAGACCAGGAGACGGTCTGTGATGCCGACTGATTGCTCGTCGAGCTCCCCCGCAGTTGCGCAAACGGTGTGGGCAGCACTGCCGATTGCGTCGTGAAGAATCGGATCTCACTCGGCGACCCGAGGCTGGCGCCATTCGAAGCACGGACCCGCCAATAATAGGTGGTCAGATAACCCGGAAGTGTGAGCACCCGGGAACCGGACGTCGCCGAATCGTACAGAACTCTTGCCGCGAACGCCGGGTCCGTCGCAACTTCAACGTAGTATTTGGTCGCCCCGAGGACCCGTTCCCAGGCAAACGACACCGCGAGAGAAACGTTGGTCGCTCCCGCGGAAGGAGTCGAGAGGAGGGGCGCAGCGAGCGTGCCGCTGGGCGGCGCCGCCTGCGTCCGGAAGTTGGCAACGGACGAGAATCCGCTTACGCCGGTGGGGCTCAGCGCACGAAGCCGCAGGAAATATCGGGTGGAAAACGAAAGGCCGCGCACCTGGCGAACGGTATCGGTCACCGTCGAGTCATTCACGATGATTTGAGAGAAGAGCGAGTCGGACGCGAGTTCAAACTGATAGGCGGTTGCCCCCTGGACCGGATGCCAGACGAAATCCATGACCTGGGAAAGATCGGTGGCGCCCGATAAGGGAAAGATCAATTGAGGCGTGGAAAGGACGACGGGAGGAGGGCCTGTCGATCCCACCTTCATCAGGACGATGTTGTCGAGCCAGTACTGGTCGCCGGCCTTTGCGTGCGCGTCAAAGGTAAAGCGCAGTCGGGCATTGGATACCGTGTCGGTGAAATTTGCGGTCGTGAAATTGATCGTGTAGGTCGCCCACTGGTTTGTCAATGCCACGGGGCTCGAAGAGAGCCCGTAGGGCGTGTACGGCGAATCATGGCGCCCGATGGAGACATCCATCGAGTCGCCGCTGTTGCAGAAGGCGTCGAACGACAGCTGGTACTTCGTCGCAGGAAGGAGGATTAGATTGTATTGGTACAGTTGCGTATTTGTGCCTTTTGCCGTGATAGAGACCCTTACGGCATTGGAGCCATCGATGCTCGGCCCTGCGACGGTGAACGAACCGCCTCCATTGGTGAAGAAATACCAGGCGTTCGTGCCGTCCTCGAAGCCCGAGTTGGTGACGACGTCTCCGCTCGGAATAACAGGCGCTGCGCCCACCGACACGGAGGCGACATATTGGATGCTCCCACCGGGGCCGGTCAGCGTGAGGACGAAGGACGTCGACGAGGTGACGTTGACCGTGATGCTGTCCTGGACCGGCATCGTCCCCAGACCATTGTTCAAGGTCGCGGCGGTCGCATTTGTCGAGCTCCACTTCAAGGACACCGTGCCGCCTCCTGCCGGAAGTGATGTGGGATCGACGATCAGGGTTCCGGTCGGAGGAAATGCAACCTCCCCGGACCGGCTGGCGAGAGAGTCCGCGAGCGCTCGGCGGACCTGCTCAAAAAGATATCCGTGCTGGGCGTACACCGGCTGTTGATCGTCCGCCGCCGCCGCGGTGTAGGAATCACCCCAGTCGTCGAGCGCATGGGGGACGATCTTGTTGACAAACGAAGTGACGTCGATGCCCGCCTGCTTTGCCAGCCAGAGGTATTCGTAGTCTTGTTCTCCCCGGCGCATATTGTTGAGCCGGATGCACCCAATGGGGCCCTGGACGCCGCGCGAATCATTCGGGTAGATGATGTCGGTGCCGGGATAGAAAACCATGCCTGCGCCCCAGGACGTCGTCGACCCGTATGGTGTGCCGCCGGGGATGCAATTATCGTCCCACACGTTCTTCGCGTTCGGGCTCGGCGGCGGGTTCTCGGCATAGAAGGAGGTGGTCCAGAAGAAAAAGAGATCGATGCCGTATTTCCACGAGATCCAGGGGTTGACCCTACTGTCGGTCGCAAAGTCGTCAATCAACTCCATGTTTCCCCACATCGGTCGCGTGCCGTTGTAGGTGCTGAAGAGATCCCCCGCCGGTTTCCGTGCGGCAAGATCGGACATTCTGATCCCGGGTTGCGCGGATAACGACCAGATGTCGATGTAGTCGTAGAACCCCTGGTACACGAATTCCTTCGTAAAGAATCGGTGAAGGTTCTTGCCCGGCCCGGGGCTCGATTTGATCCACGAACACTTGTCCTGGATGAGCTGAACGACCGCGGGATTCGTGACGTCCGCCTCGTCGTCCATGTATTTGAATCGGAGGACATCCGGAGCGTTGCTTTCGAACCACCCTTCCCAGGCGTCAGCCGCGGATTGCCAGGCGGACTCCGTCGCAGGGTCGAACCCGGTTATTTGACCGTTGCTCGGCTGATCATAGGTCCCGATGGAATAGGTCTTGTTCCCGACACTCACCCCCGGGCCATCGTAGCCGTGCTGGGCAGTATACGCCGTGCCTGTATAGTATTCGGCAAGATGGTTCTCGAAGTTCGCGAGAGATTGACGCCCATCCACAAGATCGATCCGGTGGCGGTGCGAGAAGTTCATGAACTTCCGGAACATGTCCCAATACGCCGGCGTGTTGTACGTCAGCCCGTAGCGCGATACCAGAAGATCGAAATCCCAGGAGAAGAACGTTTTCGCGTGGGTCTCATCGGGGAGGGAAAAGTTGTAGACCTTCAGCGTCAATGGAATGGTATAGGCAGTCGAGCCGCCCACGGTGACCGTGACGGTCGCAGCATAGGTTCCCGCGACCGCGTCCTTGGGAATGTAGATGTCGACCCAGACCGCCTGGTTGTTGCCACCTGCGATCGGAAATGGAGCACCCCCTTGACCGTGAACCGGTGATTTCACCGGGGCTTCGAACGGAACAAGTGCATCGGGAATCCATCCGAGAAATTCGTCATCCGGAATCGGCCGGGAATTGTAGAATCCGTACCCTGCGTCGAACGGGGATCGCTGCGTAATATTGGTGTAGTGCTCGACGTACAGATCGATGTACCTGCCAACATAGTAGAACGGCCCCGCCGTGCTGGTGTTGGTGATCACCGACGTCCCGTTCACCAGACTATCGAGAATGACATTGACATTGCTCGAGCCCGAGCCTGAGGCCTCGAGGATCAACTGGAACGCGACGGTTTCATTCTTCGCTCCGAACAACGAAACAGTCTTTCCGTCCCACACGGGATTGTTCGTTCCGTTCTTTGCAGGATTGCTGAGGTCGTCCTGCTTGACTTTTTCTCCATCATCGATCGCCCAAACGGAAGTGACGCCGGGCTGTGCCGTCGTCTTTGCGCAGGAACAAAAAAGAAGTACGAGAGGGAGGACGAACCAGAAGCAACGCATTGCGAAGCTACGCTTTCCTTCAGAATGCATACAATAACCGAAGAATCATTTCCAAATCCAAGAATTACCTACAAAGGTACAGCCTTTCTGGAGAAGATGCAAGCATGTGAAATATTTTGCGAATAGACTTTTTTTGTTGAAGCCAAAAAGAAAAAATGGAGTTGATCATCCGCCCGTCCGAAATGAACTTACAGGCGCGATAGGTGAAGGGAGTTACCATTCCAGACATGAACAGGGAGCGAGGAAAGAAATGAGAAACCCCGGCTGGACCGGGGTCTCTCACGCGCGGTAGTCCCTATGTGCCAACAGAAGACGCCGCAGCTAACGCACGAGCAGCATCTTCACGGTCTGGGAAGACCTTGGAGTTACGAGCCTACAAAAATACGCGCCGCTCGAAAGCCGGGACCCGTCAAACTGCACGCGATGCACGCCAGCGGATTGAATTTCATCGTCCACGAGCGTGGCAACAGCGCGTCCGAGCGGGTCATAGATCTTCAAAGACACGGGTGCGCTTTCGAGCAGTCCGTAGGTCAGCTGTGTCGTGGGATTGAACGGATTGGGATAGTTTTGCTGGAGCCCGTAGCGAACGGGAGTCGATGCACCCTTTGCAGCAATCGTCGTCGTTGTATTGACTTCGCGGAGACTCACATCGTCGATCCAATACTCATCCCCACTCTGTGCATATGGTGAGAAGGAGAAACGCAGCCTCCCATCGTTCACCATCGTCGTGAAGTTCTTCGTAGTGAACGTGATGGCGTAGTCCTTCCAGGTCGTCTGCAGTGGCACGATGCTCGACGAAAGCCCGTACGGCGTATACGGCGCCACGTGTTCGCCCAGGGAGACGTCCATCGCGCGACCGGTGTTCGAGTATGCTGCAAAGGCGAGAACGTACTCCGTGTTCGGCTTCAGGACAAGGTCGTACTGGTACAGCTGCTCGTTGTTTCCGGGTTGCTCAATCACGACATGTCCCGCGAGGCCACCATCACATCCCGGCCCCTTGATATCGAACGTCGCGGTCCCGTTCGAGTATTCGTACCACGGGTCTGTGCCGGTCTCAAACGACGCGTTCGCCAGCACATTGTTCGTATCAAGCTCTCCCGATTCCACGTTGACCGTCGTTGTCGCGCGGACGGAATCCGAGCCTGATGCGGCCGTCAGCGTGAAGGTCGTGGTATTCGAGACTTCCACCGTCCTTGCACCGCTCGCTGCGACAACACCGATGCCGTTGTCAATGCGGACGGCCGTTGCACCGTTTGCGGACCAGGTCACCGTGACCTCCCCGCCGCCGGCGGAGAGCACGTCCGGTGTCACAGAGATTGTCGCCGTCGGGGCGCCAGGATCGACGCCGGCTTGACCGTCGAGCAATTGAGCGAGGGTCCGGCGGGCGTTCTCGTACTGGTAGCCCTGCTGGGGATACGTCGGAGCCTGATTGAAGTTCGCAGTGCTCGTGTAGTTGTCACCCCAGTCGTCCAAAGCATGCGGGACGATCGTGTTGACAATCGCCGAGACATCAATGCCTGTTTGCTTCGCTAACCAAAGGTACTCATAGTCCTGCTGTCCACGCCGGAAATTCTTCATCCTGATGCACCCGATCGGGCCCTGGACACCCCGAGAATCACCCGGGTACTGGATGTCCACGCCGGGGTAGAAGAGCATGCCTGCACCCCAGGACTTGACTGAGCCATACGGATTTCCGCCAGGGATATAGTTGTTGTCCCATGCGTTCACACCGTTCGGATTTGGCGGTACATAGTCACCGTAGAACGCCACAATCCAGTAAAAAAGAAGGTCGACGCCATACTTCCAGCATATCCATGGGTTCACCCTGTTGTCCGTGGCGTAGACATCGATGAGCTCCATGTTCCCCCACATTGGCCTGGTCCCATTGTAGCTTCCGAAGAGATCCCCGCTCGGCCTGCGCGCCTGCATGTCGCTGAGCCGCAATCCCGGTTGCGCGGAAAGGCACCAGACATCGATGAAGTCGTAGAAGCCCTGATACACAAACTCCTTGGTGAAGAAGCGATGCAGGTTTTTCCCGGGGCCGCTGCTCGTCTTGATCCATGTACACTTGTCCTTGATCGCCTGCACGACGGCAGGATCGTTCACGTCTCCCTCATCGTCCATATACTTGAAGCGCAGCGTTTGCGGGGCATGGTTCTGGAACCAGGTCTCCCACTGATCTGCAGCGGTCTGCCACGCCGACTGCGTATTCGGATAAAAGCCGGAGACGAAGCCGCTGTTCGGTTGGTCGTAGGTCCCTATCGAATACGTATTCTCGCCCGTCCCGATACCCGGGCCATCATAGTTGTTCTGCGCCGTGTATGCCGTGCCGGTGTAATATTCCCCGAGGTGTGTGTCAAAATTCGTGACGTTCTGCCTCCCGTCGACGAGGTTCATGCGGTGGCGGTGAGCCGTGTTCATGAACTTCCTGTACATCGCCCAGTACTCGGGAGTGTTGCAGGTGATGCCGTAACGGTTTGCGAGAAGGTCCGGGCTCCAGGAGAAGAAATTCCGCTGGTGAGTTTCGTCCGGCAGCGCAAATCCGTAGACCTTGAGACTGATGGGAATCCGATAGGTCGTCACACCGCTTTCGATGACGCGTACTACTCCGGCATATGTCCCTGCAACCGCATTCTTCGGAATGTAAATATCCACCCACACGCCCTGATTCGTCCCCGCACTTATCGAAAACGGAGCACCTCCCTGACCGTGCGCGGGCGTCTTCACCGGGGCCTCAAAGGGAACGAGCGCATCGGGGATGGGACCGAGAAAGGCGGCGTCGGGAAGAGGTCGGGAATTTGCCAATCCGTATCCGGCATCAAACGGCGATCGCTGGGTCACATTGGTATAGTTCTCGACAAACAATTCGATGTGCTTGCCGACGAAGTTCGTCGGATCTCCAGCACCACCGGTGTTGGTGATCACCGAACCCCCGTTGACAAGAGAATCCAGGGCTACCGTGACATTGTCCACGGACGTATTCGCCGATTCGAGGATGACTTGGAACGCGACGATTTCATTCTTCGCGCCGAATAGGCCGATGCTGCTACCGTTCCATACTTCATTTGCCGCACTGCTCTTCGCCCAGTAACTCAGATCATTCTGACGGACCTTCTCGCCATCATCGACCGCCCACACAGAGGAAAGATGCGATTGACCCAAAGCAGAAATCGGGCTCGCAAAAATCAATGCGATAAACGCTAACTTGAGCATTCCCTTCATGGAATTCGCCGCCCCCGTTTTTGATGAGACTCACGATGTGCTGTGGGTCACTTCTTATGCCATGCGAGGTGCAGCAGATCACAAAGGGAATCCGCGCTGTATTCTCGCTCGTCGAATTCAGGACGCGCGATGTCTGCAGACAAAAATCAAAATCCTACATGATTGCGGTGCGGAATTCTTCAAAAAGAGTCTCGGAATGCGACAAATGAAGCGTCATCGATGAAGTGGGACACCGAACACTGTGCAGTGGTGACACTCGAGGCGGGTTGCATTTTCCGGGCTCCGATGCTACTTTGAAGAGCCACTCAAACATGCCCGTGTATCAGACATGAGTAACACCCCAAAACGCGTACCAGACATCGGCGTCGTCATCATCACGAGAAACGAAAGTGCCAACATCGCCTCGTGTCTTGAATCCATCGTGTCAAACTCTGCGGGATTTGACGTCGAAATATTCCTTGTTGACTCAGCTTCCACGGACTTGACCGTTGAGATCGCATCTCGCTTCCCGGCCACGATCATTCGCCTCGACCCTTCCCCGTTGCTTTCTCCCAGCGTCGGAAGATTCGTTGGAACGCGGTACGTCTCAGCACCCGTCATCCAATTTCTCGACGGCGACATGGTCATGCTCCCGGGCTGGCTGGAAGCCGCAGTCCATGCATTGGAGGACAAAGATATTGGTGGTGTGGCAGGTTTGCTGCACCGATCTGTCCCCGGCAACGGAGACAGAACAGTGAAGAGGGAGATCACTTCGACCATGACCGTCGAGTGCTTCGGAGGCGCAGCGATGTATAAGAAGGTTGTCCTTGACCGTGTTGGGACCTTCAACCCCTTCATGCTCGGGGAAGAAGAACGGGAACTGGGGTATAGAATAAGGAGGGAAGGACTTCGCCTGAAGCGGATTCCGGCCGATATGGCCATCCATATGGAGAAGGTCCAGGACCACAGCGAGGTCAACGAGAAGTCGCGGTACTTCCGCGGCGTCGGACAGTTGATCCGGGCCTATCCGTTCACACCGATCTTCTGGAGGATCATCGGTCTCC
>DATJPR010000270.1:0-7686 GCA_035506295.1 Bacteroidota bacterium | reverse complement strand
CAGGACGATCTTGATGAGTGCGATGATGAGAAATTCCATGTGCGTCTCGTGGGTGACCTAGGCCGGCTGTGATACGCGTGTTTCCCGTGCCGATTTGAGGGGGAGGCCCTTCGTCCCCAGGCGGCGGTACGACATTCCGCCGAAGGCGTCGACGCGTGCGGCAATTTCGTCGAATACGTTCTCCGCGGTTTGGTACTTGAACTTCGCGCCCATGAGCGCGGCGATTCCCGCGATGATGCGCCACGGCGGTCGCGCGTCGCGCTTGGCGCCGCGGGCCCAGCGATCGTACGGGGACCCGAACTTATCCAGGCGGCTCAGGGCGAACCCGTCGAGTGAACGGTCCACGTCGAGCGTAGCCACGGAGGGGCGGATGCGCTGGACCCGCCCGAGCATGTTCGTGAACGTGCCGTTCTTCTCGGCGTACGTGGATGAGGGCAGCACGACGTCGGCCAGCCGCGTGGTCTCATTGTCGACCGACGCGAGGGCGACGAGGAACTCCAGGCGCATGAGCACCTGCGCCACCTCCGGATCCGCCGCGGGATTATCGTCCGCGAGGACGAGCGCCTTCACGGTGCCCTCTTTGATGGCGCGGAGGATCCCGTCGAACGCCGCACCGTGCTCCCCGGGGTGCAGACCGACTTCGAGCGCGCCCCGGCTGTTCGGCGTCCTGTCCGCGCTGATGAGGAGCCTGTCCTCGCGAGACGGATCGACATGCCGCTGGAAGTCGATGTGCCGGGTCTGGAGGACGTCGCCCGCAAACTTCCGGAGGATATAGCAGTCCTCGTTTGTGTCAAACGCCGAGCCGATGACAGCCGTCTCCCCCTTGCGGAACGACTTGAGTTCCGACGCCACGCGGGCCACCGCCTCGTCCCAGCCGACCTCCACCACTCCCGCCTCCTTCTTCATGAGCGGGCCGCGGAGCCTGGTTTCGGCATTGACCGGCCGGGACGTTTCCAGGCGCCCCCAGTCGCACATCCAGTACTGGTTGACGTCGGGGTTGAACCTCGGCGTCTGCCGGAGGATCTCGTTGTTCCTCACCCAGGTATTGATGTTGCAGCCCCGCGCGCACCCCGGGCAGATGGTCTCGGTGGCGGACATTTCCCACACGCGCGCACGGAACCGGAATTCGCGGCTCGTCAGCGCACCCACGGGGCAGATGTCGATCACGTTCATCGAATACGGGTTGTCCAGCGATTCGCCCGGGAACGTGGTCAGTTCCACATGGTCGGCGCGCTGCGTGAACGTGAGCTGCGGCTTTCCCGCGATCTCGTCGCAGAAGCGGATGCACCGCGAGCACATGATGCAGCGCTCGGTGTCGAGCATGACGTGCGGCCCGAGCTCCGTCCGCTTCGGCTTGTGGACCTTGTCCTCCTCGAACCGGCTGACGCCGACGCTGTGGGCGTAGGCGTAGTCCTGGAGCTTGCACTCCCCCGCCTCGTCGCAGATCGGGCAGTCCAGGGGATGATTGATGAGAAGGAACTCCATCACCGCCTGCCGCGCCTTGATCACTCGTTCGTTCGCGGTGTGGACGACCATCCCGTTGGCGACCTGCGTCGAACAGGCGATCACCAGCTTCGGCATCTTCTCCACCTCAACCAGGCACATCCGGCAGTTCCCGGCCACCGAAAGCTGCGGGTGCCAGCAGAAATGCGGGATGTCGATGCCGTTGTTCCTGGCCGCCTGGATAATCGTCAGGGTATTGTCGACCTCAAGGGTCCTGCCGTCGATCGTTATGCTCACCATGCACTCTTCCCCGTCATGCCTCTGCGTACTGCCGCACGTACTTCTCGTGGAAATTCTTCAACTTCAGGACCAGCTGTTCAATTTCGTCGCGCGGCGGCAGGAACGTGGTCCGGAAATGAAGCGTTCCCGGCCGCTGTCCGAATCCGCTTCCCGCCACCACGCAGATGCCGGTTTCTTCCAGCAGCGACATGCAGTAGGCCTCATCCCGCTCTTCCAGGGCTGTCGCCCGCTGTGCCGCCGTCATTCTCTCGTGTTCGTCCCTGTGGGGGAGCTCAAAACGCACGAACGCGTACATCGCCCCGCGGGGGAGGTCGACCGACATCCCCTCGATGGCGTTGATGCCGCGGGCGAGGATCTCCGCTTTGGCTTTCAGTTCCGAAAGCACACCGTCCCGCTCCCTGACATACGCAGCATAGCTCTCGTCGCCGGGCCGGGGAGGCGACACCATCATGTACGTGGCGAGCTGGCCGACAACATTCGCGCAGAGGCTGATCGACTGCAGCTTGACGAACTCCGCCAGCACGTCGTCGGGGATGTTGCGGAACTCGATGTATCCCCCGCGGTGCCCGCATTCCCCGAGAAAGCCCTTGGACACCGAATGCAGGCTGAAGAGCGAAACCTCCCGCTCGCCGATTTCCGTCATGACCCTGGCAAACGAGTGAAATTGCAGACCGGGATCGTAGACGTTTTCCTGGTAGACTTCATCCGCGATGATCGCAAGGTGGTGCCGCCTCGCGAACCCGATGATCATCCGGATGTTCTCGGGCGAGAGGACGGCCCCGGTCGGGTTTCCCGGGTTGATCACCACGATCCCGACGGGCGTCGCACCGCGCTGCTTCGCGGCCGCGAGACTTTCCCCCAGGATCCCCTCGTCAAGCTGCCAGCCCGCCTCCTCATCCAGGTAGTACCCGATCTGCGTCCCGCCGTACAGGGCAAGCGATGCACTGTAGAGCGGATACTGGGGGACCGGGATCATGAATCCGTCAGTGGGCGTGCGCAGCAGTGCGGTGAGGACCGCCTGGGCGCCTTTGCTGGCTCCATCCGTGAGGATCACGTGTTCGCGGTCCGCCGGGATCCCATCCCGCCTCCGGATGAAATCGGCAACCGCCTGCCGGATAAACGGGATCCCCGGGCTCTGGCTGTAGGCGCCGGTGCCGTGCGGATGCTTCTCAAGGATGGCGCGTGCGCGTGCGACGATGTCTGCCGGGTAGAGCCTGATCGTCTCGGGGTGATTCAGGAGCTCGGGGTACTCCACGAGGCTCAACAGCTGCCGGAGGAAGGACAGGGGACGCTGTTTCAGGGCCTGAGGGTTGCCGATATTGCAGTAAATGATCTTCCGTCCCTGTTCTTCGAGCTGCTGGGCCCGGAGCACGATCGGACCCCGTACCGCGTATTCCGCGTTCAGCAACCGCGGGTTCAATGTCTCCCTGGACACCATGATTGCGGGCGCTCAGTAATGCCGTTGGTTCACGATGGACGAATGACGACCGTCGAAAACTTATCGAGGTTAAAGAGATCCTCCGCCACATGCTGGATCTGCGCCGGGGTCACGGCGTCGACCTTCTTCAGGACGCTGTCGAGGGATACGTACTTCCCGTAGTACAGCTCGGAACTCCCAAGCCGCATCATCCGGCTCGACATGTTCTCCAGCCCGAGCATCATCGTCCCTTTGATCTGCGACAGCGTCCGGCTCAGTTCGCCTTTCGGGACCCGCACACGTTGCAGCCGCGCGAGTTCGCGGTGCACCAGTGCAATCGCCCGTGAGATGTTCTTCTTGTCCGTCCCGATGTATGTGCCGAAGAGCCCCGTATCCGACAGCATATTCACGAACGAGTAGACCGAATATGCGTAGCCGTGCTTTTCCCTGATCGTCTGGTACAGCCGGGAACTCATGCCCTCTCCCAGGAGGGCATTGAGCACCATCAGCGGGTAGCGGTCGCCATGGTGGATGCTGTAGCCCACCGTTCCCATGCAGATATGCGCCTGGCTGATCGGCCGGGGGTATTCCTTGTTGATCGGCCGCACGGCCCGCGTCGGCCCGGGGGGGCGCTTGCGCGGCGACGGCCGCGTTCCCGGTTCCCGGAAGTGTCTCTCGGCGAGGTCGACCAGGCGGTTGTGATTGACGTTCCCCGCAGCCGCCACCACGATATGCCTCGGCTGGTAGTGCGTCCGGAGATGCGAGAAGAGGTCATCCCTGCGGAAACTTCGCAGGTTCTTCTCTGTTCCGATAATCGGGAACCCGAGAGAGTGCTCAGGAAAGAGCGCTTTTTCGAAGTAGTCGTGGATGATGTCTTCAGGATCGTCTTCGGAGTTCTTCAACTCCTCGATCACGACGAGCTTTTCCTTTTCCAGTTCCTGCTCTTTGAACGTGGCGTGCTGCACAATATCAGCCAGCACGTCCATGGCTTCCGCCACATGCGCGTCCAGCACCCTCGCGTAGAAGCAGGTCTGTTCCTTCGTCGTGAAGGCATTTAGATAGCCGCCGAGGGATTCGAGACTCTGGGCGATGTCCCGGACGGTGCGTTTTTTCGTCCCCTTGAAGACCATGTGTTCGATGAAGTGACTGATCCCGTTTTGCTTCACCGATTCATCGCGGGAACCCACATCGGCCCACACCCCGATGGACACCGAGCGGACGTGCTGCATCGACTCCGACACGACACGGATGCCGTTGTCAAGAACTGTCTTGGAGTAGAGGGGGGTAACTGCCTGAGAGGACTTTGGCATGGGAAAATATATCCATTTCGGCGAGCAGAGTCAAGGTAACCACCGGTGTCCACGCCAGAGGACACTTCCATGCAAGTTGCTTCGTCACCGATTTTTGTCTACCATAACGATGCCCCAACGGCCATCCCTGACACTCCTTGATGATGCTCACCCTGCTTTTTCTCTTCTGCGCCATCTACATCATCATGATCAGCGTCTTCATTCTGGGCGCGATCAATGCAACCTATCCTGTTGACGAGGGATACCGTCCACGCGTGTCGATCATCGTTGCCGCGCGAAATGAAGAGGAAAACATCGAGCCCTGCCTCCACTCGCTTGGTGCGCTTGACTATCCAAAAGATCTTCTCGACATCATCATCGCGGACGACAGGTCGACAGATAGGACCGCGGAGATTGTCTCACAGTATGCTGCCGTGCACGGCCACATGAGGCTGCTGCGGGTCGTCCCGGACGCAGCATTACCTCCCGGGAAAGCAAACGCCGTCACGTGTGCTGCCGATACTGCAGCGGGTGAAATCCTCATGTTTACCGATGCGGATTGCACCGTTCCCCCAACCTGGGTCCGTGATACGGTAAAATACTATTCCCATCCGCGCATTGGCGCCGTGGCGGGGTTCACCTCACTGACAGGGCAGCCTCCGCTCGAGCAAATGCAGGCGCTGGATTGGTTTGTCCTGTTTTCCGTTGCGGCGGCAACGACGCGCTTCGGATTTCCCGTGACCGCAGTCGGCACCAACCTCTCCGTGCGGAAACAGGCCTATGAGTCCGTCGGCGGGTATCGAAAGATCCCCTTCAGCGTGACCGAAGACTATGCATTATATCACGCGGTGACGGCAGGTGGATTGTGGAAGGCTCGTTTTCCCATGGACGCCGGGGCCCTCGTCCAGAGCAAGCCCTGTCACACACTGACACAACTTTTTGGGCAGAAACGGCGCTGGTTCACGGGCGGGCGGGGCATGGATGTCAAGAGTCTGCTGATTTTCGCCTTCCCGTACATTTATAATGCTCTGATCCTCGTTGGGGTTTTCCTCGCTCCCTGGTGGGCTGTGGGTATTGCGCTTGCGGTGAAGCTCATCGTGGACCTGCTTCTGTGCCTCCCGGCGGTCATCAGGTTTTCGCGCCGGTCCCTCCTCCTGATCTACCCCCTCTTCGAAGTCTACTATTATATCTATGTCCTGCTTTTTCCCCCGCTGGTCTTGTTCGGCAACAAGATTACATGGAAAGGAAGGAAGTTCTGAAAAAAAGCACGAAGCCCCCGGGGGTTAGCCGGGGGCTTCGGAACTTCAGGCAGGTTCGCCGGACGCTCAGGCTCTCGCCCGCGCGCTCGCGATGCCCAGCCGCTTCAGCTTGTAGCGGAAGGTCTGCTCCGTCATCCCGAGAAATGCGGCGGCCTTTGACTGGTTAAAGCCGAACTTCTCGAGCGACCGTTCGATGATCCCCTTCTCGATGACGTCCAGGGACTTGTCCAGCACAAACTCCTGGCCCGCCATGATGTTGTTGATCATCTTCACGACTTCCGTCTTCTCGTCGACCAGCTCCGGCGGCAGCATAAACCTGCCGTCATTGGAGAAGAGCACGCACTTGTCGACCACCGCCTTCAGCTCGCGGATATTCTCGCGCCACGGCTGCCGGACCAGGACGTCGATCGCATTGATATCGATGACCAATTCGGCAAGCCCGAGCTCTTTGCAGATCTCTCCCGCGAAATGCTTCACCAGCAGCGGGATATCTTCCGGCCGGGTCCGCAGCGGCGGCACTTCCACCTTCTCGAATTCCAGAATCTTGCCGTAGAGGTCTTCGAGGAGCTTTCGCTTCTCCACCAGCTCGGCCGGATCGCCCTTCATCGTAACAACCAACCTGATATCAACCGGCTCGCCGGATTCGCCGCCAATGCGCCGCGTCTTCCGCTCGTTCATGAAGTTGAGAATCTTCATCTGGTTGCGGAAGCTCGCCTCCTCAATCTCCTCGATCAGGACCGTCCCGCCGTTTGCGAGCTCAAACAGCCCGCGCTTGGAAGTATATGGGAGCCCCTCCACCCCCCTGTCAAACCCAAACAGCACGGCCTCAAGCTCCTTGTCATCAAGGACAGAGAGATTGATCGACATGAACGGCTGCTCAGTGCCGCCCGTCTTGCTCTGGAAGTAAATGTTCTTGGCGATGGCACCTTTCCCAACACCCGCCTCTCCGACCACGACGACGTCCTTCCGTGTCTTTGCAAGCCGGCCGATCTGTTTAATGAGCTGCTCAACCGCCTTGCTTTTGCCCACGATCGGATAGTCGCTGGAGGAGCCCATCTTCTTGTCTTCTGCCTGTTGCGACTTATGTTCCATCTGAACCTCGATAAAGTGACGTTCTCGTCGCCGCGTCCGCGGCGTTGCTATTACACTCGTTTACTTTCGGTTCGGCGCAACGAACATTCTTCCAAGAATCAGCTTGCGATTAAAGAACTTTTCAACCACAAGATTGTCGAGTGAATCTCTCCAGCGAGTAACTGCGGTCGGGCTGAGAGCCAGTTCCTGCTCGTAGAATTCTCCTTTGACCGAGGTGATGAACTTCAATCGCATGGAGAAAGCCCCGATCATAAAGATCAGCGCGAAATCCGAGACATACATTCCTGCGGCCCAAATCGATTTCGCAGCTTGCCATTCTACAAGCTTCAGTGCAGTACCGCTGTGAAGCACTTCTAAGCTACAGAACACCAAGAAGAGAAACATAATCTTCTCTATGTAAGCCCCTTGTGGAGGGTCTTTCATGTAGAGATAACCAAAGAACAGAAGGATGAAACCAATGCAAACAACTGACATCTTGATCGCGTCAAGATATAGGGGTCTATTCAATAGGACCTTCCAGTTGTCACCTTGGAGATACGGATACAACGCATTAATCCGTTCGAGTTTCTCTTCGTCGAACAACACGCCAGTTTTTCTTGTGCCGTTCCAGGAATAGAGTTCTGTCATTCCTGCCAATGTTGCCGGTGTCGGCAATTCGCCGTGAACCTCAGTGTATTTGGAATACACGCTATCAAGGATGTGATAATTCAGGACGTCAGGCGTGTGGTAGAGATACTTCGGATCTTCAAAATACGGCGCAAAGTAGTACCCAAAAAAAATCAAGGTGATGCCGGCGGTGATTGCGTACTTCTGGAACACATTGAAATCCCGGAAAAGAACGTCCATCGTCAAATAGATGGTCGCGATGGCAAGCAGCAAGAAGTAG
>DATJPR010000269.1:0-6591 GCA_035506295.1 Bacteroidota bacterium | reverse complement strand
AAAGCGTTTCAACATAAAGTAAAAGAACTGCTTAACTAACTGTCCGAAAAACGGGGCAAGTGCACCTTTCCCCCTTTCCCCCTTTCCCCCTTTCCCCCTTTCTCCCTTTCTCCCATTCTCCCTTTCTCCCATTCTCCCATTCTCCCATTCTCCCATTCTCCCCTTCCCCCTTTCCCCCTTTCTCCCATTCCCTCCCTCTCCGCCCCGCGCTGCCTTGTCCCTCGCCGCAACATTGCGTATCTTTACAGCTCCCACCCAGACAAGGAGGTACTCATGAAGGTCCTCGTTACTGACGGCATCTCTGCTGACGGCGCGAAAATTCTTCGAGACGCCGGTCTGACTGTCGACCAGATGACATTGACTCCTGACCAGCTTCTCAAGACCATTGTCGACTATGAATGCATTCTCGTCCGCTCCGCAACGAAGGTGACGAAAGACGTTATTGATGCCGGCACCAAATTGAAAGTTATCGCCCGCGGCGGCGTCGGCGTTGATACCATCGATGTCGCCCAGGCCCGCGCGAAGAATATTCTCGTGCTCAACACTCCTGCCGCTTCCGCAATCTCGGTTGCAGAGCTCACGATCGGCCATATGCTTGCCGTAAGCCGGTTCCTGCACCTGAGCTCGATGGAAATGCGCCAGGGGAAATGGCCGAAGAAGGAGTACTCCAAGGGATTCGAAGTCTTCGGGAAGACCCTGGGGATTATCGGCCTTGGCAATATCGGGAAGGAAGTTGCGCGTCGGGCTCTCGCCCTCGGGATGAAGGTGCTCGCCTATGACCCGCCATTTACGCCGATGGAATTCTTTGTCGAGATTACGACAAAGGAACGTCTCCTGTCTTCCTCCGACTTCATCACCCTTCATATCCCTCTCGACAAGGGGCACGGTCCTGTGATCGGGAAGAAAGAATTTGCGACGATGAAGAAAGGCGTGGTGATCATCAATTGTGCTCGCGGCGGGGTTGTCGATCAGGCGGCACTCCTCGACGCCCTGAACGACGGGACGGTGGCCGGGGCGGGGATCGATGTTTATGAGCATGAGCCACCGACGGACGCGGAAAAGTCGCTCATCAATCACCCGAGAGTCAGCGCGTCGCCGCATATCGGAGGATCCACGGTGGAAGCGCAAGCCCGGATCGGAACGGAAATTGCCCTGAAGGTCGTCAAAGCGCTTCTCGGCACGCAGGAGGACTAGTGGCCGGCGAGGGAGGAACCTTGATTCTCCAATGAATGTTCTCTGATCAAGGTATGAAGCGAAGGGAGAACGCATGCACGCCGTGAAAGCAGAATCGTCGCTCAACGTGGGCGCAACGCCCCGCATTTTTGCCGCCGCATTGCTGATTCTCGCGACCGCGTGGTTGTCGATCGCGGCTTCGAGTAGCGCAGAGGCAATTCCGGGCAAGGCCGCGCCGGTATTCCGCCTCGTTGACAGCCAGGGGAATGCTCACGCCCTCGGCGACTTCAAAGGAAAATACGTCGTCCTGGAATGGGTGAATTACGAATGTCCATTCGTAGGAAAGCACTACCGCAGCGGGAACATGCAGGCGCTGCAAAAGGAGTACACGTCCAAAGGCGTTGTTTGGCTTTCCATCTGTTCCTCTGCGCCTGGGAAACAGGGCTTCTATCAGGGGGCGGAGCTCGCCGAACGCATCACCGCGATGAAAGCTGTGCCGACGGCATATCTGGTGGACGCGGACGGTGATGTCGGTCAGATGTACGGCGCAAAGTCGACGCCGACCATGGCGGTCATTGACCCACGGGGGATTCTCTTGTATGAAGGCGGGATTGACGACATCGCGTCGACGGACGTCGCCGACATCGGGCGGGCGCATAATTTTCTCCGCGAAGTGCTCGACGCTGCTCTCTCGGGGAAGCCGGTGCCGGTCAGCTCCTCCCGCGCGTACGGTTGTTCCGTGAAGTACAAGTAGTCTTCACTGCGAAGGGCTCCGGCCACGGAGCCCTCCGTGTCCTTTCCCTTGCGCTAGTCGGAAATCCTCGGTATCTTGTCTTCGCCAAAATCACTCCGTGCATCCGCTTCACCTTCTTGAGCGTGCGTGCGATTCCGACCCTCTCTCACCCAATGGATCTTCATCGGGATGGGCATCGGTCTTCTGACCGGGTGGTACTTCCCTGACGTTGCCATTACCCTGAGGCCGCTGAGCACAATCTTCATCCGGCTGATCAGGAGCCTGATCGCGCCGCTGATCTTCTCGACACTGGTGGTCGGAATCGCCGGACACGGGGATCTCAAGCAAGTGGGGAGGATGGGGGTCAAGGCGCTGATCTATTTCGAGATCGTCACCACTCTTGCGCTCGTAATCGGGTTGGTCGCGGTCAACATCATCCGCCCCGGTGACGGCGTGAACCTGCAGGCTGCAGCGCAGTCGGTAGAGATCAGTGCGAAACAGCAGTCGATTGCCGAGGTTGTCGCCCACATCGTCCCCCAGAGCATCTTCGAAGCGATGGCCAACGGTGAAGTGCTCCAGATCGTTGTCTACGCCACATTCTTCGGCATCGCCCTCGCCCTCGTTCCGGAGGTGCACCGCAAACCCGTGCTGTCGTTTTTTGACGGGCTCGCGTCAACCATGTTCAAGATGACGGGCATCGTCATGCGCTATGCGCCGATCGGCGTCGGTGCAGCGATTGCGTTCACGGTTGGGCACCGTGGCATCAGCGTGCTCGTAAATCTGGGCCTGCTGATTCTTACCCTGTACGTCGCGCTCGCCGGGTTCATTCTCCTCGTGCTCATTCCGATTGTGTTCCTTTCGGGGATTCCCCTGCGACGCTTCTTCAACGCCGTCAAGGAACCTGCAATCATCGCCTTCTCGACCACCAGCTCGGAAGCAGCTCTGCCTCTCGCATTTGAGAACATGGAGGCCTTCGGCATCCCGCGGCGGATTGTCGCTTTTGTTTTGCCGACAGGGTACAGTTTCAATCTCGACGGGAGCACGCTCTATCTTTCCCTTGCGGCGATGTTCGTCGCTCAGGCAGCGGGTGTGGCCATGCCGCTCGGGACTCAAATCCTCATGGTGTTCACGCTCATGCTGACAAGCAAAGGAGTCGCCGGAGTCCCCCGGGCGGCCCTGGTGATTCTGGCGGGGACGTTGGCGTCCTACGGACTTCCGCTGGAAGGAGTCGCGGTCATTCTCGGCGTGGATGAGATTCTGGATATGGGGAGGACGGCAATCAACCTCGTCGGCAACTGTCTCGCCACGGCGGTTGTCGGTCGGTTGGAGGGTGTGGAATTCACAACGTAAAACCACTGGCGCAAGAGTATGGACATCCTTCGGGGCATCATTGGTCTCGCCGTCGTTACCTTCCTCGCATTCCTCCTCTCTTCCGATCGGAAGGCCATCAGCTGGCGGCTTGTCCTGACGGGCATCGCGATGCAGTTCGTGTTCGCCTTTCTCGTGGTGAGAACGGACATCGGAAGGGAGATCTTCAATGCCATCAGCAAATTTTTCGTCTTCCTTTTCAGCTTCGCGGGGGAGGGGGCGCAATTCGTGTTCGGGAACCTGGCCAAGGGCTCGGGAGAGGGAAGTCTCGGGTTTTTCTTCGCCTTCCAGGTGCTTCCGACCATCATCTTCTTCGCCTCGCTGATGGCGGTTCTGTACTATCTCGGCATCATGCAGCGCGTTGTGCAGGGCATAGCCTGGGTCATGGCGCGGCTTCTCAAGACTTCGGGTGCGGAGTCTCTCGACGTGGCGGCGAACACCTTCATTGGACAGACCGAGGCCCCGCTCGTCATCCGTCCCTATCTTGCGTCGCTCACACAATCTGAGCTGTACACGGTCATGACCAGCGGGATGGCGCATATTTCAGGAGGCGTCCTCGCCGCGTACGTCCAGATGCTGGCCGTCGCCCTGACGAAATCGCAATCGACTCCGCTCGAACAAGCCCAGATCCAGTTTGCCGGCAATCTCCTGGCGGCGTGCATTATGGCGGGACCTGCGACCATGGTCGTCGCCAAGATGATTCTCCCGGAACGTGAAGAGCCGAAGACGATGGGGACCGTCAAGGTGAAGCTCGAAAAGACGCACTCAAACGTCATCGAGGCTGCTGCAGGTGGCGCAGGCGATGGGGTTCGCCTTGCGTTGAATGTCGCCGGCATGCTGCTGGCCTTCATCGCCCTGATCGCCCTCATCAATTTCGTGCTCAGTTGGTTCGGGGATGTCAGCGGATTGAACGCCGTCTGCCAGACTAATTTCGGAAGGCCGCTCTCCCTCGAACTGTTGTTCGGCCTCGTTTTCCAGTTCATTGCCTTTGCGATCGGCGTCCCATGGCGGGACGCGCTCAATGTCGGGAGTCTCATGGGGATCAAGCTCGTCCTGAACGAGTTCGTGGCCTACCTGAGGATGGCGGACATGGTGGGCGCGGGACAGCTGTCAAGCAAAGCCATCATCATCGCAACGTATTCCCTCGCGGGATTCGCCAACTTCAGCTCGATCGCCATCCAGATCGGAGGACTCAGCCCGCTCGCAGAGAACCGCCGCACTGATATCGCCAAGTTCGGCATGCGGGCGGTGATCGGGGGGACGATCGCCACATGGATGACCGCTGCGATTGCGGGGATCCTGGCGTGAACCGGACATCCCGGGTCTTTCTCACCTGAACCACTCTCGGCCATGAAAAAATATAACTGGTTCGTTCTCGGCGACCTCAACGGGTTCTTCGGCCTCATGATCGACAACGTGACCGTGCTCTCGTTCCTTGCGGGGATCCTGATCTTCGTGTTCAAATATCCCGCCGACATCGTGTACGGTCACATGTTCCCCGGGACCGCGTTCGGCGTGCTCTTCGGGGACCTGGTCTACACATGGATGGCGTTCCGGCTGGCGAAAAAGACGGGGAGCCAGACCGTGACGGCGATGCCGCTGGGACTCGACACGCCGTCGACGATCGGCATTGCGCTTGTCGTGCTCGGGCCCGCGTTCATCGGCCTGAAGGCCGGCGGAATGAACGAACGGGACGCGGCGATGATGACATGGTACATCGGGATGGCGACGATGGTCATGATCGGAATCGTGAAGGTGATCTTCTCGTTCATCGGCGGGTGGATCCAGAAGATCGTGCCGCAGGCGGGATTGCTCGGCTCGCTCGCCGGCATCGGCCTCGCGTTGATCGGCACGATACCGCTCCTCGACATCTTCGGCATGCCTGTGGTCGGTCTTGTTGCCCTCGGCCTGGTGTTCTATTCGCTTGTTGCGTCGATCAAGCTTCCCGGCCGGCTTCCGGGCGTTCTTGGATCAGTGGCGGTGGGGACGGCGCTGTACTACCTCCTCGGCCCGACCGGGATCATCGGCGGAACGTTCGCCGGGGCGCCGCCCCTCGAATTGCATGTCGGCCTGCCAATTCCGACGCTGGATTTCCTCCAGGGGATCGTTCCGGCGCTCAAGTATCTGCCGATTGCCATTCCCTTCGGGATTCTCACCGTCGTCGGTGGCATCAATACGACGGAGAGCGCGCGCGTCGCAGGGGATGACTATCGCACGCGTGACATTTTGTTGACGGAGGCGATCGCAACGCTGCTCGCAGGGATCACCGGTGGCGTCGCGCAGTCAACGCCGTACATCGGTCAGCCGGCGTACAAGCGGATGGGGTCGCACGCCGGCTACACGCTCCTGACGGGTGTCTTCATCGGTCTCGGGGGGTTCCTCGGGTTCGTTTCCTTTATCATCGAACTCATTCCCCGGGCCGTGCTCGCGCCGATCCTCGTCTTCGTGGCGATCGACATCATGGTCCAGGCATTTCACGCTTGTCCGGTCCGGCATGCTCCCGCGGTCGCACTGGCATTCTTCCCGACTGTCGCCCGGTTGTTGGCGATAAAATATGGCACACCCGATATCGTTCCAGCCGACGTCTTTCAACACCTCCTCAATCTTCCGGGGCGCGCGTTGCCGGAGATCCTGGTGACCGTGGCGCTTGGCAACGGGTTCATCGTCACGGCGATGCTCTGGGGTGCGTTCACTGCGGAGATGATCGATCGCCGGCTGATCCGGTCGGCGGTCTATCTGGCAATTCTCAGCGTGCTCACCTTCTTCGGTGTCATTCACTCGTCGTCACCCGACGGGGTCATGTACCTTCCATGGACGCTGGAAGGCATGGCGAGAGCGGTGCCGTACCAGTTTGCGCTCGCGTATGCGGTGCTGGCGGTGATGATGGTGGGGTTGTCGTGGACGAAGTCGAGCAAGGAGCCCGCCATCGGGCATTCCGAGAAGTGAGGGACGCCGTCGCAGAAGCAGGAACCGGGGAGCAGGCGAACGGGTCCGGGAGCGGGTCTCGGGGGAGAACGGGCAGCGGGGGTCTGGCATGAATATTGCAACTGATATTGATAATCACTTTCAATAAGATCCCATGGCGCTGGCGAGCACACTGGCGTTGCATTCGCGGTTGCGGAAGAAGCGGCTCCGTCTCACAGAGCCGCGGAGGATAATCCTGGATGCGTTGGCGGGCACGAAGGAACACCTGTCAGCGGATGAACTCTACTTCATCGTGCACAAGATGCATCCATCGCTCGGATTAACCACGGTCTATCGGACGCTGGAGTTGCTGGAAGGGATGGGGATCGTCACCAAATTCAACTTCGGGGACC
>DATJPR010000268.1:0-12659 GCA_035506295.1 Bacteroidota bacterium | reverse complement strand
TCCGCGTTGTCACCTCGTCAATATTGGTCGTTGCCAGAAGCTGTACACGATACCCCTGGATCATCTCTGAGGCGGCGATCCCGGTCGAGTCCAGAACGTCGACGGCGCCGGTGCGATTGACCCCGGTCTGTCCCGGGGATGCATTGCTCTCAGGATCGTGATCGGAGGGAACGAACGTCCGCTCGTAACCTCCTGTCTCGGTCGTTCCCGTGCTCGTCGACGTACTCGTGGCAGATGTTTCCTTGCTTCCGGAACAACCGGCAATCAAGAGAGCGGCGGCGATCACTGGGTATTTCACTCATGCTCCTTTTTTGTGTTTACGATCCACGCATCGCCGAACTCCCCGGGATACGCATCTTTGATCTTGTCCCGGAAGGCCACGGCTTCACGGAATGAACGGAATGCGCCGACGCGCACGCGGTAAACGGAAAGCTTTTCCGAATACTCGCTCGTCGCCGGGAGGTCGAACCGGGTTCTCGCGAGAGTTTCACGCGCGGTTGCATTGGCCGCTTTCCGATACGCGCCCACCTGAACACTGTACTGTCCTTCGAGGACCCGCGACGCTTTCGGTGGCGGTTCGATTTCCTGAGCCTGTTGCTGATGAAGCGCGGCGATGGTGTCTGTCCGCGTTTCGACAGCCGCCGTGGGTTGCGGCGGGGTTGGGGGAGGAGCCGGCGTCGAGGGCTGACTTTCAACGGCCGATTCCTGTTGGGTCGTGTCGCTGGACGAGCCGCAGCCCGTGATCAGGACCACGCAGGGAAGGAGGCAGCTGGCGATGAAGAGAGGTTTCATGCATGACCTTCCTGACACAGTCGGGTGGATGCCCGCATTACACGGCCCGATCCGATTTCGGATCGAAGAAAAGCAGTTTCGAAGTATCGACGTAGAGCGTGCATGTGGTGCCAACCTTCGGCGGGACTTCCGCGGCGATGCGTGCGACGTAGTTTGTCCCGGCGCCTGTCGAGAAGTACACGAAGATCTCATTGCCCACCGGTTCCACGACTTCCACGTGCACATCGATCGTCGCAACGGATGGAGCGTCGATCGGCCTGTGCATCGAAAGATGTTCCGGTCGGATCCCCAGAGTCACGGCTCCGGCGTCCAGTGATTGAACCGTCCGTGCAAAGGCGGAAGGAACGTCCAGGGAGAGCGCAGTGCCTTCCTGTCGGAACATTGCATGGCCGTTAACCTGGAAGGAGCCCGTGAGGAAATTCATGGTCGGGCTTCCGATGAATCCGGCGACGAACTTATTGACAGGGTGATGATAGATGTTCAGCGGGGTATCCACCTGTTGAACAACGCCGTCCCGCATGACAACAATTCTGTCGCCCATCGACATGGCCTCGATCTGGTCGTGGGTGACATAGATCATCGTGGTCTGCAGCTGGTGATGGAGGCGGGAGATTTCCGTCCGCATCTGCACCCGGAGATTGGCGTCGAGATTGCTGAGCGGCTCGTCGAAGAGGAACGCCTTCGGTTGCCGCACGATCGCCCGGCCTAGAGCGACGCGCTGCCGCTGCCCGCCTGACAGCGCCTTCGGTTTCCTGTCGAGAAAGTTCTCGATCGCGAGGATTCTCGCCGCGTGCTGGACCCGACGCTCGATTTCCTGCTTGTCGTATTTCCGGAGCTTCAAACCGAAGGCGAGATTCTCATACACCGTCATGTGGGGGTACAGCGCATAGTTCTGAAACACCATCGCGATGTCCCGGTCCTTTGGCGCAACCTCGTTGACGATTTTTCCGCCGATCGCGATTGTTCCCTTCGTTACTTCTTCGAGACCCGCAATCATGCGCAGCACAGTGGATTTCCCGCACCCCGAGGGGCCCACGAGAACGAGAAATTCTTTGTCCTGGATCGAAACGCTGACGTCGTCGACAGCGGTGACCTTGTTGTCATACAGCTTGGACACATGATCGAGAACCACGTCAGCCATGGCGGGGGAGTCCTTAAGGAGATTGGGAGGATCCGGAAAAAACGTTTGCAAGGAATATAGAGAGGGGGGGGTGGAAAGTCAATGAGAGGAACGAGTTAGCGAAGCGGATCGTGCTTCACGGCGGAAGCCTGTGCGGACCACTCGGAGCCGTTCCAGTATCGTGCCTGGGCGGCCAGGTGGCGGAGGTAGTCGTCGGAGATTGGCGTGCGGAGTTTCCCTGCTTCGACCAGGTTGCGGTGAAGATCAATGAATGCATCATTGGGTTTAATCTCGATGACGCGAAAGGCGGTATCAAGGATGGCATCGTAGCCGATGGATATCCCGTTCGCATCGCCTGAGACAAAGGCGTCGAACGTCGCGGCAGAGGCTCGCCGCACGTTGGTAGGCATCATTCTGGTCGAAATCAGCGCTGCCGCATCAGGGATGGGGAGCGCAAGATAGCATCGTTCCGCGATACTGGCGGGAAGGCCGAATCCGCGCGTGGCGGAAGATTCCGACTCTCCGTTGAGCAATCGCGGGTCGACAACAATGATCACGGGAAGGCCGAAGCGCTCGTAGTCGTCAACGTCATTCAAACCGGATAGCAGGAGAAGAGGCTCTCCCCCGACGGTGAAACGCATCGTATCGATTTGCAGCGTCCCGAAATGCCAGTAGACGCCAAGTATGTTCCCGTGGAGATCGGACCGTTGAATTGCCGTGGGAGACCTCCCGGCGTCATATTCAGCGAACAGTTCCGGAGCGTCCTCCGATTTTCCCTCGGCGATCGCGAGCGGTTTGGCCCACATCGGAAGATCGTAGCCGCGTCCGCGGAAGGTGAGCTTCTCCCGGGGCGGGGGGAGCGAGCACAACTCTTCACCGGTCCCGGCGATGAAGCGGACCGCCGATGGCGCGCCATCCCACGCTCTTTTTCCAAAACTCAGCGATGTCACCACGATATTCCGGCTGGTGCCGGGCAAGTGTGCAATCACGATTTGCCGACGCAGGGCTTCCTCAATGGGTTGCACCATCGACGAAGAGTTGACGATAGCCCAGGGGGCGGAAAAAATCACCTGGTTCTCCCGATTGTAAAATGAGACCAAGCCTTGCTTCATGTCCAGAGAGGAGTACGCAGGATTGCCATCGACCGGCCGGTGAAGCATGAGCACGCCGGCAAGGATCCCGAGGGCTGCCACAACGGTAACGGACACGCCGCTGGCGATCGGGTGTTGGCGTGCGACTGTCTGCAGCTTGCCGCTGAACGTGGGAGAGGGGGTGCTTCGCACCGGCGTTATGGAATCGATGTCCGGCCTTCGGTGCAGCTCTCGCCTAGTAATGAGCGACCGCGTCGGTGAGGGCGGGGGGATTCCGTGATCGAGCACCTCCATCGTTTTCTCGTAGAACGCACGGATTTCGTTCGCCAGCGCACTGCAGCTCTCGCACAGCTCCAGATGGCCGGCGATCTCGGCCTTTTGCAGACGGATCTCCGGCGCATTAAGGATGAACTGCTCGATTGCGAATTCGGTGGGGTGTTCCATGCTTTCTAAGGAAGTCCTTGCATTCCTCCGCGCGCGCGGAAACCTCGACGTTCCTAGGTAAGGTTCTTGGAAAGATCTGCCTGCGCCCTTTTTCTTGCCAATTTCAATAAATACTCGACGGTATTCCGATGCTCGGATTTGTACTCGGCTTCCGTAAGGTCGGGAAGGTTTTGCTTGACGAGTTCAAAGAGCTTCTGTCGGCCCTCCTCCTGATCCCATTTCGCGTCAAGGCTCGCAGTTATTGCGCTGAAGTATGCTTCATACGTTTCCGCTGAGATTCCTCCCGGCTTCACATATCGATCCCACATCATGCCTTTTACCGCTTCGCACGCCTCCACGGTAATGAGATGGAAGTCCTGCCTCCAGAGGTTTCCGTCGTTGGCATCGGTTGCCGCTTGTTCGAGCGGGTGAAACGCCGACAGGCGCTCTCTCCACGTCAGTGCCAACGGCAGGAGCGGAACGATGCGGCAATACTCGGTCTGGTCGCGCAGGTGTGCGGACAGCGCCGAGAGCATGGAAGGAACGAGGTCGTCCGCAAGGGAGAGGCGGTGGAGAATATGCGCGAGGGTATCCTTCTGGATCAGGGGTTTGCGCAGGAGCAAATCGCATCGCGTGGGAGTGAGCACCGTGTCGCCGAAGCGATCGGCCTCGACAAATTCTCCCGTCACATTGATCCCGAGCTTGATGTTCCTGAGAATCCTGCCGAGCGACGGGTCCCACTCGTTGTAGGCGCGGAAGAGCCCATGCTTGACTTTGGAGAACACCAGTCGACGGAGGAGGATGAGTGTTTCCTCTTCCGACGCGGCGTCCAGGTTGACACATTCGAAGTACGTGCTCATTTGAACGGGGATGCCGCTCTCGTCGATGCGGAAGAGGTCCGCGATGCAATCCACGGCAAGATCGCGCATGGAGAGTTGGAACATGGCGCGGCTCAGCTGGCCGGATGCGGCTTTGCGCTCAAGATGGGTGAGCGCGATTGCGATGCAGATGTTCACGAAACGGTTGAACGACTGCGGCCGCGCTTCGTTATGCAGGACGGCGCGCAAGAGGTCCTTGACCGGAAGAAGACGACGTTCCATGAGCATTGATGGGAGAACAGCATGAAGAGCGAACAGCAAGGGGAGTTGCGGACCATGTTGGAATTTCAGTCCGCACAAATAATGTAACACATCTTCGGTAACAAGCAACCGCGGTGCGGTGATGCTGGTCACAGGGTGGACAAGTCGTCCGGCCAGGAGGTGAAGGACAAAGAGCGGGATGGACCGAGGGACGGTCCACCGCGTCAGGCCTGCATAGCCGGCTCCTGGAAGAGAGCCCGTGGAAGAATGTGGTTGGATGATGATCATGTGGCCACGAATGCTTCCTGATATCTTCTAATTGTTTCCGATTTTCATGGAAATGCATCCACAGTTGTTCACGCCGGGCTTTTGTCGATTCCAGTGAAAGAATTTGAATTTTTCTCTTGACAAAGCAAAATCGTTCCTCTATATTTGGAAGCGCTTCCACAACTTTACAATCATTTCACGCTAGACTACTCCCCCTGATGGGCGTAACGATCTACGATCTCGCTCGCGAAGCGAAAGTCGGAATCGGGACAGTATCTCGCTGCCTGAACAACCACCCGAGTGTCTCGCCGGAAACGCGGGCGCGAGTGCTGGCTGTGATGAAGCGGTTGAACTACCATCCGCATGCGTACGCGCAACGCCTGGCGTCGAAGCGTGCGAACACCATCTCCTGCATCATCCCGTATTTCATCAGCTACTTCTTCGTTCAGGTCCTTCAGGGTGTCCAGGACAAGGCAAGCGAACTCGGCATCGATCTGATCCTCTACGGCGTGAACCATCCGGAGCAGGCGGACCATTACCTGCGGCGATCGCTCAACCGGGGTCATGTCGACGGCGTGATGTTCTTCTCCATGAAGTTTCCGGAGAACTTTGTTGCCCGATTCCAACAGATGCAGCTGCCCCTCGTGCTGGTGGACGCGATGCATCCGCAGTTTGATTCCATCCGCGTGGAAAACCGTGAGGGGGCTTTGATGGCGGTCCGCCACTTGATCGGTCTGGGCCACCGGAACATCGCGATGATCAACGCGAGCCTTCAGACGCAGCCGGCGCAGGCCCGTCTGGAAGGATATCGCGCGGCGCTCGAAGAGGCGCAAATCCCGTTCGTCCAGGAGCGAGTGGTGGTCTCCTCGATCGGGAAGCAGGACGGCTTCAACCGGGAAGCCGGCAGGGCATCCATGCAGGAACTTCTCCGCTCGCCAAAGAACCGCAGGGAGATCACCGCGGTGTTCGTTGCGAGCGACGTGCAGGCGATCGGCGCACTCGAAGTCGCCCGGGAAGCCGGCCTCCGCGTGCCGGAAGACATCGCCCTGGTCGGCTTCGACGACATCGAGCTCGCAATGCATTCCGGACTGACGACGATGCGCCAGCCGATGCACGAGATGGGCGAGCTCGCCCTCGAAAAGCTCATGGCCCGGGTCAAAGACCCGCAGGCACGCCCGACGCTGACGAGCTTCATGCCCGAGCTCGTGATCCGAAATTCGTGTGGTGCAAAAACGGCCGCAGGAGCATCTCCGGCGGTCGCACCTGTCCAGGATTGAAGGAAAGGGTTCTCTTTCGACCGTTCATATACGAATTCGTTCGGCGCCTCGCCTCCCGCACCTTCACGCCCCACGTCCTCGCATTGACCGGTCCCGCGTATTCCGTTCTGCAAAGGAGCACTTCATGACTATCATCCGCGCAGCACTCTGCTGCCTCCTCTTTGTCGTCGGCACGGCGCTGACCGTCGCAGGCACGACCGGGAAGATCGCCGGCATCGTCAAAGATGCACAGACCGGCGAAACGCTCGTCGGTGCAAGCGTTGTCATTCAAGGGACCGCACAGGGCGCGGCGACGAACGTCGACGGGTACTATGTGATCCTGAACCTTTCTCCGGGGAAATACTCCCTTGTGGTGTCCGCGGTCGGGTACAACAAGAAGACCATCAATGATGTCGCGGTTTCCATCGATCTCACCACCAACCTGGACATCACCCTGACCTCAACGGTGGTCCAGATGGGCGAAGAGATCGTCACCACCGCCACGCGGCCCATGGTGACAAAAGACCTCACGGCGACAACGGCCGTGGTCAGTGGAGACCAGATCCGCGCCTTGCCGGTCACCGAAGTGTCCCAGGTGCTCAATCTGCAGGCAGGGTTCGTTAATGGCAGCTTGCGTGGAGGCAGGCAGGGAGAAGTCGCGTACTGGATCGACGGCGTCCCCGTGTCCGATGCCTATGACCGCTCCTCCCTGGTCGAGATCAACAAGAGCGCGGTGCAGGAAATGCAGGCCATCTCGGGCGCGTTCAATGCGGAGTACGGCGAGGCCATGGGCGGCGTCGTCAACATCGCGACCAAGGAAGGCGCCGACAAGTTCACCGGCTCGGCAAGTACCTACTTCGGCGGTTACCTGCCCAACGATAAAACTCTGTTCCCGGGAAACAACAAGTTTCGACCGACCTCCATCAGGGACTATGAAGGCAGCGTGAGCGGACCCGTCACCGGCAACGACCTCACGTTCTTCGCGAACGGACGATATTACTACGGGGACGGCTACCTGTTCGGCTTCAACAGATTCAATCCCTTCAACGTTGCCTACACCGATTCGCTTGGCAACTACCATCTCTATCGGGATCCGAGCGGCAAAGGGGACAGCTCGCGCGTGCCGATGAATTCCTCGGAACGGAAATACGGGCAGGGGAAATTGACGTGGCGCCTTTCGCCCACGATGAAGTTGACAGGCAATTTCATCTATGACTGGAACAAGTCACGACCGTACGGTGGATTCAACACGGGATACCGGAATTACTTCTACGATCCGAATGGATTCGGATACGACCACAACACTTCCAACACGCTCATCGTGCAGTGGAACCACGTCATCAACGATCGGACCTTCTACACTGTCAATGGGTCATACTACTGGCATGATTACCGCTATTCCCTCTACGACGATCTGAACGACCCACGGTACGTGCATCCGAACGTGGGCGCGACGTACGACAGTTACAGCTTCCAAACCGGGGGCACGGATCTCCGGTACACGCACCGACGTTCGACGACGCTGCTCGGGAAAGCGGATATCACCAGCCAGGTCTCGGAAACCCATCTGATGAAAATGGGGGTGGAGTTCCAGCAGTACAAACTGAACTATGAAAACCTCACGCTGATTCCGGTGCTCAGCCAGACTTCGTTCACGCCGGCCACGAGCAGTCCTTTCATCACCACCCAGATCCCGGATATCTCGACGGCAGGACACGATTCCTACGAGCGCAAACCGTATCAGCTGGCAGCGTACATCCAGGACAAGATGGAATTCAAGGATTTCATCGTCAACATCGGCATCCGGTTCGATTATTTTCAGCCGAAGGCCAACGTCCTGAACGACGCCCACCCGAATCCGAATGATCCGCTCTATTATACCTACACCGTCGACGATCCGAATATCTTCAATCCGTTGAAGCCGAATAACCGCTTCTTTGATTATAACGGCAACGGCGTGCAGGATCCGGGAGAGCCCACCAAGACCGTAGCAGACCGCATGGCCTATTGGTACCGTCCGGCAACCGCGAAATGGCAGATCAGCCCGCGGCTCGGGTTTTCGTTCCCGATCACGGCACGCGGCGTCGTGCACTTCTCCTACGGACACTTCTTCCAGATACCGCGCTTTGAGTATCTCTACGACAATCCGTTCTTCAAAGTCGGACAGGGGACATCGAACATCATCAGCAACGCCGATCTGGGTGCAGAACAGACCATCAACGGCGAACTCGGTGTCCAGCAACAGTTGACCGACGACATTTCCGCGGATCTTACGGGCTACATGCGTGACATCAGGAACCTCAGCTCAACGCGCGGTGAGCTTCTTTCCACGTATGGTGGAGCGATCCAGTTCACCCGATACGTCAACAGCGATTTCGGACTGGTCAAGGGTATTGTGCTCACGATCCAGAAACGATTCTCGAACGGATTCCAGGCGACGCTGGACTACACCTACCAGGTGGCGCGCGGCACGAATTCCGATCCTGCCGCAGCGTTTAACGCCGCGATCGGCGGGCAGCGGCCGGAAGTGTTTCTGACTCCCCTGGATTGGGACCAGCGCCACACGCTGAACATCACGGTCTCATATAATGAAAAGGACTGGGGCGTCAGCCTGATCGGAAGGTACGGCAGCGGCGCGCCTTACACACCGCGTGCGTCCACGGACGTCACCTCGCTGCTCACGAACAGCCAGTTGAAACCGTCGACCCTTGACGTCGATCTGAACGCGGACTACGAGTTTCAGCTGGACAAGGCACGCCTGGTCGTGTTCGCCCGGGCCTTCAATCTCTTCGACATCATGAACGAGGTCAACGTCTTCAATGACTCCGGAAGGGCGGGGTTCACGATCGACGAGGCGACGGCGATTGCGAACAATCCGCATCAGTACGTGAACAGCATCAACCAGTGGTACACGATTCCCACGAACTACTCCGAACCGCGTCGCATAGAATTTGGAATGAACCTGGAGTTCTAAATGAAGCACTTCACTCAGAGCCTTTTGATTGCCTGCGCCATTGCAGCGCTCCTCCCGAGTTCGCTGTTCGCTCAGGGATCGACACCGTACGAGACGGTCGGTCTGATGAACGGCAATCAGGTCCGAACGATCTTCGGCAACTGGGGAGTCATCGGGCAGCCTGCGCAATACGGCCATCGCGGGGCATGGAAAAACGACAACGACGGATATCTTGGAGACGTGAGCCCGCTTGTCGGTGCCGAGGTGCGCTGGCAGGGCAAAACGTGGCATTCGGTCGTCACCTGTCCCGTGAACCGTCCTTCGATAGCGCCCTACAACTACGACCCCAAGAACAACGCGCATTATTGGACATGGGAGCCGGTCCAGGGCTACTACAATCAGAACAATCCCGATCCGACGTTCAAAGTGGCGATGAGCAACAAGCAGATCACCTGGCCGACGTTCTGGCCCGACAAGTTAAACGACGGCACGGATCCCGGCTGGCGGGGCTCCTGGAACGGCTACTTCGGGAAAAAGATCAGCGCCGATCTCGAGACGTACTTCGTGATGGACGATCAGGCGTATGAGAAGTTCAACGTCGCGTCCGACAACGCCCTCGGCGTTGCGTTCAAGCCTGATTCCACCGATCCGACGAGAAACGGCCTCGCCCTCCGGATGAGCATCAGGGCGATGCAATGGGCGCAATTCCTTGCCAAGGATAATATCTTCTGGCTCTACGAAATCACGAACACGGGAACGACAGGTTACGATCGTGCCGTGTTCGGGATGCTCGTCGGCACCTACGTCGGAGTGACCTCCACGGAAGACTATCATGAATATGCCGATGACTGGTCGTTCTACGATGTCACGAACAACATTACCTACACCGGAGATTTCGGGAGACAGATCGCCGATCCCCTCTGGGTGGGACCGGTCGGCATGGTCGGGTATGCCTTCCTCGAGAGCCCGGGCAACCCTTATGACGGCATCGACAACGACGGAGATGCGGACTCATCGACGGTTGGACTTGCCGCACCGCAATTCACGCAGGCGAGTTTCGATTCCGTGACGTTGATGCCCAACCAGCAAATCGTGTTGATCAATGATGACTTCAGCCGGCAACTCTACACCATTCCCGCGAATGTCGACTCCGTGCAGGTTCACACGCTCGGCCTGACGACCTGGATCAAGCCGGGAATCACCAAGGTGGCCGAAGGAAACGTGGTGCAGCAGGTCGTGGGTTCGACGCTCGTCGATGCGATCAACCCGAATGCCTATGACGGCGTGGACAACAACTTCAACGGATTGATCGACGAGAACTACTACGTCCACTTTCACCAGATTAAGTGGCCGAACAACGATCACACGAAGACACCGCTGATCGACATTTCCCGACCTGTCCGGCACATCGACTATGTGTCCAATGTGGGGACAAGCCCGTACAGCATGATCGACGAGCGGCGAGACGACCGCATCGACAATAATCGCGATTGGGACGTCGTCCACGATGACGTCGGACGCGACGGGATCCCGAACACCGGCGATTTCGGTGAGGGAGACGGATTGCCCACGTCGGGATACGACAACAACGGGCACGATACCGGCTTGCCGGGCGAACCGCACGTCGACAAGACGGACGTCCGCGAATCCGATCAGATCGGCCTGACGAGCTTCTTTTACTTCACACCTTCGTCGCAGATATCGCTCGGCGATGATGAGGGGCTCTGGAACCAGTTGAAACCGGGGTTCTTCGCGGTGCCGAAGTCCATCGTGAACAACAAACCGGTCAATGGCGAGGACGGCGATTTCACCTATGGGTCCGGGTTCTTCCCGTTGCTCGCGAAAGAAACGGAACGGTTCTCGCTGGCGCTCGTCTATGGCGGCGGCAACGGCGGAAGCGTCGACAACGACATTTCGGACCTTCTGAAAAACAAGAAAACGGTACAGAAGATCTATGATGCGAACTACCAATTCCCGACGCCGCCCGATCGTCCCACGTTGACGGCGGTCGCAGGCGATCACCAGGTGACGCTCTACTGGGACAGGAAGTCCGAAGCGAGCGTCGATCCGGTTCTTCTGACCCACGATTTTGAAGGGTACAAGCTCTACAAATCCACGAGCCCGGATTTCTCGGATGTCTTCACGATTACCGATGGTTCAGGTGCCGTTCAGGGTTACAAGCCGCTTGCACAGTACGACCTGGTGGACTCGATCAACGGATATTTCCCCGCGACCGGGCAGTTGTTCCAGAACATCTCGGGATATGCCTACTACCTGGGAAGCGACAACGGCCTGCAACACAGCTATGTCGATTCCGACGTCAAGAACGGCCAGCGCTACTTCTACGCGATTGTCGCGTACGACCGTGGTGACGCCACCCTCGGCATCCTGCCCTCGGAGAACAAATTTACCGTGTCGATTCTGCCCAATGGGACCATCGACTACGATCCCAACGTCGCAGTCGTGACCCCAAACGCGCCGGTCGCTGGGTATGTCGCGCCGAGCCCCACGTCAACGCTGACGCACGTGCAATCCTACGGCACGGGCAACGCCGCATTCCAGGTGCTCAATCCATCCGCAGTGAACGGCCACACCTACCAGGTGGAATTCCTCGACACGCAGGTGGACGGCATTGACAACAACGGCAACGGACTCGCAGACGCGGCGGACTCCACCGAGTGGGACCGGAGGACTTCGTTCTATTCGGTGAGGGATCTTCAAACCGTATCCGAGCAGATCACCGGCGAGGACACGACGATTGTCCATCTCGCGCGCCAACATCTTATCGGATCGAGCGTGCAGGTGACGAGCTCCTCGGGCTCCATCGTCAACCCTTCCGCCTACATCCTCGACACTCTCCACGGCAATCTTCGCGGCACGAGTGCAGGGTCGTTGCCCAAGGGCGCATACACCGTGAGCTATCAATACTTCCCGGTGTTTCACAGTCCCAACATTCAAGGCACGCCGTTCCTCTCGGACAGCAAGGATGCCGACGCGTTCGACGGCGTCTCGCTGTTGTTCAACAACAACTGGTCGGTGGCCGTTGATACGACGGCCGCAACGGGATCGCGATGGGCCGGCAGACTCGGCTATCAGTGGGGGATGACGCCGCTCGCCACGCAGGATCCGGGGCCGCCGGTGCGGTACTTCAACGGATATCGCCGGCCGGCGAACTATCGCGTCGAATTCAGCGATCACATCGTCGATACCTCGTATTCGGACCCCGACCTGTATCCGTTCTCCGCGCCCGTGAATTTCCGGGTGTACAATGAGACCGATGGGGCGTACATCAAATTCATCTTTGTCGATGCCGTGGGCAACGGTGTCCTCTCTCCCTCTGACGAATTGGTCTTTGTCGAGCCCTCGCCGAACGGGAAGCTGCATTGGTCGTGGGACCTGACGTTTGCGTCCCAGGATCCCGTCAAGCATCCGGATTCGGTGATCGCCTTCAGCGCCGGTGACACCCTCAAGCTTCGCACGAAGCGGCCGTTCCGGCAGGGGGATGTGTTCCGGTTTACCACCGTCAAGCCGTCGATCGACGAGGCGGTGGCGGCGCTATCGGTGGTCCGCGTGCGCGCGGTGCCGAACCCGTATGTGACCGCCGCATCGTTCGAGCTTCCCCTCAGCCCGGGGGTGACCAGCGGCAGGGGAGAACGCAAAATCGACTTCATCCACGTT
>DATJPR010000267.1:0-5071 GCA_035506295.1 Bacteroidota bacterium | reverse complement strand
CGAATACGACCCGTATTATGGGAAGGTTTTGAAGCGGAATTTCCGCTGCGAGCGAATAGCGCCGGAGTTCTCGATGATCTTCTCGACGAACTCGTACGGTTTCCGCGGACCTGAGCCGGATCATTTTCCCAGTCACTGTGTATTGTTCCTCGGCGACTCGTTCACCAGCGGCTACGGCGTCAACGATGGAGAGGAGTTCCCCGACCTTGTGAGGAAGGGCCTCATCCGTAAGCGCCAGGCCAATCAGAGTGTCCCCCCGGTGGTGAACGCCGGCCTCGGGAACACCGGAAATAGCTACTGGTTGCGCTTCCTGAAGGCCGAGGGGGAGCGATACGAACCACGCTTCGTCGTTTTCGCCTTCTGCGAAAATGACTTCGCCGACAATACCAGGGAGCAGTTCTATTTCCTGGACTCCTCCGGAACACTCAGGGATAATCCGGCGCCTGCCACGCAAGAGGGAGCCCGCGTCTTCCAGCGAATCGTCGAAGCAATTCCCGGGCTCACCTACTCCCATCTCGTGGGACTTGCGCGAGAGTTCTTTTCAGAAGGAATGATGACTTCCGCCAAAGCCGCCACCGCGAATACCGACTCACTCTCGTTGCCGGGCGATGCCCTCACGTACAAGATCGTGAGCGATGTGTTTCAATTTTGCAGGCTTCACGGCTGGCCGGCAATGCTTCTCACGATCGGCGTCGAGGGACCCCGGTTGGAGCGATTGCGCGAGCTCTCCCGCAACGCGGGAATCCCCTTCCTCGTCACCCCACTGAAGAAGGATCGGCCGGACCTGTACTATCATATCGACGGTCATTGGAATGCCGCCGGCCACCGGTTTGTAAGCGCGATGGTGCTGGATACCCTCGAGCGATACCTTCCGATCGAAAAACGCAAGGAACATCAATGAAGCTGTTCATGTTGTCACTCGTTCTTACGCTTGCCAGTGGGCTCAGCGCTGCGGGCGGGCCTTCCCCCTGGATCACCGCCTATTACGCCGGCTGGATGCAGGGAAATCAGTGGAGCCACTATCTCACGCCACAGGAGATCGACTTCAGCGCTCTCACGCACATCGTCCATTTCTCGCTTCTCCCCAGGCCGGACGGGACGATTGACGATCAGGCGAACGGTCTCAATCAGGACAACGCGAAGGCGCTGATCGGCGCCGCGCATGCTGCGGGGAAAAAGGTCATTGTGTGCCTCGGAGGATGGAACACCGAGTCGATCCTTGCGCAGGTGACCGACCGCAGTGTCCGGCGGGGCTTCATCCGCACTCTTCTTGATCTCGTTCAGGCACGGGGATACGACGGCGTCGATATCGATTGGGAACCGGTGAGCGCGGAGTATGAGGACCAGTATGTCGGGTTCATCACGGACCTTCGCGAGGCGATGAAGAAGAGAAGCGACACGATGTTGCTGACCGCGGCGTGCACCGGGAACGCGCAACTCTATGCGCAGGTCGCACCGTACGTCGATCAATTGAACATTATGACGTACGATTACTCAGGCGCCTGGCCTGGTTGGCTGTCATGGCACAATGCTGCGTTGCTCCCGGGCGACTTGAGATTCCCTGGAAATGGCAAACCACTCCCCTCTGTCGACGGCGCTGTCGGTGCGTTTCTCGCTGCGGGTGTAGACCCGCACAAGATTGGCATCGGTATCGATTTCTATGGGTACGTTTGGAGTGGAGGCTCGGGGACATCGACAGGCGGGGTCACCGCTCCGGGGCAACGATGGAGCACGCCGCCATCGGTGAAAGACAATGTGCCGTACCACATCATCATGGATAGTCTGTACAAGCCGGAGTACTACCGCTGGGATTCCGCGGCGCAGGCTGCATACTTGAGCATCGATGACGATGGAAGTGAGCACGACAAGTTCGTTTCGTATGATGACGGCGTCACATGTCAGGCGAAGTTGACCTATGTCGTCCAGCGAGGATTGGGTGGAGTGATAATCTGGGAGCTCGGGGGCGGGTGGCGTCCCTCAGTCACTCCCCATGACCCGCTTCTCAAGTCGATCCTTGAATGGTCCAGGGGCAACCAAAATATTGGATATTCGAAGAATAGTAGATAACAGATCGGTGAATATAGACATTTTTTGCGAATACTCTTGCTACTTACGATGAATTGTGAGATATTCGGTGCGAAGGGGCTCCGTTCACGTACACGAAGTACACAACGGCAAGGGCCCCACGGTTCCAGAAAGGGGAGAAGATCATATGAAGAAAATTCTGGGTACCGCCTTCGCATTACTGCTTTTCCCGATGATCCTTCTAGGTCAGCCAAAAGTGTGGGTGAGCGGTTACTATGCCGGCTGGATGCAAGGGTATTTGCCTCCGTCGGCAATTGATTTTGGGGCGGTCACGCACATCATGCATTTTTCGGTCGAGCCGTCCGGTGCAAACGTGAGCGGCACGGGCAACGGCATTGATGCCGGTGCGGCGAGCGCCGTCATCACACCCGCACACGCGGCAGGAGTGAAGGTCCTCATCACGTGCGGAGGCGCCGGCGATGACGGCGCATTCCTCACCGCGACCAACTCCAGCAACCGGGCCAAGTTCGTCTCGAATCTCGTGAAGTTCGCCGTCGACAACGGCTACGACGGCATCGACATCGATTGGGAACCCATCACCAGCTCATCGCAGTTCAAACTGTTCATCCCGCAACTTCGGGCGGCGATGGACTCGGCCAAGACCGGCATGCTGCTGACGATCGCGCTGCTTGACGGGGATGACAACATCGTGGCACCCGTCATGAGCTACTTTGATCAGGTCAACATCATGACCTATGACATCTCCGGCGCATGGGAAGGATGGGTCACCTGGCACAATTCCCCGATCTCCGACGGAGGGTTCCGCTTTCCTTCCACGGGAGAACTCATTCCCTCTGCCGACGGGTTTATCAATACGGCGATCTCCGCGGGGATAACAAAATCCAAGCTCGGCATAGGCACCGATTGGTACGGCTATGTGTGGACCGGCGTGTCGCAGCCCCGTCAGGGCTGGACCAACGCGCCGGACGTGACCGGCAATATTCCGTACTATCAGCTCATGAACACCTACAAGAACAACACCATCCTCTGGGACTCGGCCGCAGGTGCAGCATACATCAGCATCACCAGTCCTAGTCAGAAGTTTGTCTCCCTTGACAACGACCAGACACTCGCCGCCAAGGCGCAGTACATTCATACGAAGGGAATCGGCGGCATCATCATCTGGGAACTCGGCGGCGGATATCAACCGAGCCTCCCTGCCGGCCAGCGGTTCCATCTCATGGCGGCGCTGAAGCAGGCGTTCATGACGACCAGTGCCGTCGCCGCCGGCAGCGTGAAGCCGCTCAACTTCCAGCTGGCGCAAAACTACCCCAACCCTTTCAACCCCACGACGAATATAGGATACAGCATCGCGGGGTCGGGAGACACCGGTCCGGGAACGAGTGAGGTGCGGCTCGTGGTCTACGATATCCTCGGACGCGAGGTTTCGGTACTTGTCAATGAGCGGCAGGCGCCGGGGAACTACGAGGTGCGATTTGACGGGAGGAACCTGACAACGGGAGTGTATTTCTACAGGCTAACGGTGGGAAGCACGGAGTTCACGCGTTCGATGGTCCTGGTGAAGTAACGCCATAGGCACGGACACACTGTATTGACGGCCCGACACCGCAACTGCCACTCGTGTCGGGCCTTCCCTTCTCAGGAACACCCCTCCTGCTTCCGTTCCACCTTCCCTTCGAGCTCGTATTCATTGAGCTTCGAATACAAGTACTTTCTGCTGATGCCCAGGATGCGCGCAGCTTCTGATTTGTTATGGTCAAGCGATTCAAGAGTACGCTTGATCACCAACCGCTCCATCTCCGCAAGCTTGGTTCCCAGCGGGACCTCGATAAACTGATCAGACGAGGTACCAGGCTGCTCCTGACGCAATTGCCTCGGCAAATGCTCGATGTCGACAACGTCATGGGCGCATGTCAGCACGATGCTCTCGACGGCGTTGCGCACTTCCCGCACATTTCCCGGCCACGGATAGGAACTCAACTGGTCGAGCGCCTCCGGGGTGAATTGTTTGCAAACCTTTCGGTACTTCTCGCACAGCTGGCAGGCAAAGTACCGCACAAGCAGCGGGACATCGCTGCGCCGGTCGCGCAACGGCGGGAGCGTAATTTCCACAACCCCGAGCCGGTAATAGAGGTCTTCGCGGAGCTGTCCGGACTTCAGCGACTCCTTGATATCCCGGTTCGTGGCCGCGATGATGCGCAGGTCCACTTCAATCTCTTCCTTCCCGCCGATCCTGCGGAATGACCGCAGCTCAATGGCACGAAGAAGTTTCGCCTGGACTTGCGGATGCATTTCTCCGATCTCATCGAGAAAGAGCGTGCCACCGTGCGCCATCTCGAAGCATCCCGGACGGTTCGAGAGCGCACCGGTGAACGCCTCCCGCTCATGGCCGAACAGCTCGTTGTCGATGACATCGCGGGGCAATGCGGCGCAGTTGATCGCCACCCAGGGCTTGTCGGCTCTGTCGCTCTTCTGGTGAATGTACCGCGCGATGACTTCCTTCCCCGTTCCGCTTTCGCCGGTGATGAACACCGATGCCCCCGTCTTCACCACGAGGTCGATCTTGTCGACGATCTCTTTGATCGACGGGTGATCGCCAATGATCAAGTCCCACTGGCGATTGCCCTTGAAGGCGCATTCGCACTCGGACGTTCTGGCCATCTGCGGTGCGGATTGGACTTTGTCATGAACGGCCATGGGTTCTCCAGCTGCTTAGTAGTTCGGTGTTCAGAGGTTTCGTGGAAGAACTACATCTGCCAGTGGAGGAGATCGACGAATGCTTCGGTGGGATGAACAAGTCAGAAACACCGCGTGAACACTCCGCTGCAAATTCTCCTCCGGCTGCGTGGGGATATGGGTTGATCGAGAAGCGACCAGGAGACTTGGACGACAAGTGGAACACCGATTGAGAACGATGCAAAGAACGATGAACGGAAGGAAACATGAGACATCCTATCGTGAAGAAAGAGGATCCATCGAGAAAAGCACCGCCATTAGTACGTGAAGTGGAGAAAAAAGTCAAGAC
>DATJPR010000266.1:0-5523 GCA_035506295.1 Bacteroidota bacterium | reverse complement strand
CAGGTGATCCGCTCATGAGCCGTGAGCAGTTTCCTGTCCGTTTCAAGGTTCACCGCAATGGCATAGTTTGCGATCCTGGGGCTCAGCGCCCCGGACGCGACGACAGTGGTCCCAGAAAGCGACAATGGAACCGCCGCCGAGAGGCACAGCAACAATGAGGTTCCTCGCATGGGCCGGTGGGATGTGTTGGGAAGTCGAACCGCGGCACAAACTACGCAGACTATAGGTTAGTCGCCGGCGAATGTCAACGGAATCAGCGCGTATTCTGTTCACCGGCATCCGCCAGCGGGACATCCTCGTCGAAGTAGTACTTGAGAACAACCCGGAAGGAATTGACCGGCGAAATGGAAGGACTCAGAAGCCGCGCCCCCCCGGACGGAAGATGGTATGCATTGAAGATGGTGTGTGCCTCGTTGCGGTTCTCCGCGCCGGGGACAATTCTCGAGCCATGATCACCCTGAATGATAATGATGGGATCCCGGGATGATCGTGCGAGGATCGTATCGACGACAGGGAGCAAAAGCCTGTTCGTCCCGATCAGCTGATTGAGATACGCCGGGAGTGAATTCCACCGCCCGCGTTTGATGAGCGGGATCAGCGATCCATCGCGATCGAACCCGAAGGGACCGTGCGGGCTCATGAGGTGGGCATAGACAAATCTGGGAGTGGCTGCAACCTCTCCGCTCAACGCCGTGAGACGCGAGAGGATCCGGAGATTCTCTTCGGGCAGCCGCTCAACAAGGAAGCTGGCGATCACAATCCCGGGGCCGGTATGGAAAAAATAGGAGGAGAAGCCTTCATTCGCTCCCCGGACGTCGGTGAAGTACGTATAGTACGCGGGGCTCTCCCCCAAATCGAAGGGGGAGAGATTCTCGACCGTATAGTGCTTCGCCTGCAAATAGCGGACAAGGAGGTTGTTGCGAATTGCAGGGAACAGCTCCTCTTCCTTCGTCAGTGTATCCATGTTCAGCGTCGAAGCCATGGATTGCACAGTGGACGTGTAGCGGCTCTTGCTGTCTCCAGCAACATAGAACCCTCGTCGCTCCAACGCAGACACGAACTCCGAATTTTCGTATCCCCAGAACCGCGAAAGACTCTTCGGCGCGGTATACGCATCAAGGAGAATGTAGTAGATGTCGGGATACGACGATGAGGCGCCGGTGGAAGAGAGCGCGGCACCTTGAGGGACGGCGACGATCGATCTCGGCTGATCGGGGATCGACGTCGCATTCGCCTCCTTGATGAACGGGAACAGCACCCACACAACGAAAACGATCGCCGAAGCGTTCATCGCGCCATGTAAGACGGAAAGATCCGCCTTCGAATGACGAAGAAGGACCACGGAGAGAGCGACGAAGCCCAGCATCATCGGAACGACGACTCCGAACTCGGCCAGACGGGGGTCCAGCGTGGCGAGGAATTGTCGGACTTCCTCAAAACAGAGCAAGGGAATGAGAAGAGCGGTTGTCGCAAGGCCTGCCTGCACGGGTGTCCGGAACAGTCTGCCGAGGAGTAATCGCGCCGCCGCAGTCACTGCAATCAGGACGGCAAGAAAGGCCACCGCTCCCGCGAAATCCGGATGGATGCCTCTCCTTGCGACGTCGAGGACGAACCAGAGTCCCAGAAGAAATGGATGTGCCGCAGGTGCCGAGATGAGCGCCCCGCGGAGTCGACGCAACTGAATGATGGTCACTGGAACTGTGAGACCTTTTTCCGGCAGAGGTAGAGGATCCTGCCGGTATGCTCAAATTGGACCTTCTTGAGAATGAGAAACGCGTCGCACAAAGCTGATTCGAAACTTTTCAGCGTGTAATCCTGGAAGACATCGGAGCGCCCCTTGAGCATCAGGGCAACGTTGGGGTCGTCTTTGGGAACATACTCGATCAGGAGATACGAGCAGTGCTGGCGAAATAGTTCAATGATATTCCGGAAGGGGAGGTTCCGGCCGATGGCGAGATGATGGACCAGCGCAAGGGAGAGGCAGAGTTCGCATCCGCCGCGCTCCAGAAATGGCCGGTGCTCTTTGTTCATCCACCCTGTCCCCGGAGTCGGACACGCGATGTCCAGGACAAGCGGGAGAATCCGTTGTTCACCCTCCGCACGGAGAGACTGATAAAGCCGCGCAACACACGCGTGATCCTGGTCCAGAGAGACGACCATCGCCCCCTCAGCGGCAGCGATCCTGCTGAAGACCCCCGAGTTGCAGCCGATATCCCACACCGTCCCCGGCGCAAGATCATGGATGATCCCGGCGACCGTTGCCCGCTTCTCCTCGGCGTAGGATTCCCCGCTCGACGCACCCGGGTCGTAGCCCAGCCAATCCGATTCCTGGTGTGCAGGCTCCAACGACGCGACCGTGCGTTCGAGACTCATGATCAGGCCTGACAGCGCCTTCAGACTCAGTGCATGCCGGAGCGATCCTGCTCCGTGTGGGTGACGGCGTACCAGATGTTGAACAACGGATTGGAGATGGAGATGCAGGAATTGGCCCGGCTTCAATAGCCCGCGCTTTCCGAGAAGCCGAACCGTCAGATCCAGGGGGACGGTCCCCCCGGAAGCCTGTGTGAGGGCCAGGAGTCGTTCGTCAATATTGGAGGCAAGGGCAAGTGGCGCGAGAAATTGCTCGCAGAACTGGCGGTAGCCCACCCAGGGAAGACCCGCCTCATACCGTTCGAACGAGAGGAGGTCGATCAGCATCGGCCGTCCGTCAACAAACTGGATGTTGAGCGAGCTGGCATCCTTCAGCGTCATGCCGCGGGAAAGCGCTTCGCGCTCAATCCTCAGCGTCGCGAGAGCTGCGTCCTGCAACTGATGGAACGACCATTCCCACGGGTACGAAAGAAAAGGCACCTCGCGAGGGGCGAGGATCTTCACGATGTCCGGCGCCGAGAAATTCGAAGGATCGATTTCATCGAACGGAACGAGGAGGCGCCCCCTGATCAATGATGCGGCAAGGCCCGACGACCTGAGGAGTCTATAGTGCGGTTCATAGGGCGCGCGAATCGCCCGGTAGATCCTTCCCTTTTCCCTGAAGACAAAACCGCCGGGGTCTCGATAGGAATCGTATCTGATCGCCTCGCCGATCATTCCTGGGGTTCCTTCCCCATGAGGCGAGAGGTCAGGCGCTTGAGGGAATCGCGGATGCGCGAGAAGAAGAAGATGAGGATGGTGAGTCCGGCAACAATCGCCTGGAAGAGGAAACTCCCCGAACCCGGATCGAGGTACTGTGCCCGGGCTACCCGGGTGAAGATCACCAGAAGGACGGCGACAACGGAAACTCGTCGTCTCCCCAGAGCGAAGAAGCGCGCTCGTTCAACCATGCGTCGGATCAGTCCCTCCAGACGTTCTTCCCTCGTCCGCCGATGGTCGTCGCTCCGGGGAACCCTGGGCCGCTCCATCGATCACCCGAACGGACGTCCCTCTATTGACACGCGGGACGCCGTTCAGGTTTATCGCAATTTACAAAAAATACCCCTCAGGCCATCGATACCTTCGGCAGGTGCTTCATCGCCTCTTCCACGAGTTCCGCGGGGTACTCATAGTCTTCCAGCTTGTTCTGGTGAAACGCTTCGTAGGCGGACATATCGAAATGTCCGTGGCCCGACAGATTGAAGGCGATGACTTCCTTTTTGCCTGCCGCTTTGCACCTGAGCGCTTCATCGATCGCCGCCCGGATCGCGTGCGCCGATTCGGGGGCGGGGACCACTCCTTCTGCTCTTGAGAACATTACTGCGGCCTGAAATGTTTCGATCTGCTTGACCGCCCGGGCTTCGATATCGCCATGGTCGACAAGGGCACTGATGCTCGGCGCCATGCCATGGTAGCGAAGCCCTCCCGCATGGATGCCCGGCGGGATGAAGGTGTGCCCCAGCGTGTGCATCTTCACCACAGGTGCCATCGCGGCGGTGTCGCCGTAATCAAACGTGAACTTTCCTTTGGTCAGGCTCGGGCAGGACGCGGGTTCGACCGCGAGGATTCTCGACTTCCGGTGCTCCGTGAAGTTCTTGTGGATGAAGGGATACGCAAAGCCGGCGAAGTTTGAGCCGCCGCCAGTGCACCCGATCACCACATCGGGATATTCTCCGGCCATGGCCATCTGTTCGAGTGCTTCGAGGCCGATGACCGTTTGATGGAGAAGCACATGCCCGAGCACAGACCCGATCCCGTACTTCTTCGTGCCGTTCGAAGTCGCAGCGGCTTCCACCGCTTCCGAGATGGCGATGCCCAGCGATCCCGGTGATTCCGGTTCCTGCTTGAGCAGGGTGCGTCCGAACTGCGTCTGCATGCTCGGGCTGGCAAACACCTTGCTGCCGTAGTTTTCCATGAGAATGCGGCGGTAGGGTTTCTGCTCGTAAGACACCTTTACCATGTAGACTTCAAGATCAATCCCAAAGAAATTGCATGCCATGGCCAGCGCAGTCCCCCACTGTCCCGCACCTGTCTCCGTGGTCATCGCCTTCGTTCCTGCTTCTTTGTTGTAGAAGGCCTGGGCGACGGCGGTGTTCGGCTTGTGAGAGCCGACGGGGCTTGCGCCCTCGTATTTGTAGTAGATGTGCGCGGGAGTGTCGAGCTCCTTTTCCAAACGGACGGCGCGTACGAGCGGGGTCGGGCGCCACAAACGGTATATGTCGCGGACCGGCTCCGGGATTTCGATCCATCGCTCGGCACTGACTTCCTGCATGATGATGTTCATCGGAAAGAGCACGCTGAGAAATTCGGGCGTGACCGGCTTCAGCGTCGTCGGGTGCAACGGCGGCGCCATGGGGACAGGCATGTCGGCGTTGATGTTGTACCACGCCTTGGGAATCCTGGATTCGTCGAGCAGGAAGCGCGTTTTATCGGCCACGAGGTTCCTCCGTCAAAGTGGGCAAGTTGCAGTGGAGGGCAACGCATCGGGAACGGTTGCCCTTTCTTAACAAAGGAAAAAAACGGAACTCTGTCAACGAGAAACGGTGAAGGAGAACCTGTCCTCACGAAGGGAAATCGAGGACAAACCTCGTCCCGTCCGCCCGTTCCAGGCCGATTGCACCGTCGATTTGCTGGGTGAGGGAGAGGACGAGAGTCATTCCCATCGAAGTCAGCGACCGGAAATCGACCCCCTCGGGGAACCCGACGCCATCGTCTTCCACGACGAGGCGGACGGCGTGTGGTGATGAGCGGTGGAGATGAAGGGTGACCTTTCCAGACCGCTCGCCGGGGAAGGCATGCTTTAAGGCGTTGGTCAGCAGCTCGTTGATGATGAGCCCGCACGGAACCGCGACGTCGATCCCAAGGAGAATCTCCTCGACATCGACGTCAATGGAGATCTCGTTCGATTTGAAGGAACGCCTCATTTCCTTTGTCACGGTCTCGATATAGTCCCTGATGCGGATGCTCGCGAGATTTTCCGACTGATAGAGATTTTCGTGAATCAGCGCCATGGAACGGACGCGCTGCCGGCTCTCCCGGAACGCGGCGCGCGCCGCGGGATCTTTCAGTTCCTCCGCCTGAAGACTGATCAGGCTGCTGATGACCTGAAGATTG
>DATJPR010000265.1:0-53270 GCA_035506295.1 Bacteroidota bacterium | reverse complement strand
GAAGTCAGACTTCCCAAGAAGGGCTAGAAATGGCAGATTCATGGTTGGCGGCTCAGCCCCTTAGTTTTCTCTGGCATGCTCGGCGAACTGACGCAGAAGCCGCCGATCGATCTTGAGCTGTTCCTCACTGCCGATGTGGATCTTCGCAAAGTGCGGATGGCTGGGATTGAGAAGAAAATTCGATTCCCGGTCAACGATGACCGAAGGAACCTGGAGCACCGGCGACCTGTTCTCTTTTGTCCATTGATCACCGATGAATTGACTCGAGGCGTGCGGAGGAAAGCTCCTCCATTGCGGTGACAGCCGGCCCGGCGCCACACGATCGATCAGGCTGTCATCGAACTGCACCTTGAAGAGCGCGTAGGTGCTGTGCAGACCGGCCGTGCCGGAATGCACAATGATTTCGAGCAATGAAAGCGACACCGCCTCGGAGAGATACACCACGGGCGTGCCGACGCTGTTCCACCTTCCGCCGTATCTCCTCGCCCCTTCACCGTCAAAGGCGCTCTTCGCCAGCCGGGTCGCAATAAGCCGCCATGCTGTTCTTGTCACAACACGACTCCTTGTTCCAGTCTGCCGATGACGTTTTCCACTTCGCGTGCTCCGATCTCCGTTTTCGCGAATTCGAACGGGCTCCGTCCGGCGAGCGACAGCATCGGAGAGAGAAACCAGGTCCGCGCGGCATCCTGATCGCCGCCAAAAAGATCGACGGCCTTGCCGTAGAGCACCGAGGTGCGCATCAGCCTGTCCGATTCCATCGGGCGCAGCCGCCCTTCAGCCTTCCTGCGTGACAACGTCCGCACCGGAATCTGCAGCAGCGCGGCGACTTGTGGCGTCGAGAGACCGAGCACCTTCTGCAGCCGTTGCAGGGGAGCGAACGGAAGGCCTTCCATGATCTGCCGGTGCAGTCGTGGTGCGCTGGCGGCAACAGAGCCCAGCACGGCCAGAACGGTCGTGGGGACTCGTTCGCCGACACTTGCCGGCTGCCGTTTCTTTCGCTTCATGACTTTCCGCGCTTTGCTCATGGGGCCTCTCTGCCATTTGGCATGAATATAATGGCCAAATGGCACAATGTCAAACTGTCGGCCCCTCCGATCAGACATCTGGCATCCCAAGCGATATTTGCGTAAAATGAGGCACCATTGACCTACTCGAAAAGGAGATACGATGTTTACAGCCCGCGAGATCGCCGCATGTGTCTTGGGACTTTCCCTGGCCGCCGACACGACATTCTCTCAGGAACGGGACAGGAACAAGATTCCGGAGCAATACAAATGGAAACTCACGGACATCTATCCGTCGGACGAGGCCTGGTCTGCGGACAAGGATGCGATGATCCGGCGCCTCCCCGACCTTTCACGTTGGGAGGGAAAACTCGGCACCTCTCCAGCTGTGCTTGCGGATTGCCTCGACTATCTGAACGATGTGGCAAAACAGTATGCAAAACTCGCGGTGTATGCGGGGATGGCCTCCGATCAGGATACCCGCGATGCGAAGTACCTCGCAATGGTGCAGGAGATGGGGCAACTCGGTGCGGAGTTCGGCGCCAAGTCGAGCTACGTCCAGCCTGAGATCCTGTCTATTCCCCGAACAACGATCGATCAATTCCTGAAAAACGAAAAGCGGTTAACGATCTATCGCCACGACCTCGACGACATCCTGCGGCGCAAGGACCACACCGGCACTTCCGGGGAGGAGAAGATTATCGCCGACGCCGGCTTGATGGCAGACGGTCCCGACAACATCTACGGGATCTTCTCGAACGCCGACTTCCCATTCCCGAGCGCCGCGCTTTCGGACGGCAAGACCGTCAAGCTCGACAAGGCGGCGTTTTCCCTCTATCGTGCTGTGCCCAACCGCGATGACCGCAAATTGGTCTTCGAGACCTATCTCGGGAAGCTCGACGATTTCAAGCGTACCTTCGGGACGCAACTGTACGCGGAGGTAAAGAAAGACATCTTCTACATGAAGGCGCGCAATTACAAGTCCAGCCTCGCCGCCGCGCTCGACGGGAACAACATCCCGGTGTCCGTTTACCGCAGCCTGGTCGACGGTGTGAATGCCAACCTCCCCACATTCTGGCGCTATCTGAAACTCCGGCAACGGATGCTTGGCGTGGACCAGCTCCATTACTTTGATCTCTATGCGCCTGTGGTGAAGAGCGTCGACCTAAACTATACCTACGAGGAAGCACAGAACAATGTTCTCGCTGCGCTCTCGCCGCTCGGCACCGGGTATCTGACGACGGCGAAGAAGGCGTTCGCCGATCGATGGTTTGACGTCTACCCGAACACTGGCAAGCGTGCAGGGGCGTACTCCCAGGGCGGGGCGTACGACGTCCATCCGTACATGCTGCTGAATTACAACGGCAAGTACGACGATATGAGCACGATTGCCCATGAGCTCGGCCACACGATGCACAGCTACTACTCGAATACCTCGCAGCCATATAATCTCTCCCAGTATTCGATCTTCGTCGCCGAAGTCGCCTCCACGTTCAACGAGGCGCTGCTGATCGATCACATGCTCAAGACGACGACCGACGACAACGTGCGCCTCTCCATACTGGGCAGCTATCTCGACAACATCCGCGGCACGGTATTCCGGCAGACGCAATTCGCGGAATTCGAGCTCAGAATCCACGAGCTCGCAGAGAGCGGTGAGTCGCTGACAGGCGAAGTTCTCGACAGTCTCTACCTTGCCATCACCAAGAAGTATTACGGCGACGACAAGGGGGTTTGTGTGGTGGACGACATGGTGAAAGCCGAGTGGGCCAACGTTCCGCACTTCTACTACAACTTCTACGTGTTCCAGTACGCGACATCCTTCACCGCTTCGGCCGCGCTGTCCGAGCAGGTGCTCGCCGGCGATTCGTCGGCAACGCATCGGTATCTCGATCTTCTCAAGGCGGGTGCGTCGGATTACCCCATCGCCCTTCTTCAGCACGCGGGCGTCGACATGACGACCCCCCAACCGCTGCAACTCACCATGAAGAAGATGAACAGAATCATGGATGAGATCGAAGCGATCCTGGCGAAATCCAACGCGAAGTAATCAGCGGCGGGAAAATAGCACGGGCGTGGAGCCGACATTGCTCCACGCCCGTGGTGTTCATCGCATGATGGTGCAGACGTCTATCGGTACGCCTGCAACACCTTCATGTAGTTGGCCCGTTCGAAGGACGATGGATCGGCGACGGACCGCTGGCTCATGCTCCCTTTCATCTGGGTAACAGAGACGTATTCGTGCTCCTCCATCCACCGGGTCATCTGTGACAGGATTTCCGCGATGCGCTGCGGACCATGCTTCAGGAGCGCCGACGCAAGCATCGCTGCATCCGCGCCCGCCATGACCACCTTCAGGACGTCTTCCGCCGTGTGAATGCCCGTCGTGGCGGCCAGACTCGCTTTCAACCGTCCGTGCAGAATGGCGATCCACCGGAGCGGAAGGCGCATTTCCGAGGAATTGCTGAGATGGAGGTTCGGGGTGATCTCGAGTTCCTCCAAGTCGATATCCGGCTGATAAAACCGGTTGAACATCACGATGCCGTTGGCGCCGGCTTCGTCAAGACGCCGCGCCATGTTGGCCATCGCGCTGAAGAACGGGCTGAGTTTCATCGCCACCGGGATTTTCACCGTCGATTTCACCGCCTTCAGAACATCGATGTACCTGCTTTCCACTTCCGCGCTGCCGATCCCCGGGTCGGTCGGGATGTAATAGACGTTCAGCTCGACCCCGTCTGCCCCGGCCTCTTCGATGTTCTTCGCGTATTCAATCCATCCGCCCGGCGTGATGCCGTTCAGGCTCCCGATCACCGGAATCTTGAGTGCGGTCTTCGCCTTGGCAAGAAGATCGATGTATTCTTCAGGCCCGAGGTTGAACGATTGCGGCTTCGGAAAATAGGTGATCGCTTCGGCAAAAGTCTCGGATCCGACATTCAGATAGTGGTTGAGCTCGCCTTGCTCATGGATGATCTGCTCTTCAAAGAGCGAGTACATGACGATCGCCGATACTCCGGCGTCTTCCACCCGCTTCATCGCATCCAGGCTGTACGAAAGCGGGGATGCCGAGGCGACAAGCGGGTTCTTCAGTTTCAGACCGAGATACGTCGTTGAGAGATCCATCGCAGCACCGTTGATGTGAATTCGTAGTAAGGGGAGAGCTCCCGGGAGAAGGAAGCAGGATGTACGATGGAGAGGGAACTTCTTTCTTCCTACGTCGTACTTCCTACTTCCTCTTCTCGCCGGTAGCGAAGCTATTTCGCGTGTTCTGTTGCCGAGGGTCGAGTCGTCCCGCCGTCCTGCGCCATTTCCTCGTACGCTTTCCAGCGATCCTGCACGTCTTCCTCCGCCTCTTTCATGAGGAACTTCGCGGCTTCGGGATTGCTCTTCGTCAACATTTTGTAGCGTGTCTCGGTGTAGGCATAGTCCTCGAACCTCTTCGAGGGCGCCTTCGAATCCAGCTTGAAGGGGTTCTTCCCTTCTGCTGCCATGCCCGGGTTGAACCGGTAGAGCGGCCAGTGCCCGCATTCGACGGCGGCCTTCTGATTCGTCATTCCTTTCGCCATGTCGATGCCGTGCGCGATACAATGACTGTACGCGATGATAATCGACGGCCCATCGTACGCTTCAGCCTCGATGAACGCCTTGATCGTCTGCATGTCGTTGTATCCCATCGCAACGACTGCGACATACACGTTGCCGTACGTCATCGCGAGTCTGCCGAGATCTTTCTTCGGCGTCGGCTTTCCGCCCGCGGCGAATTTCGCGACCGCAGCGCGGGGCGTCGACTTCGACATCTGACCGCCGGTATTGGAGTACACCTCAGTATCGAGCACGAGAATATTCACATCCCGCCCCGATGCCAGAACGTGGTCCAGTCCGCCGTAGCCGATGTCGTACGCCCAGCCGTCGCCGCCCATGATCCAGACGCTCTTCTTCACGAGCATGTCGGCAAGCGAGAGGAGGTTTTTGGCCTCCGGCTCGCTCATGGACTCGAGCTTCTTCTTCAGCGCGTCCACACGCTGGCGCTGTTCATAGATCCCCGCTTCCGTTTTCTGGTCCGCATTGAGGATGCCATTGACGAGATCGTCACCAACCTTGCCCGCCAGAGTCTGCAGCAACTCCTTCGCCATAGCGTTTTGTTTGTCGACGGCAAGCCGCATGCCGAGACCGAACTCCGCGTTGTCTTCAAAGAGGGAGTTCGACCATGTCGGCCCGCGTCCGTCCTTGTTCATTGCCCAGGGCGTCGTCGGGAGGTTGCCGCCGTAAATCGAGGAGCATCCCGTTGCGTTCGCGACGTACATCCGGTCGCCGAACAACTGGCTCGCGAGCTTCACGTACGGCGTCTCGCCGCACCCCGAGCACGCACCGCTGAACTCGAACAACGGCTCGAGGAACTGCGACCCCTTGACGGAATCGACTCGGGCCGTCCTCCGGTCCGCTTCGGGGAGGTTCAGGAAGAATTCGAAATTCTCCCGCTCCTGTTCGCGGATCGGCGGCTGCGGCATCATGTTAATAGCTTTCAGACGCGTTTCCGTCTTGTTCTTTGCGGGGCAGACTTCGACGCACAGGCCGCATCCGGTGCAATCCTCGGGAGCGACCTGGACTGAGTATTTCATCCCTTTGTACTCGGGCCCCTTGTAGTCCATCGACTTGAACGTCGACGGTGCCTTGGCAAGCTCCTTCGGATCGAAGACCTTCACACGAATCGACGCATGTGGACAAACGATCGCGCATTTGTTGCACTGAATGCAGACCGGCATGTCCCACACCGGGATCTCGAGAGCGATATTGCGCTTCTCCCAACGGGCCGTGCCTGTCGGGTATGTCCCATCGACGGGCATGGCACTGACCGGGAGGTTGTCGCCGAACCCTGCCATGATGGGCGCCGTGAACTTCTTGACGAACGCCGGCGCCTTCTCCGATACCACCGGAGGCATTTCGATTTTGCTGGTGACCGATGTCGGAACGTTCACCTTAAACAGGTTCGCGAGTGTCTGATCGACAGCGGCATAGTTCTGCTGGACGATCTGATCGCCTTTCTTGCCGTACGTCTTCTTGATCGACCGCTTGATGGCTTCGATCGCCTGGTCGCGGGGCAGAACGCCGCTGATGGCGAAGAAGCAGGTCTGCATGATCGTATTGACCCGTGAGCCCATGCCGGTGGCCTGTGCCACCTTGTAGCCGTCGATGACATAGAAATTGATCTTCTTCTTCACGATCTGTTCCTGGATCGGCCTGGGGAGTTGGTCCCATACGTCGTCGGGGCCGAAGAGGCTGTTCAGCAGGAACGTCGCACCGGGAATTGCCGCCTTCAGCACGTCGTACCGTTCGAGGAACATCCACTGGTGGCAGGCGACGAAGTTTGCGCTCGCCACGAGATACGTCGAATGGATCGGCCGCGGACCGAAACGCAGGTGCGATGTGGTCGTCGAGCCCGATTTTTTCGAGTCGTAGACGAAATATCCCTGAGCGTAGTTCGGCGTGTCTTCGCCGATGATCTTGATGGAGTTCTTGTTGGCCCCCACCGTGCCGTCGGCGCCCAGACCGAAGAACAGTGCCCGGACAACGTCATCGGCTTCGGTCGTAAAGGCCGAATCGACGTCGAGGCTCATATGCGTGACATCGTCCTCGATCCCGACCATGAAGTGATTCTTCGGAGCAGGCTTCTTGAGTTCGTCATACGTGGCCTTCACCATCGCCGGAGTGAACTCTTTCGACGAGAGGCCGTAGCGTCCGCCGATCATGCGCGGCATTTGCTTGAATGGCGCGACCCCGGACGCGAGCGCTTCGGCAACGGCCGTGACCACATCGAGGTACAAGGGGTCGCCGGCTGCGCCCGGTTCCTTGGTCCTGTCGAGAACGGCAATCGATTTCACGGAGGCTGGGAGAGCCGCAATGAAATGCTTCATCGAGAACGGACGATACAGATGGACCTTGAGAAGCCCGAGGTTCTCCCCTTTCGCGTTGAGGTAGTCCACGGCTTCTTGCGCCGCTTCACATCCTGAGCCCATCATAATGAGCACGCGCTCTGCCTTGGGGGATCCGTAATATTGATAGAGCTTGTACTCACGACCGACGAGGCCTTTGAGCTTGTCCATGTACTTCTGGACGAGGTCGGGCACCTTCTCGTAATACGTGTTGACGGTTTCGCGTCCCTGGAAGTAGACATCCGGATTCTGTGCGGCGCCGCGCATGACCGGGTGGTCCGGCGACAGTGCGCGTGCACGATGGGCGCGCACCAGTTCGTCGCTGACAAGCGCGCGCATGTCTTCTTCGGCGAGCTGTTCGATTTTCATCACTTCGTGTGACGTGCGGAACCCGTCGAAGAAGTGCAGGAACGGCACCCGCGCTTCCAGCGTCGCCGCGTGCGCAACCAGCGCGAGGTCCATGACTTCCTGGACCGAATTTGACGAGAGCATCGCCCAGCCGCATGAACGCGTCGCCATCACATCGCTGTGATCGCCGAAAATCGAAAGCGCCTGGACGGCGACCGAGCGCGCCGATACATGAAATACCGTGGATGTCAGTTCACCGGCGATCTTGAACATATTGGGAATCATCAATAAGAGACCCTGCGATGCCGTGAACGTCGTTGAAAGCGCTCCCGCTTGCAGAGATCCGTGCACCGCACCCGCAGCCCCGCCCTCACTCTGCATTTCCGTCACCGATGGGACGGTCCCCCAGAGGTTCTTGCGGCCTTGCGCCGACCACTCATCAGCCCATTCGCCCATATTGGACGACGGGGTGATGGGATAGATCGCAATGACCTCGCTCAGTTTGTGAGCAATGTATGCGGCGGCTTCGTTGCCGTCGATGGTGACCATGTTTCGTTTCATTACCAATCCTCTATGCGATGAACAACGCTGAGACTTCAATCCGATAGTATGAGAAACGCCGGGTACACAAAAAAAGCCGGCTTGGTGTGGCGCCGGCAGCATAGTCGGGAGCCCGTTAGCCCCCTCATATCAAGGTCCGAAGAACTTCAAACGCCAACAACGCGATTTCCGCCTCTACCTTTACCTATACTGTGCCATCAAAAACGGTCAAAATTGGGCCAAAAATGCTTCTTTCGCCCTGAGTTTTCCGAGTTATGGGAAAAGATGAGGAGGAAATGAGAGGGGGAAGAGGAGATATTGAGACGCTGGGACTCCGGGACCGTGAGAATGTTTTGTCAGGGATCGATCCACAGGACGAATGGCATCCAGAATGCAGGAATCGCATCGGGTCGTCGGATGATCGCCAGGAGCGCCGATCGATAGGCCTCGCTAGCTCCCTTTGCCGCGCGAAGCTCATTGGAGAACGCGTCCACGAAGTTTTTCGTCGACTTTCTCCCGGTGCCTGTACAGTTCGCGACGACGATCCTTGATCCGGTGGAAAACGGAATTGCAGCAATTCGGCCCGAGGCTTCTGACGCATCACTCGAGAGATTGTACAGCGTCACAGCCGGATACACCGGGATGGCGCAAAGATCGCCAATCGGTCTCTGTTTGATCACTCGGGTCGCAGGATCCAGCATCGCAACGAAGGAATTGGCCGGCCTTGTGCCATCCCAATGGACGTCCAGGGCAAGATGAGCAAGATCGGCATGCTCGGTCGCCAGCTCCGCGAGCTTCGCGTTGGGATCAAAATGAAACTCCGCATCCTTGAATGTTACTTTGATGTCCCGCAACTCATATTCGGCGTCTCTGCCGGAGAACCCTGAAGATCCGAAAGCGATAACATGATTGATAATCGGATCGTTGAAATTTTCCCCGTGGAGCAGGGATGGAAAGATGTAGGCGACGGGAATGCGCTCAAGGAGCGATGTCCCTGCGGTCCCACTCCGCCGCACCATTGACACGGGAATGAAGGGAATTTCGTTGGCCTCGGCAATAAGGAGGGCGCGCGCCTGATTCAGGTCTCGTTCGGCAGGCCGAACGAAGAGCTCATAGAGAGCTGACCCCTGGTCGGTCAATGCCTGGGCGAGCTGCTTCGGTTTGAATTCCGTCAACGAGTCCAATTTGCCGCCCACGCGACGGAGTTCATTTGAAAAATCCGTGCAGCGCGCGGCCAGTTGCGCCCGTGGAATTGCCACGGTGTGGACCGAAAGTGCCTGACGGCCGACGACGAAGGAGACCAGAGTCCTTGAAGTGGATACATACAACAGCATCACCGTTCCATCGGGGAGCATTCGACGAATTTCCGTCGCCGAAGGGCATTGCGGCGATACGAAGCAGCATAATGAGCGCCGGGCGGAGATGATATCACTGCTCAGGGCACGCGCATCTGCTGATGCCTGCGCCAACACCCGTGTTACCGCGGCCGCTTGTTCGCGCGCGCCAGCCGAGGAACTCCATGATCGGCGGAGCTCTTCCTCTGCGCCATTGCACCTGGCTCGCAAGGCATGCCACCGATCGAGCATTGCCTGAAGCGTCGTATCACCCACCGCGGGCCGGACACGGTCGAGATCCCGGTACAGAAGCCAGGCTGATCGCTGCAATGCAACTGTGAGAGCGTCCTCGTTTCTCCCCATCCGCGTGAGAAGATCGATCTCCTCGTCGTGCCACGGTGTCCTCCCTGCTCCCACGACTGTCCGCCGGCAATCTGCATAGAGATCATCGCCGCTGTGGGACCATTCCAGTTCCGTCGAAGCAGCGGCATGCTGAAACGACGCAAGGGCATCTACCGGCTGGTTCGCTGCAAGCAGGCAGAGGCCCTCAGTCCCGAAGGCGTACGCAACGAGTGATGGCGGTGCACTGTTCTCCAGGCCATCGAGGGCTTCGTGAATAATCGGCAGCGCGGCCTGGAGATTGATCGTCCGGAGGGCATTCGTCATTTGGAGGAGAGCATAACGCCGGGCGATTTCATCGCCGTGCTCCTTGCTCAGTGCGAGGGCTGATTGAAAGTAGCCCACGGCCTCAGCGTTGTGCTTCGCGCCGAGCAGAGCGTTTCCCGTCCTGAACTGGATCTCCCGTTGCACGCCGGGATCCAGGGGGGCATGCGATCCCAAGGAAAGAGCCGCGGCGTACGTTGCTATCGCATCCGGAAGATCGGCGTTCGATTCGTACGCCCGGCCGAGATGAAGAAGAATGGGAACAGCCGTCAACGTATCTCCCACACGTTGAGCCAGATCCCTTCCTTCCATGAACCATCGCACCGCCGCAGGCGCATCCCCCCGGAAGAACGCCGAAAGTCCTTCCTGATCCTTCACCCATGCCTGCCTTCTCACATCACCCGTTGAATCGGCATCATGGGCCGCCTCGCCGAGCACTTGATCCTCGACGTCACGTCTTCCGAGAGTTCGGGCAAGAGGGAGGAGGGCAGCTCCAAGTTCCAGGATCGACTCGCGGTCCTCGGACAGCTGCGCCAACCGGAGAGCTTCGTCGCCGCGCTTGAGCGATTCCTCCTCGAGCCCCATCCGTGTGGAGAGCTCCATGAGAGAGAGCGTCACCGCCCGGGCACTGATCTTGTCGCCCGACGTGCGGAAATGCCCTGTCGCCGAAGCATAGTACTCCAACGCTTTGTCGTAGGCCGCCTCGGAAGTTTCGATATCGCCCAGCATCTGTTCGGCGGTCCCCATGCCGTCATCCGAAGCCGCAACCCGGAAGACCTCGAGCGCCTTGAGCGCGCTGTCGCGTGCCGCAGCAAGTTGTCCCCTGTCGATCAACGGCGCGGCGTTGCGCAGAATCCGGTTTCCGGTCTCTTCATCCTTCGATGGCACGCGGCTGCATCCGGCAGCGAGAGCCAGAAAACCAACACACATCCATGCGAGGGAGGATCTCTGTTTCATGTCATGTCCAGGGATGGTCGACGACCTGTGCGGTCAAGCAGACGGAGCATGAGGGCAGGATAGTTTGTGATCACCCCGTCGACGCCGAAGCGGCGGGGGCGAAGCAGATGACGCGCGCTGTTGACGCCGTAGACAAACACTCGCATTGCGTGGCGGTGTGCGTCGTGAACCTGGCGTTTGCGGAGGGACGTCCGGCTGCACACAAACGCCTTCGCGCCGCAGGCACGGCCGAACGTCGACGGGCGGAGCCCTGCGTCGCGCAGCGGCATGGCCAGAGCGCCGAGCACGATGGATGGGGCCATCGTATGCAACCGTTTCAAGAAACTGTGGTTGAATGAGGAGACCAGAATCGGCCGCCCCCTTCGTCGGGTGTGAAGGACTTCAGTCAATCGTCGCGCCGTCCTCGATCTCCAGTGCCTGTCGCCATCGGTCTTGACTTCGATGTTCAAGCCGACTCCGGCGGGAATGCTCTCCAGGACTTCGGTCAGAGTCGGTATACGCACTCCGGTGTAACGAGAAGAGAACCATCGTCCGGCATCAAGTTTTCTCAGGTCCTCTATCGTGTGCCGGTAGATCGAGCCCCTGCCGTCGGTGGTCCTGTCCAGCGTGCGGTCATGGAAAACCGCCAGTTCGTCATCCGCCGTGCGGCGGACGTCGAGTTCCAGCCAGTCTGCGCCGGCTTCGACAGCGCGCCGGAAGGCGATAATGGTATTCTCCGGAGCGGTCCCGGAGCTCCCCCGATGCGCGATGACCATCAAGGCGCCGGGGAGATGCATCAGACCTTCGCCTCTTCCGTCAGCTGGTGCTTGATGGACGCATAGACCTGGTCAACGGACCCGATCCCGTTCACGTGCAATACCGTCCCGCGGCTCTGGTAGAAGGCAATAACAGGCGCAGTCTGCGCATGGTACACGCGGAGCCGCTCTCTCACAGTTTCCTCCTGATCGTCCTTTCGCTGGATGAGCCGGCCTCCGCACTTCGGGCAGGGCGTGGCAAGTGTTACCTTGTCCGTCTGCATGTTGAAGATGCTCCCGTCCTGTGAGCAGACGAGGCGCCCGCTGAGGCGACGCACAATTTCGTCGTCATCCGCCTGAAGTTCCAGGATTTTGCAGTCGGTCAAGCCAAGCTCACCGAAGATCTCCTCGAGCGCTTCGGCCTGACGCACCGTCCGCGGGAATCCGTCCAGCAAGAATCCGTTCGACGCCATGGGGGAAGAAAGAACATCGCGGACAATGCCGATCATGACGTCATCGGGGACAAGCTGGCCCCGGTCCATGATCGCTTTCGCCTTCAGTCCCATCTCGGTCCCCTGCGTTGCGGCCGCGCGAAGCATGTCGCCCGTGGAGACGTGCGCGATGTGAAATTCCGTGGAGATACGCTTTGCCTGTGTTCCTTTGCCGACACCGGGTGGACCAAAAATGAGAAGGCGCATGAGAATCCTTTGTTCAGGAGGTTGGTACTGTTTCTTGCGTGGTTTGTTTCGCGAAACGGACTGCGAGCTGACCGCACGCCGCGTCGATATCGTCCCCCGCATTGCTTCGCACCATGGCGGTGAGGTGGTGGGCGCGCAGTTCCTTGACACATTCTTCTGTGCGTTTTGACGGCCCGAGGTGCTTTGTGGCCTCCGTGGTGCCGGTAAATGCGATGGAATGGTAAGGAATGACGTTGATCTTGCAGGGCACCTGTCGGGCGAACCGGATGAGTGCGCGCACTTCCTGCTCGGTATCGTTGATGCCGTCAAAGAAAATGTACTCGTAGGTGACCCGCTGGCGCGTCTGTTCATAGTAATACGCAACGGCGTCAAGAAGCTGGTTGACCGGGAATTTCCTGTTGATCGGCATCAGGCGGGAACGGGTCGTGTCCACCGCGCTGTGAAGAGAGACGGCGAGTTTCAACCTGCGCTTTTCGTCGGCCATCTGCTTGATCCGATCGGGCCTGCCGGCGGTGGACACCGTGATGCGTTTGAGCGCGATGCCGATGCCGTTGGCGATGATGCCGGAGGAGGTCATCACGTTATCATAATTCAGCAGGGGCTCGCCCATTCCCATAAAGACAATGTTCGTCGGCGACTTCCCGGTCAAGCGCCGGACCTGCAAGATCTGGTCGACGATCTCTCCGGGAGTGAGGTTTCTGAAGAATCCCATGGTGCCTGTCGCACAGAACGCGCAATCAAGCGGGCAGCCCACCTGCGTCGAGACGCAGAGGGTGAGCCGGGTCTGTTCGTCCTCCTGTTCCCGTCCGGTGTCGCGGAACGAAACAGCGGGCGGGATGAGGACGCTTTCGATCTTCAGCCCATCCCTGAGCTCGAACAGGAGCTTGGTGGTGCCGTCGCGAGGCGAGAATGTTTGTTGAACGAGGGAGATTCCCTGAATGGCGGCCGTGCGCCCGAGCTGGGAACGGAAATGCTTTCCCAGATTGGTCATGCCGTCAAACGAAGTCGCGCGCTTGGTGTACAGCCATTCGAAAAGCTGACGTCCCCGGTATGCTGACTCGCCTATGTCTTCGACAAACTCCTCGAGCTGCACCTGGCTCAATCCCAGGAGGTTGACTTTCCCATTCGGCTCCATACGAGCAAGGTAAGAAACGGGGTTGAGGCATTCAAGGGCGGACTAGGGAGCGGCGGGACAAAAAGGGGACGGAGGCATGAAGGATGAGCGTCCGTCCCCTGGGAAGTATCGTACAGCTTACTACGAACCGCTCACTTGAGCATCGAGTTGCGCCAGGAGCTCGATCTGGATCTGGAGACCTGCGGTGGCTGCGGGAGAAATGTTTCCAGTGGTCTTCAGCGTGACCACAACCGTCTGACCACTCTGAACTTGAGAGAGCTTCGTGAGAAGATATTGGAGGCCCTGTGGGTTTTGCTGCACGGCTCCTCCTGAGACCGATTGCGGCGTATGGAAGCCATTCCACGTCTTGTTGGTCACAGAGAGAATCAGCGTGCTGTCGATGTACACGTTTCCACTGAAGGTTCCCGAGAAATCACCGATCGTGCCGATCCTCAGATCGTACACGCGATAGCTCTTGATATTGTCGGCGTACGAGTGATCAAACTGGTCGTTGAGGGTGATGGATTGGGATTCGTTGTAGGAAGTCGTACCCTGATCGACGTTGATCAGCGCGCTAATGGGCAGGTTGACCGACAGCATGAATGGATCGTTGACACAATTGAAGCCCATGGTAAGAAGCGCGGTGGTCACTCCGATGAGAATCACTGTCATTGCTTTCATGGAAATGCTCCTGTAGAGATTCACTGGTCGAGAAAGATCAGTTGCCGAATCCGATGCCGCCCGAGAAAGCGGTGATGGACCCGAAGTTCGCGTCGGCAAAGAGATGAATCGGGCCGAGGCCGAGGTCAATGCCTGCCAGGAATCGGAACGAATTGGCGCCGTCCATGGAGATGCTGACAACCGGGCTCGTAATATCCGTCGAGGTGTACGACAAGTTCATGGAGCTGTTTTCCCACTGAAGGCCGCCGTAGACTGTCAGTATGGAGAAGCTCTTGCTTGCCTGGGCATTGATGGCCATGCCCTTGAAGTCGATCAGTTCGCCGAAGGTGAAGCTATTGAAATAGATCCCCGCAGAAAGATCGAGCGGCACCATTGGAAGATATTGCGAAACGCTATGACGCACACCGAGTCCCCACAACGTGATATTGGGGATCTGGTCGCCATTCATTTTGGGGATGGTAATATACCGGACGGTGGCCTGCGTCCCGAAGATATTTCCGATCGTAAGTTGAGGAACGGCGAGAGGCATGTAGCTCGTATTGAACAGGCCATCCACGGTCGCGTGATACGAGAATCCGGTCGAAGGATTTGTGACGGACGTGGCCGGGCCTCCGAAGACCGTCGGCGCCTTGAAAGTTGCCGGCGAGGCCCAGGGTGTCGGAGCATCATAGGTCTTCTGTCCGTCCGACACTGCGGCCGCCATGGCGATAATATCCAGACGCAGGTGGAAGCCGAACGTCTCGATATCGGCCGCATGGAAATAGCCCGAATGCATATCTGCACCGAACAGATCAGTGACGGGCTGGATGTAACCGGTCACTGTTGCGGCGCCCATCTGTTTGAGATTGTCCTCGAGCTTCGATTGGGAAACACCGAGCGTGGTCGCTACCAAAAGAAGGACCGCAAGGGTACCCGCTGCCCTGAGACTCATTCTGTGACGCAAGGTAAACATTAGACCTCCGCAAGAAGGATATCGATGGAGTTCGGCGCGTATGCCGACGCATGAGTTTCGTGCAAATACGCAAAATATTACTGAAAGGGATTTGCAGAGGTTGTGCCGTGTGTCACACCCCGGCGGGAAGAACGACAGATTTCATAGGGGAAGATACACGACAATCGTGGTCGCATTTTAAAATTGACACATTTCCCGCGTGTCACAAAAGCATCAGGCTCAGAAGCCCCACGCGAGTGGTGCCCTGAGCCTGATAAGAGATGCGACGAGAAGAGAGTCGGCGGTAGGAATCGAACCTACATGAAGACGAGATCTTGCGCGACCCCGGCCTCCCACTGGCTCCGCCGACATGGATGAATCATCAGACCCAATATACGGAAGTCAGAGAGGATTGCTGTGGCGGTGGTCACGAGGGGACATGCTACCCACCAACCGTCTTGAAATCGATGAACCCCCGCTCTGCATCCGTGTGCACGAGCTGAACCCTCAGCCGACGCCCTACATCCACACCCGGGGGCGGATTCATGAGCTTCCCCTCGACAGGATACTGCATCAAGCGCACCCACGTCCCCTTGTCTGCGGCGCCGGTGACGAGCGCATCGAATTGCTGGCCGATCTTCGATTCGAGAAGCAACGCGGCCGACGATTTCTCCACCTGCCGCTCGACTTTTTTCGCCGCGTCCTCCTGGTCCGTGCAATGCTTCGCCAGCGCCTCCAATTCATCCCGTCGGTACGGCAACGCGACGCTGACCATCGCCGCCTTCAGAATCCTGTGTGACAGGAGATCGGGATAGCGACGATTCGGCGCGGTGGCATGCGCATAGTCCCGAACCGCAAGGCCGAAATGTCCAACCGGCTCCTCGCCCGGATACTCGACCACGTATTCGCCGGGACCCAGCAGCTTGATGACGCTGAGCGAGAGCTCGGGAAACGTCACCGCATCCGCACTCCGTGCCGAAACGAGGAACTGATTCAGCGCCTTCGAATCGGGTTCCGACGGAAGCTGACCGCCGCGTTCACGCGCCAGCTCAACAATGCGATCCCAGCGCTTCGGCGTCCGTACCACGCGCCTGAGCGACGGATAGCGCTTCGCTTCCAGGAACCTCGCGCTCACACCGTTCGCCGAGATCATGAGATCCTCAATAATATCCTTCGCGCTGTTCCTGGTCTCCGGCACCAGATCCCGGACGGCATCGCCTTCGAAGACCGTCCGCGCCTGCACCGTCTCCAGATCGAGCGCGCCGTGCTGATGCCGGATCTCCTTCATCTTCTGCGCAACGGCGTACTGCAGCCGAAGGTTCTCGGCCAATCCGGCGACGCCTGCGATTGCCGCCGGCACCGGGCCTCTGTTCTCCAGCCATGCTGCAACGCTGTCGTAAGCGAGCTTCGCACGGTTCCGGACAGTCGCACAGTACACCTCCGCCGCCCCGACCGATCCGTCCGCGCCAGTCTCCATCTCGAACACGATCGCCAGCCGGTCTTTGTCTGCGTTCAGGGAGGTGAGATCCGTCGATAACCGCTCCGGCAGCATGGGGAAGATGACGGCTGGGGTATACACCGACGTGGTATTTTGCCTTGCATGTCCGTCAATGGCGGAGCCATTTTTCACCAGCGCATCGACATCGGCAACTGCGACAAGAATCCGCGTCGCTCCGCCTGACGCGGGCTGGGCCACCGAGAGCTGGTCGAGATCCAGCGAGTCGTCGTTGTCGATCGAGCACCAGAGCAGGTTCCGGAGGTCCCGTACCGCGGCATCGCTGCCCGTCGCGGCGCCGGCGATCCTGCCGAGCTCGGCAAGCACCTGTGGAGAAAAATCGGTGAGAAATCCCCGCTCTTCCATGACCCGACGCGCAATCCCTTCGAGCTGGGTACGATGTTGACTTCCGGTATTCGGCATAGTGGAGGGCCTTGTACTATCCAGTGTCGTTCAATGTACCAAAGATTGCCCACGCCATCAACGTTCTCGTGGAGGAAGAAAAAAGCCCGGAGCTCTCTCCGGGCTTTTCTCATGGATCCTGTGCGTCGTCGTCGCGACCGTCACGTGGCCACTATTTCATGAGCTCGGTTACCGCCGCCTCGATCTGCTGATCCCGGCCGGCCGTCATCACATCAGGCATGTTCCTGACTTTGATATCCGGCTCGAGTTGATTGTTCTCGCAGAACTTGCCGTCGGGCGTCCTCCAGCCTCCCATCGGAATCCCGTACACAAGCGTGGGATCGATCTGTGTTTCCCACCAGACAAACGTGCCCGTTCCCGGCACCGGCATACCGAGCGTCTTCCCTACACCCTTCAGCTTGTAGGCCACCGGAAACAGGTGCGCATCCGAATAGTTGCTCTCGCCGATCAGCACGATCGACGGATTGGTCCACTTGTCGAGTGGTTCCGACCCGACATATTGCCCGTGGGGAATGATGTCGAAGTACTTTTTCCCGCTCAGGAAGTCGGACAATTGCTCGTGGATGTTCCCGCCGCCGTTGAACCGCGTATCGACGATGATCGCCTTCTTCGCGATGTTCCGTCCCAGCGCCTCCTCGAAGACCGTCCGCATGCTCTCGTCGTTCATCGCACGCACATGGATGTAGCCGATGGTCCCGTGGGAAAGCTTCTCGACTTCCTCACGCCGCTGCTTGACCCAGCGCTTGTACAGCAACTCACCCATTTCTCCCGAGGAGACCGGCTTGACCGATTCCTCCCAGCGCGTATCGGAGGCCGGATCGTACACCGACAGCAACGTCAGCTTTCCGTTCTTCCGGTTCAGGAGCTGGTAGAAATCGATGCCATCCGTGAGCGGCTGGCCGTCGATCTGCTCGAGAATATCCCCGGCCTTGATCTTCGAAGCCGCTTTGTCCACCGGCCCCCCCTGCACCACCTCGGCGATCTTCACTCCCGTCCCGGAAAAGCTGAAGTCATACAACAGGCCAAGCTCTGCCGTCTCGTCAGAATTCGGACGGTTGCTGCGATAACGGCAGCCGGTATGGGATGCATTTACTTCGCCCAGCATCTCACTGAGCATCTCGGCGAAATCGTAGTTGTTGTTGATGTACGGCAGGAATTTCTTGTAATCGGCATAGTAATAGTTCCAGTCCACCCCCTGCAGGTCCGCAACATAGAATTTCTCTTTGAACTGCCTCCACGCATGGTCGAAGATGTAGTTCCTTTCGTCGGCCTGCTTGAGCACCATCTCGCCGCCGGTTTTGACAGGATCCGACTTCCCGCTTTCGACGTCGACCTTCATTACTTTACCATCGGCGAGGAGGAAGAGAAACTTCCCGTCGGAAGAGAGCTCCATGCTCGCCCTGTCGGCGCCAAGCTTGGCGAAGAGTTTGGTCTCTTTCGTCCTGAGCTCCGTCACCCAGAGGTCGTTTCCCTTGTCGAAGACCGTCAGATAGAACAGCTTCTCGCCATCCTTCGAGAGCACCCAATCATTTGCCGGCGATGTGTGTGTCGTGAGCTTGGCCTTCCTTTCCGTCAGGTCCGTCCAATCAATCACGACATCCTTCTTGGCAGTATCCTTCGCGGCCTCGGCCGATTCCTTTCCCTTCTTCTCCCCCTTCGCCTTTTCGTCCGCTTCCTTCTTTGCTTTCTCCTCCTGCTCCTTCACCAGCGCAAATTCTTCCTTCGTCAGCTTGAACCTATCGAACGCGGCCTTTGTAAAGAACATTCCGTACACGTCGCCGCTGAAGAGATCGCCCGCCTGCGACCGCGTCCCTGTGCGGTCGGATCCCCAGAGCATCATCTTTCCGTCAAGAACCCATTTGGGCATGACATTGTCGTACCCGCTCATCGTCAGATTGTGCAGCTCGCCCTTTCCGTCCGCGGACACCAGGCCGACCTGTGGCGCAAAGATCCGCTCGGGATAGCCGAATTGCACGAGAAACCATTTCCCGTCGGGAGACCACTGATAATATTGATCGCCGTCAGCGTACGAATAATTCTTGTCCGCCGAGAGGATGGCCCTCGTTTCTTTTGTTGCGAGGTTGACAACCTTGAGGGTAACCCGGTTTTCCAGGTAGGCGACCTCTTTCCCGTCGGGGGAGTACGCCGGTTGGTATTCTTCGGCGGGAGTGGCAATCACCGTCTCTTCTTTGAGAATGGTCGAGGCATAGAAATACGGCTCTTCCTTCCTCACGATTGAGACACGATAGACGTCCCAGTTGCTGTCCTTTTCCGCGGCGTACACGAGCGACCGGCCGTCCGGACTGAAGCTGACGCTCCGTTCCTGCCACGGCGTGTTCGTGATCCGTTTGGTGATGCCTCCTTCCATGCTGGACACGAAGATCTCGCCGCGGAAGATGTAGGCGAATTCTTTTCCATTCGGCGACAATTTCGCTTCGGTGAAGCCTTCATTCACAGGGACGATCTTGTCGATGGTGTTCCGTCCGTCAACGTCCACCCGGATTGAGACCTTCCGCGGCTCACCTCCAGGCTGCATCGTGTAGATTTCCCCGTCGTAATCGAAGCAGAGCGTATTGTCTTTCGCGCGGGTAAGGAATCTCACCGGGTTCCTGGTGAAGTGCGTAAGCGCCGTCTGCTTCGTGGGATCTGCCAGCGAGCTTTTGAAGATGTTGAAGGATCCACTCTGCTCGCTGAGATAATAGAAGTCGTTGTCGTTGGCATCGAATACAGGATTGCGGTCTTCCCCGGCGAACCGGGTGAGCTGCGTGTATTGCTTCGTCTTGAAATCGTACACCCAGACATCGCGCGTTACCGACGACGTGTGGTGTTTCCGCCAGTCGCTCTCATAGCCCTTGATGTCGTGATAAATCAGCTTGTCGCCCTTCGCGTCCAGCGTCGCGTCGAGTGCGGGCACCGGCAGGACCATCGACACACGTCCCCCGGTGACGGGAACGCTGTAGAGCTGCGTCATCAGTCCGACGGGGAACTGGGCGTTCGTTGCAAGCTCCTGTCGATATGCAGCGAAGAGAACGGCCTTGTCGTCGGCCGTGAAGCTGCTCGGAATTTCCCGTGCCGAGTGGAAGGTGAGCCGCTTCGCTTCGCCCCCGCTCGAGGGCATCACAAAGACGTCAAAGTTTCCATAGCGGTCTGACGCGAATGCGACGCTCTTCCCATCGTGGCTCCACACCGGCGCATACTCGTAGGACTCGCTGATGGTGAGGGGTACCGCCGTTCCTCCCTTCGAGGAGACGGAATAGATGTCACCTTTATATTCAAACAATATCGTGCCGCCGTCCGGAGAAATCGCAGGATAGCGGAGCCAGAGCGGATTTTCCTGGCCGATGGCGAGCGAAGACAGCAGCGCGACGATAAACGTCGCAAAGATAGCATGCTTGCGCATGGTGGGGCCTCCTTTGAATCTCGGGTGATCTACAGAATGATGATAACTATGATGGGCGAGCCAGCATGTGAACACCACAACATCTTTTGTACGAAGATTGACCTTGGAGGTTTCTCGCTTTCCTTTTTCTTCCTACCTCCTACGTCTTACTTCCTACTCATAGCTTGGCCCTAGCCGGTTGTTCGTGCGTCATGCAGTGCAGCGTCCCCAACCCCCACACAAGATCCACGGCGTGAATGCCGATTACCGGACGGTCGGGTATCAGTTCCGAGAGTATTCCCAGCGCACATCTGTCGTTCGGATCATTGAAGGTGGGGACCAGGACTGCGGCGTTCGCGATGTAGAAATTCGCATAGCTGGCAGGAAGCCGCATGCCGTCGAACACAAGCGGTGCTGGCATGGGGAGATCAACCACCGTTGGCGTTGCGCCGTTCTCAAGTTTCGCGGAGAGCAGGCGTTCTTTGTTCTCGCGAAGGATGGGGTGGTTCGGATCGCGCTCATGCGATTCGGAGCATAGTACGATCGTCGTCGGATTCACAAAGCGGCAAAGGTCGTCGACGTGGCCATGGGTATCATCACCGGCAATTCCCTTCCCCAGCCAGATCACATTCCTGACGCCCAGCCATTTCCCGAAGACTTCCTCCATGTCGGCCCGCGTAAAGCCGGGGTTTCGTACTTGAACGGATTGATCGAGGAGGCATTCCTCCGTGGTCAGGAGAGTGCCCAACCCATTGGTGTCGATGGCCCCCCCTTCGAGGACCACGGGCGTGCCGTTATGGATAGGAGTGAAATGCTCCACCTCAAGCGCGCGCGCAACACGGACATGCGTCTTGATATCATTTTTCCAGTCCGGATATTTCGCCCACGCGTTGAAACGGAAGTTCAGGACTGCGACTCCTTCGGCGCAATCGTCGCAGTGGACAACCATGGGGCCTGAATCTCTCGTCCAGCCACGGTCGGTGCGAAAGCGAAAAAACTCCACCTTCTCGAGACTGACCCCTGCCCTTCGCAGCACGCGTTCAGCCGAAGCCTGCCGAGCGCGGTCACGGACGATGATCCGGACGATCTCTGCTTCAACGATTTTCTTGACGATCTCGGAATAGACCCAGGGGATCGGCGCGAATCTCCCCGGCCAATCGGTGGTGTTTTCCGGCCACCCGATCCATGTTGCCTCGTGAGGTTCCCATTCTGCCGCAAGGCGGAAACCCGTTGGGGACGCAGGTGTCATCGCCCGCGGTCCTTGTCAAGATACCGCTCGGTGATCGGCTGATAGGCATCGATTCGCCGGTCGCGGAGGAACGGCCAGTTCTTCCTCACTTCTTCAAGATGGTGAAGGTCGATGTCGCCGATCAGCAGCTCCTCCTTGTCCGACGGCGCCTCGGCGATGATCACTCCTTGCGGATCGCAGATGAAGGAGGAGCCCCAGAATTCGATCCCCGGGCCGCCATGGTCCGGGATTTCAAGTCCGACGCGGTTCACGGCTGCCACATAGATACCGTTGGCGACCGCATGCCCCCGCTGGACCGTCTTCCACGCTTCACGCTGTGCCGTCCCGAACTGCTCCTTTTCATGCGGATGCCAACCGATCGCCGTAGGATAGAAGAGAACTGAAGCTCCCTGGAGCGCCGTGAGGCGAGCCCCCTCGGGGAACCATTGGTCCCAACAGATCATCGTTCCGATTCGACCCACAGAGAGGTCGAACGTTCTGAAACCAAGATCGCCCGGTGTAAAATAGAACTTTTCGTAGTAGGCCGGATCATCCGGGATGTGCATCTTGCGGTAGATGCCGACCACATCCCCCGTCTTGTCGATGACGGCAAGGGAATTGTGGTACACGCCGGCGCCGCGGCGCTCGAACACGGGAACGATCACGGCGATCTTTTCTTTGCGGGCAACAGCGGCCAGCCGGTCAGTCGTTGGCCCAGGCAGCGGTTCCGCGAGGCCAAAGTGCCGGACGTCTTCCACCTGACAGAAGTACGGTGAAGCGAAGAGCTCGGGGAGACACACAACATCGGCCCCCTTGCGCGCAGCGTCTGCGATGGACTCTGCAGCGGCTGCAAGGTTCTTCCCCGCGTCGCCGCCGACTTTCATTTGCACGAGTGCAACGCGGAAGGATAACTGTTCGGGCACGCGCTCTCCAGATCGAGGATGAGGGGGAGAATGAATTCGGTTCCATTATAATCCAAATCCGTCTCTCTTTCAATCCATCTCCGCCTTGCATATCGTCGGCAATTCCCCTATGTTCGATCAAGCACTTCTCCTCTTCCCCTGTTGCCGTCATGTTCGACTCCGACGATCGCCGCGTCCACCGCATGCTCTCGCAAAGAGTCTACGTTGCTCTTCTCGCGGGGGTATTGCTCTGGTGTCTCGCGATCGTCGCGGCCCCGTTGCTGCATGGCGGCCGATGGACGGGCGTCTCAGCGTTCCTGTACGCGTTCTTTCACCCGATTTGCAATCAGATCGATAGTCACAGCTTCCATATCGCAGGCGAGAAGACGGGTGTCTGCATGCGTTGCACCTCAATCTATTTTTCGTTCTTCGCCGGACTTCTTGTCTACCCCCTGTTTCGCTCCATCACCAGCCGCGTCGGCGCCGGACGCTCCTGGCTTCTTGCGGCGGTTGTGCCGATGGTGGTCGACGTCGCCCTCTCGCTGCTCAATGTTCATGAAAGCTCGTCCGTAACCCGCGTCTTCACCGGCGCGTTCTTCGGGATCATTGCGGTATTTGTCCTGTTGCCCATCATCATCGACGCAAGCTCGGAATTGATGACCAGAACCCGCGTTCAACCATCACCTACTAACACAAAGGACTGAGCGATGCAACCAAAACCCAGTGTCTTGATGCCGGCGCTGTACGGCGGTATCGTTATTGCGGTCATTTCCGCCGTCCCTGGTTTGAACCTTTTGAATTGTCTCTGTTGTGCGGGCGTGATGATCGGCGGGGCGATGGCGGTGTTCTTCTACAAGAAGGATCTGACCGAAGGTCATCCGCCGCTTACCAGCGGTGATGCTGTGCAGCTCGGGGCGCTCGCCGGCGTGTTCGGTGCCCTCATCGGATCGGCAATCAGCGCTGCGATCCTGGCCGCGTTCGGCGATGTCAGCAAGCAGCTTCTGCTCTCGTTCATGGATCAGTACCGGAGCCGCATTCCTCCCGAGGCGTTCGACCAGATGGAGCGGAGCATGGCGATGGGCGGAGGGCTGTGGATCATTTCGTTGGTGTCGTCGCTGGTCATTGACACCATTTTCGGCCTGCTGGGCGGCCTCATCGGCTATGCGATCTGGAAACCGAAACCCGGCGCAACCCCGCCGCCTTCGTACACGCCTCCTCAGAAGCCGGCTGTCTGATCCTTTCCTGAAGCCGCGTGAAAATCAAAACGGCGAGCGTCAAGCTCGCCGTTTTGCCTCTCCCCTCTGTCTCCAATCACATTGCTGCTACGAATACTCACCGTACCGCTGCCTAATTGTTCTTCGCCCCCTGATTGATCCAGTTGACAAACAGCTGTATTGTCGCCGCATCAAGGTACGGTCCACCTTGCGGCATTCTGTCCCCGAACGGCGCATTCGGAGAAATCTTCTTGACGATGTTGCTCGATGCCGCGTCACCGGGAACGATTGCCGGTCCATGCAAGCCGCCCGCCAGAAGACCCGCGACTGTTCCCACCGTCAAGCCCGCCGTCCCTCCGTGACAGCTTGTGCACCCGTAATTTTCGAGCACCGGCAATATATCCCTGCTGAACGAAACAGTGTCGACTTGCGGCGGGGGCGGTGGCGCCTGTTGCACAGCGAACGGGCTCGTCCCCATGTCCCGGCATGCGCTGATCAGAAATGTCAGGAGAACAACCGTGAAGCAAATGCCGAGCTGCCGCATCAGGTGGAGATCTCCTCTCTTCATTTCAACAACAGCATCGAGCGCGTCGTCATGAGATTGTCCGCCGAGAGGCGATAGAAATACACGCCGCTCGCCAATCTCGTTCCGTCGAAGCTGACGCGATATGTCCCGGGCGCTTGCCGCTCATGCACAAGCTCCGCCACCTGTCGGCCGAGAACATCATACACCGCAAGCCGTACATCACTGACCCCTGACGCCTGACCTCCGTTTCCTGCGATCGTGTATTGGATGACTGTGGCTGGATTAAACGGGTTCGGGTAGTTTTGAGCAAGGGTAAACCTCCGAGGCGTCGAGCCGGCCGCGACCGGTACCGATGTCAGGATCGATGGCATGAAGAGCACCTGTCCGCGGATCTCGCCGGCGGGATGTGCCTTCGTGTGTGCGTTGAAGTAGTACATCCCCTTCATGAGACTGGGCACATCCAGAGAAGGAGACCCTGCAATCCACACTCCCGAGGACGTGCTATCCGTGAAGCTTACAGGTTCAACAACCGGGCCGCTGATGCCGGGCGCGCCGAAATGGAAGTGCGCAGCGGTCAATGTGTCGCTGAGGGATGCAATCGTCACGCGATAGGTCAACTTGTGCGCGAGACTGTCAAGCAACGCATACCCTGTCCCGGTGCCGGAAGTCGAAACGCCCGACTCTTGCGACGAACTCAATCCCATGATCAGCTCAATGGCGGATGCCGGCATGAGCTGTCCACGAATCTCCCCGCCGGGGTGGGCGGAAGTATGGAAATTCATATACACATCCCCTTGAAAGAGGTTTCGCAGAATGCTGTCAGCGGGAGAAGACCAGGTTCCGGTGACAGTGTTCGACGTTGCCGTGAACGGGTGCACCACCGGTCCGCCCACTCCGGGAGCGCCTGTGTGGAAGTGCGAACCCGTCACTGGGCCGGTCAATTCGGCAAACGTCGCACGATAGAGAAGCGTCGATCCATCCGGACTGAGAATTACCCATGCTGTCGCCTGGCCGGGAGCGGCGTTCGGCGGCGTTTCCTGGGTCCCGTCAAGAGCGATCGTGAAGCGCTCTCCTGTCACGGACATCAACTGCCCGCGGATCTCGCCTCCCGGATGCGTCTTTGTATGGATGTTAAAGTAGAGTCCGCTTCTCGCAAGGCCGCCGTAGATACTGTCCACGAAGCCGGTCCACCCGCCTGACGAAGAACTATCGGTAAAGGAAATGGGATGAACCACCGGACCCGCAATGCCGACGGGCGCTGAATGGAAATGCGAGGCGGTCACCGTATCGCTCAGTCCGGCCACGGTGATGGCATACGTCAATCGCGTCCCCTGGCTGTCGATATACGCGAATCCTGTCCCCGTGCCGCCCGATCCGGTCGGCGGCGTTTCCTGTGACTGGTCAGCGCTGATCGTGAATCCCATTCCCGGGGCGAGTGTCAGCTGGCCGCGTATCTCTCCACCAGGATATTTGCTTGAATGGACATTGACATACACTTCACCATTCATAAGATGCTGGATGATGGTGTCGGGGACATTGGACCACGTCCCAGCAACGGTGTTTCCCGTAAACGAGATGGGGAACACAACGCCGCCGGCAACCCCGGTGGGGGCGACGTGGAAATGCATTGCCGTTGCCGCGGCTGTAAGATGCGCGAATGTCAGGCGAAATGTCAGCGTCGACATATCCGGGCTCAAAACGGCCCAGAGTGTACCCTGCCCCTTCGACGTATCGGCAGGGGTCTCCTGCGATCCGTTGAGAGACGCCGTGAAAAGGATTTGCGCCCCTGCAGGGCACGAAAGACCGATCAAAACGACCGCGACCGCGTACCGTAGCATCTTCAGCATGTGATGCACCCTCCCTTCAATGCATATTCGACGATAGCACATTAACAGTCGCCGACGGGAGAAAGTTGCAGCAAATGTTCAAGCCAGAGGTTGGAGAGTTTCTCCATGACGGTGTTCTGACGCAGTCGGGCATTGAGGTTGACGAAATCGACGTGATCCATCGGCTGATCCTGGTTCACACAAGAAAACACGAACTCTTCGACTCCGGTCGCCGGATCCACATGCCGCTGGAGGCACTGGGCGCAGATCGCCTTCATCATGCACTGCATCGGCGAATTGATCGAAGCGATCCCGATGTGGTGCGCATTCACAAACGGTTTGAGCTCCCGTCCCCGCGCGTTCTTCACCGCAGCCATCATCCTGTCCGATCCGATCGCGATGACACGCGTGGCTTCATGCAGGGGAATCGGCACGGGACCGAGTTTCCCCGTGGCATACGCCACGGCGGCCTGGACGATATTGCCGACAAACGTCCGGTCCTGCGCCCGGTGTGTCGGAATCGGTGAACCGCCGTCGACGCTGAACACGAGGACGTCCGATGCCGCTTCGAGCCATTCTCGCTTGAAGAAGTCCTCCTGTTTCTTATACCCGGCGAAATAGATCACCCGTCCACCCTTCTCTCTGAACGCGCGGCCAATCGAGAACAGAACGGCGTTCCCCAACCCGCCGCCGAGCAGAAGGACCGTCTCCTTCCCGCCGATTTCCGTCGGCGTGCCGGTCGGACCCATGACGACGATGCGCTGATCGGGTGCGAGCATCGAGCTCATCCGCGAGCTCGCCCCGACCTCTAGCGCAATCATGCCGATCTCCCCTTTCCCGGGATCGACCCACGCACCGGTGAGCGCAATCCCTTCCATCATGAGGAGAGAGTTCTCAATCCGTCGAGAATCGGCTTCATAATTCTGCAGACGATAGAACTGTCCCGGGTGAAATTCCCGCGCCGCCTTCGGCGCCCGTGCAACGATCTCCGTGATCGTGGGTGTGAGCTTGTTCACCCGGACGACACGCGCCTGAAGATCATCGGAGAGAAGATCGCGAAAGCGTCGCCATTCCTGCTCAGCTCCGGCGTCATCATGGCGCAAGGTCGCGGCACGGCGGGATTCGAGAGACTTCACGACGTGCCGGTATCCATGCTTTGCAGAAGCCATGGCTTTCACGACGGACCCAGCATACGCCGGGTGATTGTCACCGTAGAACGATACGGTTCTACCGTCAGACGATTGATGGGAGGCGAAGAACGCCTCCGGATCATTGGGACTGGGCACAAGCACGCCCTCCTGCAGGCGGTGGGCGAGGAAATACTCCTCGTTGGCATCGAGATCGAATGTCCCCGGATGCTCCCGTTCGTACATGATGTTTGGCACCGTGCCGGCGGCGATAATCGCCGTCCGCGCGGGCACATGCACGTGCCGGCCGGAGGATTTCCATCTCCCGCCCATCAACTCCATTTCTTCGAAGATCAGTTCCTGCAGCGCACCGAAGCTGTCGGGCACCGCTTCGACGGGGCTCATCTTTTCCTTGAAGGCGATCCCTTCTTCGAGTCCCTTGATGATCTCTTCATGATTCAGACGGTACGCCGGTGAGTCGTTGATCGACTTGCGATACAAAATCGTGACTCCGCCCCATTGCCTGAGGAGCGGAATAAACGCAGGCTGTTCTCCGGCGGCTGTCGCGCGAGACCGCTCCGCGTCAATCGACTCGGCGTGCGAAAGAAATTCCATGAGGATCCCGCGCTCTTCGGGATCGAACGTCGCGAGCACTGCGTCGCGGCCCTGTTCCGATGCCAGGATGTCGAATCGTTCCTTGATCTTCGACACCTGGACCGGATAATAGGCCATCAACTCGGTCGCCGCATCGATTGCCGTCAGGCCACCGCCGATTACGACCGCGGGAAGGCGAACCTGAAGGTTCGCCAGGGAATCCTTCTTGCCGGCACCCGTGAGCTGCAGGGCCATCAGAAAATCACTCGCCTTCCGGATTCCGCGGATCATGTTGTTCTTCATGTGCACAAACGTCGGCTTCCCCGCTCCCGCAGCAATGCAGACGTGATCGAACCCGTAGTTCCAGGCATCGTCGATCGTCAACGTCCCGCCGAATCGCACGCCGTCGAACAGCGCGAAGTGCCGACGACGGAGCAGGGTAAGGTGGATGACCGTCAGGAAATTCTTGTCCCACCGTGGCGTGATCCCGTACTCCGAGACACCGCCGAAGCCTGCCATCGAGCGCTCGCTGAGTTTCTTTTGAATCTCCCCGAAATTCCGAATGGGCCGCGGCGAGCCGTCGGGAAAAAAGAATGCTTCGGACAAAGGCTCGATTTTCAGTCCGTCGATCCCGACAACCCCGAATCCTTCGTTCAGGAAGTAATGCGCGAGGGTATAGCCGGCCGGACCCATCCCGACAATCAGGATCTTCATGCCATTGAATGGAAGAGCGTACGGTCGATCAATCTTGAGGGGATTCCACCGCGTCAGAAGCGAGTAAATTTCAAAGCCCCACGGCAGAGAGAGGACATCGGTGAGAATGCGAGTCTCCACTTGCGGGATATTGACCGGATCCTGCTTCTGATAAATGCAACCCTTCATGCAGTCGTTGCAGATGCGATGCCCTGTGCCCGGCAGCATCGGGTTGTCCATCATAATCAGAGCGAGAGCGCCAAGGACATCACCTTTCGATTTCAACTCGTGAGATTCGGAGATTTTCTGATCAAGGGGGCATCCCTTGAGCTCATACCCGAGAGGATTGTGCTTGAAAGACGACCCATCCATAAATCCATGGGAACAACTGTCCTTCTCACGCTTGTGGCAAAGGATACAATAGTCGACCTCGCCGTCCGCATGGCGTTCGTCAAAGCGCGCATCGGTAAGATCGAAGCCGTTGCGCCGGCGAAAGTGCTCGGGATTGCCGACGATCGTTGTGCCGTCATGGTTGCCCTCGCGTTCGAACTGGACGAGGTGATTGAAGTCGAGCGCCGATGGAACGTGAAGCATGGTCCAGGAACTGCACTCCGGGTCCCGCTGATGGAATGCCGCAGCAAGCCACCGTTCGAAGAGACTCATGATCTCGGTGAGGAACTGCCGGATCGATGGCTCGTCCTCAGTGCTTGGAAGATCGACAAAGTTCCAATCTGCGCTCCTCAACCGGCTCACAAGCGCGCCAATGTGCTCGACCGACTCGGCCGGTAGTCCGACTTTTATGTAGCGCTCATGGTCGAGGAACTGAAGGATTGCAGTTGCAGCCTCAAGTTCCGGATCGTTGTAGGGTGGGGTGGCAATTTGCTCGAACAATGAACGAACCGCCGAGGAGAGCTCCGATCGATCAAATTGTAGGGATACTTCTTTCGAATATTTCTTGAGGACGCGACGGACAAAGAACTCTCTTCGGCATTCGAAAATGGCTTTCTCGCGGGCGGACCGATCACGCTCCACCTGAAGTTGTTCCATTATGCCGAACAGATTGCCGATGAACGAGCTGAGCTCTTCTGCCATCTCCTCAAGGAGGGAAGAAACCTCCGGGGGTGACATTTCAGCCCCGCGTAGGGCCTGGTAATGGCCGAAACGCGCATGAAGAGAGGGATTTCGGGTGTGCACGTATTCATGGAACTGTATTGTTAGTTTTTCCAACACTTGAGAGTCGTAGAGATCAACATATGTAAGACCAAATGCGGAGAGATCGGGGAAATCCATTGACAGTTCCTTAAGAATGTAGTATTTTTCTTCAAGTCTCGGTTTCACGGAAGTCTCCTATTCGGGAGGTGTTCCGCGAAGCATGGGCGGTGAAGCGATAAATAGAAAAGCGACTCGTGATTAGGTAACGAAGAGGTCTCCGAGCTCGGCAACATTATAGAACCATACCATACCTCAATGCGGTTCGCTGAATTACCCGACTGACGGTCTGATCAACGCATATCGTGGAGTTGACCGGTGAGGTGAGGGCGGATCAAAGGTCGCGTATCAGTGATTTGATGGTCGTGGCAAGCATCGTTCCAACGGATTCATTTTTCCCTTGAGGCGAACTTCCATGGCAACCATGACAGAACACGCGACCTATTCGATTGGGGAAGCGGCTGACGTTTTGGGGATCTCGATTCCGACGCTTCGCCTGTACGAATATCACGGTTTGATCATCCCATTGCGTCGTGCTTCCGGGCACCGGCGGTATGCCCAGGACGAGCTTGATCGAGTACGGCGCATACGAGAAGTCATTCATTCCCGCCAGTTCACCCTTGAGACGCTCCGGGGTCATCTGGCCACGACGACACACAACGCACATCCAACGTGCATCCCTGACGACGGGGCGACCGATGTCCCTTGCTGGATGCACCCTTCACATGACGCGCGCGAACGGAGCACACGGTGCAGGGATTGTGATATCTACATCACCTCCGTTGACAGCGCAATGCGTTGAAGAGCATCTCATCTTCACACGCGCGCCCGGCAACGTCGACAGTCGCCGACGCGCGCGACGGGCCGGTCGACATCGGAAGGCATTCCCTTCGTTGCTGACCGTTGATCGACGACCGGGACCGTCCGAATCCCCCTTGCTCCCATTGCCATGACCACGACCGTAATTCTCGTCCTCGGGGCACTGTTGTTGATTCTCGGGCGAAAGCTCTTCTGGCTCTTCGTCGCCGCGGCGGGCTTTGTTCTAGGCTTCACCTACGCGCCCGTCTTTCTCGGCGTCGAATCGGAAAACTCCGCCTTGATCATCGGCGCACTCTTCGGTCTCGCCGGCGGCGTGCTGGCGATCTTCGCCCAGAAGATCGCCATCAGTGTTGCCGGGTTCGCTGCAACGGGCTTTCTCGCGATGAACTATGCCGAGGCGATCTTTCACGTCGCCGGCAGCATGCTCTGGCTGGTGTTCGTCCTCGCGGGCATCCTCGGCGCCCTGCTCGTCCACCTGCTGTTCGACTGGGCCCTCATCATTATTTCCTCCTGTATCGGGGCCACCTTGATCGCGCAGGGAATTCATCTCCAACACTCCTACGCTCTTATCGTGCTCCTCGCCGCCCTGGGAATTGTCATTCAAGCCAGGATGCGGGGGAAACGCGCAACCCGCGAGGAGTGAAGCGATGGAAATCGAATTCCAGGGCGCGGCGCGAACAGTGACCGGCTCCATGCATCTCCTCCGCGCCGGCAACCGGACCATTCTCCTCGAATGCGGCCTCTTCCAGGGTCACCGGGACGAAGCGCGACGCATCAACAGTGAATTCCCTTTTGAGGCCGATGCGATCGATGCGGTGGTGTTGTCCCACGCCCATATCGACCATACCGGAAATCTGCCCGGCCTTGTCAGAAAAGGTTACCGTGGTCCGGTGTTTTGCACAAAAGCCACCGAAGACCTTCTCGGCGTGATGCTGCGCGACAGCGCCTTCATCCAGGAACGGGACGCGGAGTTCATCAACAAGAAACACCGGAAGAAATGGCTGCCGCCGGTGACGCCCCTCTACACGCAAGAGGATGTCGAAGAGACACTCCCGCTGCTCCGGGGGATCAATTACAGTACGCCTTTCGACGTGACCGAAGGGATCTCGTGCCGCTACGAAGATGCCGGCCACATTCTCGGATCGGCTTCGCTCATGCTCACGCTTCGCGAAAACGGGTCGACCACCAAGCTTGCCTTCACCGGGGATCTGGGACGGTTCGGCCTCCCCATACTCCGCGATCCGGTGTTCATCGGCAACGACGCTGATGTTCTCGTTACGGAAAGCACCTACGGCGGACGGTTCCATGCCCCGGTTGAGGAGATGCAGAACCAGCTTCTGGAACCCATTCTCCGTGCGGCGGAACGGCGGGGCAAAATCATCATCCCGGGATTTTCCGTCGGGCGCACGCAGGAGATCGTGTACACGCTGCACAATCTCAGCGTCGACGGGAAGATCCCGTATCTCCCGGTTTTTGTCGACAGCCCCCTCTCGGTCAATGTCACCGATGTGTTCCGCAAACATCCGGAGTGCTACGACCAGGAGGCGCTCGCGATCCTCCATGCTCCAACAAATAACGATCCGTTCGGGTTCGAGCGCCTGACGTATATTCGCGACGTCGAGCATTCCAAGGAGTTGAACGATCGCCCCGGGCCCTTTATCGTGATTGCCGCGTCGGGGATGTGCGACAACGGCCGCATTGTCCATCACCTGGCCAACAGCATTGAAGACCCGCGGAACATGGTCATCATCGCAGGGTATCAGGCGGAAAACACTCTCGGCAAAAAGCTTGTCCTGAGGCAGCCGGTCGTCAACATCTTCGGGGAACCGCACGAACTCAAGGCGGAGGTTGTGGTCCTCAACTCGTTCAGCGGCCACGCCGACAGGAATGAACTGCTCGGCTATATCGGCAAGTTCGACAAGAAGAAACTAAAGCAGATCTACATCGTTCACGGGGATCCCGACCAATCGGAAAAGCTCGCAGGCGGAATCCAAAACCTCGGCTTTGGAGAAGTGCATGTGCCCTCTCGCGGCGATCGGGCGTCGATCCACTGAGCGCCTGCTCATCCGCATGCTGAGCCTCGCTGCTTGCCTCGGCGTGATCGGGTCCCTTGCGCAAAGCCAGGAATATTCCCGTCCCGAGAATTCGCCCCTCCCCACGACCGCTGATTCTCTCCTACCGCGCAACGCCAGCAGCGTCCTCATGGACCGCAACCTGGATATCTTCACGTGGAACGGGAGGCTTTTCCTCGATACATCCTTTGCCGGCATCCGGGCGAATATTAAAGAGCAATACGGCGCCACCGTTGTGCAGCTCGCTTCGGATCCCACGCAGCGCCTGCAAAGCAATCAACAGCAGGCGTCAGTGTCGCTGACGGTCCCGATCGCCGGTCCTCTCGCGGCGACGGGCCGGTGGAATTCCTTCATCTTTACCGACAGCCGTGGCATCGGTCTGAGTGCGGCGTCGATGCATTCCACTCTCGCCGGTCTCCTCTACACGCCGATCCCTGCGCTCGAGATTTCTCCCTCGGCGGGATACCGCTGGGACAATCAATCGGGGTTTCGTGATCGCGGACCGTCGTACCAGCTCCTCGCAACGCTGCACACGATCGACGAAGACGGGTATCTGGTGAAGGGGAACGGCCAACTGCATTTTGACCGGCTCTCACCGCGTCAATTGGTGGACAACAACCTGCAGGCCGGCGTGGAGAGATCATTCGGTTCGTACTCGAATGACAGCATGGAAGTGGCTGTATACCAGTTACGCCGGGAATTTTATGCGCCGGATTCCAGCATCGAGAGCAGGCAGGAAACCTATGTGCAGTTCGTGAACCTCCTCGGGTACAATTTCTCGCCGACGATCAAGGCAACGGCATACGTCTCGGTGATCTCGCACCAGCTCGACAAGCTGCTGCTGTACGGCGAGGGCCTGCGACCGCACGACGCATTCGACACGCGTGTCGATGAGTTCAACCTCGATACGTACCTGGAAACGTCCTGGCGACCCTTGGAAGGCCGTTCATCCGCCTCCGTGCGCTTCGGACATTACGAGCGGGATGAACTGCACAACGTCCTATCTGCGCCTGAACAGACGATCGGGCCCCTGCTTACGGACCGGACCCAGCAGGAGCAATCGAAGAACAACCTGGCCAGCCAGAATGAAATCTCCGGGCACGCGTTCCTGCCACTTTCCTGGTCAGACGAGGTCTCAGTCAGCGGACGTGCCAGTCTGCTCCGGTACGATACACCGAGCAATCTGAACGATGAGGACAGGGACGAGCTGCTTGTCACGGCATCGGTGGGAACCCTCCATCGGATTTCACCGATCTTTACGTTGGGCGTGACCCTTGAAGGCACGGTGAGCCATCTGGTATATCTTCTTTCGGACAGAAGTGCCAACAACAATATCAACCGGGTTCTCCGGTTGACACCGATCATGGAGTACCGGCCGGCCTGGTTCTTCCGGACAACGAACGGATTCGAGGTTCTGGCAAGCTACACCGTCTATGATTTCGAACAGTCCAATTCCTCGGTGCAGAGCTATACCTACCGGCAGTTTGGCTGGATCGATTCGACGAGTATGGAACTGACCAACCGGATCGGCCTTGATTTTTTCGCCTATTTGAAGCTATATGAACGCGGTCAATTGAATTGGGACCAATTCACGGAACGGCTGGAGAATTCTTATGTTGACAAGACAGTCTCCGGACAGGTCCGATTCAGCCCCTTGCCCACCTTGATGTTTGCGGTGGGCTTGCGTTTCTTCTCCCAGGTGCGTTATGTGTACGACGAAAACGGCAAGTCGGTGGATTCCTACCTGCGCAGCCTTGGACCGACATGTAGTGTGCTCTGGTATCCCGGTCCGCACAGTGTTGTCGACTTCCGGGGATGGTACGAGAACCGCAGACAGACCGATGGTTCGGTGCGGGGGCTCCCCTCGTTGACGCTCACTCTTCTCTACAATTTCTAGGAATGCTTTCCGTGAACGCCTCACAGCCCGTGTACAGGATGTCCATTGCCAGCTCTCCGAAGAACATCGGCAAGGTGGAGAACTTCCTAAAGAAGGTGAACCATGCGGTGCACCTCGACGAGATCCAGATGCACAAGCTCATGGTGTCGCTGACAGAGGCGGTAAACAATGCCATCGTTCACGGGAACAAATCCGATGAGAAGAAAAAGGTCGCCATTGTGTGTGAGATCCTCCCGGGCTGGCTCCTCTTTCTCGTGACGGACGAAGGGAGCGGATTCAATGCGGAGAAGATTAAGAACCCTCTTTCGAAGCGCAACCTGATGAAAGAGAGCGGGCGCGGGATTTTCCTCATGCGCACGCTCATGGACAAGGTGGAGTTCGAGCCGATCAAGAAGGGGATGCAGGTACGGCTGTGGCTCGATACCGGGAAGGGATGACCGGTCAATAGGCGGCAAGCTGCGCGCTCGTCAGAAGGCGGTAGAGGCCCTCCGACGCCGGCGTGGACGATTCGACGAACGCCGCGAACACCGGCGGCACGGTTGCGATCCAGAAGGATTCTCCCACGGTCAGGCCTGACAGGTCGACGCGATCCGTCTGGTACACAAAATTCACTCCTCCGATCACCACCGAGAAGTACGAGCTCTCCGCGGTTATACTCCCCAGCACCGGTCCCGTCGTATCCGCGTAACCCACCGTCCACGATGTCGTGCTCCCTGAGAGAGGGGCAATGAGCTCCCATTGCGGGGCTGCAGCGCCTTCTCCGTACCGCCTGCCGAGCGAGGAAAGCAGACCGTATTGCCAGAGATCGCCCGTCGATGTTTGCGAGAGATACACCGTGTCACCGCGGAACGGTTTTCCCGGGATCGCTATGCTGTCAAGCATGATGTCGACGTTGTCTCGCCCCTGGAATTGCACGCCCGTAGCGATGACCCTCCGGGAGCTCACACATTTGCTGCTGGTAATGCTGTAGCCGTTGCTGTCGAGCGCCCACGTGTCAAAGGTCATGCGGTCGCCGACGCTCCATCGGAACGCGAAAGAGGGCGGCGCGCTCGGGGGGGCGACGGGAGGATTTTCCCGGCAACCGGTCGGACCGGGGAGGGCAAAGAGGAACAGCACAACGACGGCGGACATTCCCTGGAGGAACGCCCGCCGTATGATGGTGGACGATCGACTTCTGCAACGCGTCACAACGAGAGCTTTCCGATCGATTGCTTCACGTCGTTTGCAGATTTTTCCAGCGCCGCCTGCTCGTCAGGGTTCAATTTGATCTGGACGATCTCTTCGATGCCGCGCGACCCGAGCTTCACGGGCACGCCGGCGACGGTGTCGTGGAGGCCGTACTCACCCTGGAGATACACGGCGCAGGGGAGAATGCGGTGTTTGTTCTTCACGATGGACTCGACCATCGCCACCGTTGCCGACGACGGCGCATAGTAGGCGCTTCCAGTTTTCAGGTAGTTGACGATCTCGATTCCACCATCGCGCGTGCGCTTGACGATCCGGTCCAACGTTTCCTTGCTCATGAGTTCGGTGATGGGAATCCCGGCGACGGTTGAGTACCGCGGGAGGGGGACCATGGAGTCGCCGTGGCCTCCGAGGACAAACGCATTTACGTCTTCGATCGATACCTTGAGCTCTTCCGCAATGAAGGAGCGGAACCGCGCGGAATCCAGCACACCTGCCATGCCGATGACGCGTTTCCGGTCGAATCGACTGACCTTCAGTGCGACGTACGCCATCACGTCCAGAGGATTGGAGACCACGATCAGCACGGCCTGTGGCGAGGCGGCCACGCTTGCGGCGGTGCAGCTTTTGACAATCCCGCTGTTGGTATTCATGAGATCATCGCGGCTCATCCCCGGCTTGCGCGCGATCCCGGCCGTAATGACGACGAGATCGGATCCCGCCGTGGCTTCATACCCGTTGCTGCCGACCACCTTGACGTCGCTTTTCTCAACAGGGGTGGCTTCATACATATCGAGCGCTTTTCCCTGCGGGATCCCTTCGAGGACGTCGACGAGGACGACTTCGTTGGCAAGTTGTTTATCGACGATACGCTGTGCCGTGGTTGCCCCCACGTTGCCTGCACCGATAACGGTAATCTTCATTGTGGTCTCCGGATGACGTGTGGAGATATGAACACCGGGAACAAAAGAAAAAGTCCCGCCGGATGCTCGACGGGACTGGTTACACAGAGAAGCCTTGAGGAATCGTCCGACCGTTCCGGCCTGGGAAGGCGCTAGGCCTTCGGCACGACGCTGACGACTTTTCTCGCCTTGCTGTATTTTTTGAACTGGACGATGCCGTCCGCCTTCGCGAACAGCGTATCGTCGCCGCCGATGCCGACGTTGACGCCGGGTTCGAACCGGGTCCCCCGCTGCCGGACGATGATGCTCCCCGCGCTGACGAGCTCGCCACCGAAGCGCTTGACGCCGAGGCGCTGCGCGTTGCTGTCACGCCCGTTGCGTGAACTTCCTACACCTTTTTTGTGAGCCATGGACGAACTCCCTACACGGCAATGTTGGTAATCTGCACCTTCGTGTACGACTGACGATGTCCGCGCTTTACCCGGTAGCCTTTGCGCTTTTTCTTCTTGAACACCACGACCTTCTCGTCACGGACCTTGTCAAGCACGCGGGCTTCGACGGCGGCTCCGGGGATGGTGGGATGACCGACCGCAATGCCCTTGTCGCCTTCCACAAGAAGGACACGATCGAATTTCACCGCATCGCCCGACTTGTGTTGGAGCGTGGGCACGAGAAGGCTTTGGTTCGGCGAAACCCTGAATTGTTTGCCGGCAATTTCCACTACGGCATACATCGTTCGAACCCTCATTTGGGGATGGTTGACGAAATCGTGCAAGGACTACCATGATACACAGAAAAGCATGGAAAGTCAAGACAATCGCCCTATCTCAGGTACCTCCCCCAAACAAATCAGCCGGATCCGCGGGGATCCGGCTGATCGGCAACAGCAAACTCTTCTCAGATGGTCCTTAGCGAACCAGAACCATGGCTTTCGAAGTGGCGAATGACCCGGCTTCGAGGCGACAGTAGTAGACCCCGCTCGCGCAACTCGATGCATTCCATTGAATACGGTGTGTCCCTGCTTGCCTCCATTCGTTGACAAGCGTGGACACCTCCCTGCCGACCACATCGAATACCTTTACCGTGGCAACGCCGGCACGGGGAAGCGAAAACTCGATCGTGGTCGTCGGATTGAAGGGGTTGGGATAGTTCTGCTTCAGCCCGAACGTGGCCGGGACCTCACCCTGCGAATGAACCCCGGTCGTCGTGATCACCAACGACTTCTCCGGTGAAAATGTTGAGCCCGCAAGTTGATTGTCGACAGCCTGGACGCTCCAATAATAGGTGCCCGGGGGAAGACTCCGGAGTTTCGCGCTGGTCTGCGTTCCCTGAGCCCCCGGCTTCGGCATACGCCGGTAGCCTGATGCAGTGTTGGACAGCGGCGACACGACGTCGAATCCTCCCGGCGTCGTGCCGACCCTCAGGTTGTAGGTGATGGCCTTCTGACTTGTCTCCTGATCGGTCGAAGGTTTCCAGGAGAAGGTGATTTGATTCGAGTCCCCCTGGGCGTTGAGATCCGTCGGTGTCGTCGGGGATGCATTGCTGTCGACAATAACAGTGTTTTTATATAGGATCGTGACAGGTCCGAGATCATTTCCGTACGTGGGATGATCCCTCACGAGAGTTGCGCCCGTGACAAGAAGATCGAGCCTGCCATCGTGGTCGTAATCTCCCCAGTCGAGGGAGCCGAACCACGTGCCTGTCAGAGTGGCCCCGATATCCGTGAATGTCAGGTTGCCATTGTTGTGGTAGATTTTTGTCTTGGGATTTGCCCCTGTGTAGAAGTCATCTCCGCCTGAAATGGCAATGTCCAGGAATCCGTCATTGTCGTAGTCACCGACGGCGACAGCGCTCACCGACACCGGCGCCAGGTTCGCATTGATGTCGGTGAATGTTCCGTTGCCATTGTTGTGATATATCCTTGCAACGGGGCCGCCGATCCCGGCGCCGGTAACAATCAGGTCCTGGTATCCGTCGTTGTCTGCATCAAACCATGCAACCGCACCCGAGTTCACGGGGGCGAAACTTCCACCCCCTTCCAGAGGAGAGTAAACAGGATCAAAGCCGATGACACCCCTCGACATGGCGTTGCGGTAGAGCGTAGTTTGTGTGCCACCGTAGCCGTACCCGCTGATGATGACATCCACAAAGCCGTCGTTGTCGTAGTCGGCGAATGCGATGGAGCTTCCCCACACGCCGGGAAATCCCACCGGTTCCTCGAAGAATTGCCCATTGATATTGCGGTAGAGTTTGGTATCGAACGAACCACCTTGATCGGGGGACCCGCTGAGAAGCAGATCCAGATGGCCGTCGTTGTCGTAGTCCACCCATCGCACCGAGCCGCCGGTGAGGGGCATCAGTTGTGCGTTGACATCAATGAACTGACCGTGATCGTAGTTATAGACTTTCGAAACGAGGTCCGTCCCGGTGGAGTCCAGCCGGCCTTCGAGCGCAATATCCAGATTGCCATCATTGTTGAAATCGCCCCAGGCGAGACCGTTCTCGGAAATCACCGGGATGAGGTTGGATTCCGCCTTGACGAATGTCGAATCAAGATTCTCATAGATCCCTGATACCGGTCCGTTGACGCTTTCACCGGCAAGGAGAATATCAAGTCTGCCGTCGTCGTTAAAGTCAAACCAGAGCGCACTTCCCGCCACGACCCCCGGGAGGGAAATTTGCTGCGGAATCCAGGCAATGCTGTCCTGCAATGCATCACGCTTCATCAGCTTCCTTTGCGCACATGCTGGAGACCAGACCGCCGCAGCAGCACCGACGATCACTGCAATCACTAGAAGATGTGTAGACTTTGTAGGGTTCATCGTTGTCCTCCCGATCTGGAACATCAATAGCTCATCGGTCGGTCAGAGCCCCTCTCTCCAACGTATCTTTCAAAGCTCTACCAATCTTCAAGCTACCGGAATCCTCTTCGAAGGTCAAGCTGGAGAGCATGAAACCGCCGTACCTGCCCCTTCAAGAAAAGTATTCAGTCAAAAGATATCCGAATGTGATTCAGGTCATGGTAGGCACTTCGACCGCCGTTGAAGAGAGACGGGTGACTCCGGGGGGGTCAGGTGCTCTTGTTCCCCGCACGATTGCGGGATGACAATTCCGAAGCGTGTATCGCCGGTGCGCCGACCGGAATCTGGAGACGACGCAGGGCCCGCATGCCGTTGAGGATGACGAGAAGGGCGGCGCCGTCGTCGGCAAGCAGCGCCAGCCAGAGGGTTGCAATCCCGGCGACGCTGAGCAGGAGGAACATCGCTTTGATGGCCAGGGCAAAGACAATGTTCTGACGGACGATCTTCATCGTTTTCCTGCTGAGAGTGAACAGCGGCGGAAGCAGGAGGAGGTTGTCGCTCATGAGCACCACATCAGCGGTCTCGAGCGCGGCATCGGTGCCGTTGCCTCCCATGGCGATGCCCACGGATGCCGCCGCCAAAGCAGGGGTGTCGTTAATCCCGTCGCCCACCATGGCAACGAGACCGTGTTGCGTGCGCAGCTCTTTGATCGCCTCAACCTTGTCGCCGGGCAGGAGCGATCCACGCCAGTCCTCGAGACCGATATCCTGCGCGATCACCTTCGCGGATTCCTCCGCGTCCCCGGACAGCATAACGAGATCTTTCATGCCCTGCGAGCGCAGGGATTGGACGAGAGGCCGGCTTTCCCTTCGGAGGGTGTCACGGAACGCGATGACACCGAGCGCTTCCCCCGGGCGGCCGATCGAAAGCGTGCTTTTCCCGGCGGCTTCGAACTGTTTCACGGTCTCAACGAGCTCCGGCGTGTCAAAGCCCATCTCTCCTGCAAGTCCGCAATTCCCGAGGAAGAACTCCTTGCCGTCGACCACCGAGGCGATCCCCCGCCCCGGCAGCGCCTCGAACCTATCGATGCTCATCGGTGCCTGTTCGATCCCCCACAACGCCGCCTCGCGGACGATCGCTGAGCCGAGCTGATGCTCCGAATGCTGTTCAATCGCCGCGACCAGCGCAAGGAGCTCTTTGGGCGTCATGCCGTTCAACGGCACCAGATCGGTGATGCGAGGGCGACCTTCCGTGAGAGTCCCTGTTTTGTCGAAGGCGATCGACCGAAGACGGGCGAGGGTTTCGAAGTGTTTCCCCCCTTTGACGAGCACCCCGCTTCGCGCCGCGGCGGTCAACGCGGAGACAAACGTCACCGGGGTCGAAATGACGAGCGCGCACGGACAGGAAATCACCAGCATGATGAGCGCGCGATAAAACCAGATCCTGAACGGCTCGGCATAGACCAGGGGGGGAACAACCGCGACGGCGATCGCGCCGAGCAGGACAATCCATGTGTAGCGTGCCGCGAATCGGTCCATCGTAGTCTGGATCGGCGGCTTCTGGTACTGTGCTTCCTCCACGAGATGAATGATGTGCGAGAGGCGCGTTTCTTCGAAGGCCCTGGAGACCCGGATGCGAAGCGACCCGCGCTCGTTCAGACAGCCGGCATACACTTCGCTCCCCGCCGATTTTTCTGCAGGGAGTGGTTCCCCCGTCAGCATCGCCTCCGAAACCGTCGATTCTCCTTCAAGGACGATGCCATCGACCGGGATTCTCATTCCCGGCCTGATGGTGACGATGTCGCCGACCTTGACCTCTTCCGCCTTTATGGTCGCGTCTTTTCCATTGCGGATCACGATTGCCTCCGCCGGTGAGAGCGCCATGAGCGACTGCACTGCGCGGCGTGTGCGGGCGGAGGCATACGATTCAAGGACAAGCGAGAAAGAGAAAAGGACGATCACTGCGACGGCCTCCTCCCATTTGTTCACGCCAATCGCCCCGGCCATCGCGATCATCATCAGCACGTTGGTGTCCAGCGCGCCCTGTCGCAGGGCTTTGAATGCCTTCACGGCGATCTCCCAGCCGCCGAACGCCATGGCGGCTGCAAGCAAGCCCCGTCCGGGAATGCGCGCTCCGCTCTCGAGCAGTGTGGAGCCCACCACGCCGAGCACGACCGCAACGGCGATCTCCAGGGTGCGCCGGTGGCGGGTGAAAAACGGTTCTTTCTCTTCCACACGTACGCGTTCGCGGACGCCGAACCCCGCGCTTTGCACAGCCTGGACAATCGTTTCCCGGGAAACCGCACGCGTCACGCGCAGTTCCGATGTCACAGGGCTGAATTTGTACGCCCCGTCTCCGACGTTGCGGTCGAGACTCTTGCGTAACACGTTTTCTTCCGATGCGCAGCAAACGCCGGTGACGACGAATGTACGGCCGGGATCCGACGGCTTCATTGGCGCTCCTGCACGTGTCGGACGCCGAGAGAAATCAACTGCTCGATGTGCGCGTCGTCGAGCATATAGTAGGCCATCTTCCCCTCCTTGCGATATCGGACGAGGCGCATGGTTTTCAAGAGGCGCAGCTGGTGTGAGACCGCGGATTCCGACATTCCGGCGACCGCGGCGATGTCGCTGACGCACAGCTCATGGTTTTGGAGGGCCAGGCAGATTTTCAACCGGGTGGGATCGCCCAGGACCTTGAAGATCTCGCCCAGGCTGCGCATGATGGCCTCGCCGTGGATTGCGCGGCGGGCCTGCACTGCTTCCGCTTTATCGACGTATTCCATGGTCTACCGTTTGCATTAACATATGAACAGTTGTTCAATCGTATGGTAGAAGAAACATCCCCCAAAAGCAAGCGGCGTGCCCTACGCTGTGACCCGGCGCAAGCCCCTGGTGCAGACTGCGTTCCCGAGCCGCTTCACCTCCTGGAACCGGTCCCAGCATGCATCCGATACCGCCTGGCGAGGATGCCAGAGATGGTACTGCACGGCAAGATTGCGCATCGATTTGCCGCCGACGCCGATCAGCGAAAGCCGGTATTGAACATCGGAATCTTCGCCGCAGCCGGGCCCATCATACAGCTCGTCGAACCCGTTGATCGCTTCCAGATGCCGCTTCGCCACCGAGAAATTGCACCCGAGCATTCCCCGCACCTTCCTGAGGAGGACTGCCCGGAGAAGCCTGCTGGGAATTCGGATGCCATCCTCCACGCGAAGCGATCGACCGCGAAGCCCGTCGATCCACTCCGCCACCCCGTAATGCTCGAAGGATCCTGAGGCGATCTTCTCCTCTGTCAGCAAGCGCGTCCACCGCTCGCTGGTCTCCACACGGCGGCCCAGCAACGCGCACCGGTCGTCCCGCTCACGCCAGTGATCCAGCAGGAAATGCCGCGAGGGAAGACAATCGCCATCGGTAAACACGATCCAGTCCGACCTGGCCGCCCGGATGGCGTTGTTCAGCATGGTGTTCTTCCGCCAGCCGTGGTCTTCGTGCCAGAGGTGTTCGATGGGAAACGCGTAGCGCTTCTTCGCCTCGTCCACCACGCCGCGGATTTCCGGACCCGAGCCGTCGTCCGCGACGATCACCTCGAAATCCTCGAACGATTGCCGACCGAGGGCGACGAAGACATACCGGAGGAACTCCGGCTTGTTATAGACCGCTACGACGAGGGTAATTCTGGGAGAAAACATGGAGGGATGCGTGTCGTACGCTCAGTGCCAGATGCCGGGGATCACTTGGGAGCAGCGCGGACATTTCCCCTGGTGAATGCCATTCCTTCGCACGTGAAAGCCCTCGCGAAGAATGAGGAGCTCGTGGCAGGCCGGGCAATACGTGTTCTCATTGTCGCCGGTCATGCCGGGGAGATTGCCCGCGTACACGAACCGCAGTCCGCTTTCACGGCCGATTTCCGTGGCGCGAAGAAGCGTCCTTGCAGGCGTGCGATCGACATCCTGCATTTGATAGTCGGGATGAAACGCCGTAACATGCCAGGGAATGTCAGCTGAGACCGACGCCAGGAATCCGGCGATGTCGCGAAGCTCGCCGTCCGAATCGTTGAAGCCTGGCACGACAAGAGTGACGATTTCCACCCAAACGCCTTCGCGGTGAAGCAGCCGGATGGTATCGAGGACCGTTTGGAGTTTTCCTCCGAGCTGCTGATAGTTTTTCTGCCGGAAGCTCTTAAGGTCGATCTTGTAGCAATCGATGTACGGCCGGATGTAGGCGATCACTTCCGGCGTGCCGTTGCCGTTCGACACATAGGAACATTTGATCCCGACCGCTTTCGCCAGACGGAAGACTTCCACTGCCCACTCGCTGGTGATCAGGGGTTCGTTATACGTGCTCGTGATGACCGGAGCTCCGCGCCGGACGGCAAGCTCGACGATCCCTTCCGCACGAATGGGCTCCGGCGCAACGACCGCCGCAGGGTTGCGGAGCGTTTGAGACGTGAGCCAGTTCTGGCAGTACGAACAGTGGTAGTCGCACCCGAGCATGCCGAAGCTCAGGGCGCGGGAGCCGGGCAGGACATGAAAGAACGGTTTCTTTTCGATCGGATCGAGGGCGAGGCCTGCGGCGTAGCCCGTCGGGACTTTCAGGACGCCGTGATCGTTGTACCGGACTTTGCAGATGCCGTCATGGCCGGGTGGGATCCGGCAACGGTGACCGCAGGCGAGACACCGAACCCAGTCGTTGTCCATCTGCTCCACCAGCTCGCCGTCTCGCACGTGCTCGGCAAGCAGCGTGCGGAGCGTCAACGTCGTCTCGTTCATGGCGGTCTCACATCACACCAACATGGTACGAATTGACCTGCCGAGTGTCAAACACCCGGTGGCGCGCAACACCGCTTCTGCGTCCCCGTACAAGAAAGAAGACCGAACAACGGAGAGGGCGTCCCCATGGTGAAATTTCTGCTTTGGCTGATTCTTTTGATCCTGTGCTGGCCGCTGGCATTGGTCGCCCTTGTATTGTTCCCTCTCGTCTGGCTGTTCCTTCTGCCATTCCGTTTGCTGGGGATCGCTGTCGACGGCGCGTTCGCGTTTGTTCGCGCGCTCTTCATGCTGCCTGCAAGAATTCTCGGCGGTGGGCCAGGATCGAGGTGATGCAGAAAACTTCAGCGCCCGCCTGAACGCGCGAGCATCTTGAGATCGGCGGGCATCGGATGAAGGTCTTCCAGCGAGACCACCTTCATCTTGCCCTCGCTGTTGGTGAGGATGATTTCCATCGAGGGGGAAAATTCCGAAAGGACCTGCCGACAGGCGCCGCAGGGTGGGAGAAAGGAGTGTTCGTCACTCGAAATAGCAATGGAACGAAACGACGTCTTCCCCGCCATCACCGCCTGAAACACTGCGTTCCGTTCTGCACAGATCGTCAGCGAGTATGAGCTGTTCTCGACGTTGCATCCCTCAAACACCTCCCCCTCTTTCGTGAGAAGCGCCGCTCCCACCCGGAACTGAGAGTACGGAGCATACGCGCGCTCTTTGGCGTTCGCCGCCCTTCGGATGAGTTCCTCTCGTTCCTTCTTTGTGGTCACCGCGTGTCCCTTGCGCATTAAATCCTTTTCATATGTGTGGAATAAGGTAGAAAGCGGCATGGTGAATTGCAATCTGCGGAACCCTCTGCCGCAAAGATGAGTTCCATCAGTGTTATGTTGAGAATGATGAGTCACGAACAGAGGCGCCGGGCGCTGCCACGTCTGGTACTTTCGCTTGCCGCTCTCCTTTTGCTGCTCAACTCGCCTGCAGCGGCACAACGCCGGTTCGGCTTCGGCCTGGTGTTTGGGGAGCCCACGGGCCTGAGTTGGAAGTACACGCTCGAGCGTGCGAATGCCATCGACGGCGTGGTCGGGTTCTCACCGGAAAATCGGTTCAGGATCCATGCCGACTATCTCTGGATCAGCAGGCCCTTCAATGACGGATCGTTCTCTCTCCACTATGGCGCGGGCGCCGTGCTGGGGTTCGGCAGAACAAGGTATCTGGTCTCCGACGACGGATACTTCATCCGGTCACGCGAGCTCGGCTTTGCCGCGAGAATCCCCATCGGCATCGACTATGCGATCCCGCGGTCGCCGTGCGAGGTCTATTTCGAGCTCGCGCCGATGCTCATTTTCGCTCCCGATGTCGGCGCAGGCACTGACGCCGGCGTAGGTCTTCGCATCTACCCATAGACAGTTCCGAGACCGAATGGACGAACGTTTCGAGGACTTCCTGGACCCCGACCCTCTCGTGCAATTCCGCGCGTGGCACCGTGAGGCTGTCGAGAAGCAAGCGCCGCAACCGGACGCGATGATGCTCGCCACGAGCACGAAGGATGGACATCCGTCCGCGAGGATCGTCCTTCTGAAGATGGCCGATGAACGCGGTTTTGTCTTCGTTTCGAACTATCTCAGCAGGAAGGGGAAGGAAATCGAAGGCAACCCGGAGGGGGCACTGGTCTTCCACTGGCCGACGCTAGCCCGCCAGATACGGATCGAAGGAACACTCTCAAGGACTTCTGACAAAGAATCGGATGAACTCTTTGCCGCGAGGGCGCGCGACCACCAGCTCAGCTCCGTCGCGTCGCCACAAAGTGCCGTGATCACGCTCGAGGAACTTGATCGAAGCTACGCCGCGGCTGAGAGACACTTTGAAGGGAAGAGCGTGCCCAGGCCGGCGCACTGGGGAGGGTACCGCTTGCGTCCACGACAAATGGAATTCTGGCAGCATCGCTTTGCCAGGATGAACGACCGCGTCGTGTACGTCCGGCACAAGGAAGGATCGCCATGGGAGAGAATGCGCCTCGCTCCGTGAGCGTCATCCGCCGTGGATCGCCCTGAGCATCTCCTTCACCGCCGCGTCCAATCCTACGAAGACCGCCCGGGATATGACGGCGTGGCCGATACTCACTTCATCGATCTCGCTCATCGCCGCGAATGGGATGATGTTCAGATAGTTCAGTCCATGACCGGCGTTGACCGACATTCCAAGCTCGCGAGCATAGTGCGCGATCTCACCGACGTGTCGGAGAAGATCCATCTGCACCCGCTCGTTCCGCGCATTCGCATACTCGCCCGTGTGAATCTCCACCGTGTCCGCTTCGACCTCCCGCGCCGCCTCGACCTGTTCACGCATGGGATCGATGAACATGCTGACACGGATATCATGCTTATGCAGCTCGTTCACCACCCCCCGCAGGTAATGCCGGTTGCCCCGGACATCCAGTCCCCCTTCTGTGGTCAGTTCCTGCCGCCGCTCGGGGACGAGCGTCGCCAGTTCCGGAAGCACCTCGATGGCGATCTTGACGATCTCCTCCGTGGCGGCCATCTCGAGGTCGAGTTTGGTTTTAACCGTTTCCCGGAGCAATCGCACATCCCGGTCGTTGATATGCCGTCGGTCTTCCCGGAGATGGCAGACGATTCCGTGCGCCCCTGCGAGCTCGCAGAGATGTGCGGCGGTGACCGGATCAGGTTCGACGCTTCCGCGTGCCTCTCGCAAGGTCGCGATGTGGTCGATATTGATGGTGAGATTCATGATCACAACCTCCTGCGGACGACAAATTGAAGGTGCTCCGGCTTTCGTGCGACGACCTGGACCCCGGGCGGCGCAAGGATCGTGGCGTCGACGTACCCTGACGAGTCCACGACCACGTCCCGATAGTCCACGCTCACGTGAAAGTCGTCCGCCGCAATCGTCGACAACTGGCGAATCCCTCCGCGTATGACGACGTCGATCTTCGGCGGTATCAGGATCAATTCCCTGCTGGGGGCGACTTCCTTCACTTCCACGACAAGACCGCTGACGGTTTTTTCGGCGAACGGTTCGACGTCGGCCGAAATATGGACCTGCGGGACGGAAAGCACGACAACGCGCGAGCCGGCGGGTGCCAGCTGCAGGTCCGTCTCGAGCGGGGCACGCAGGTTCTCGAACGCCCCGCGCACGGTGCTCCACGAATCGATTGATCGCAGCACGGTACCCGCTCCGAAGACGGTGACACTGTCGGGTACAACGACGGTTTGTCCCACCTGTCCGTATCCTTCTCTGAACGTCATCTGACAGTCCAGCACGATCGGCACCGTCTTCTGCATCTGTTGATCCAGCTGAACAAAAATGGAATCAGGCGACATCTCCACCAGTTGAACGCCGATTTTCGACGAGAGCTTCTCCGCGACGTCGGAAAATGTTATCGCCCTTTTGCCTCCGGTGAACATCTGGACGGGGAACGTCAGCGTCAGGTCGGACATCCAGAGCGCCGATGCCATTTGCCAGCCTTTGCCGTGCAGTCGCAGCGTCAGCGTCGGCGGAATCGAAGAGCTGATCGCCTTCCCCGGGGGGACATTTTCAATTTTGAGCGGCGCCTGAACGGTGACCTGATATTCGTCGCTGATGGCCACCGAAAACCAGACCAGAATGCCGAACGCGACTGAAAGGACGACGATGTGCCAGGCCTTGAACGACATGAGCGACGTCTCCTTCAGAACGATGTGATGAGCGAGATCAGTTGTGCTTCGCCCCCTGGGGATGTGCCGGATCGTTCTCTACAGTCCGCCCCCGGAGCGACTGTGCGATCCATGTGCGTGCCTTGGGGTCCCGGAACAATCCGACGATGATGCAGAGCGCCGTGAACACCCAGGCGGTGTTGGAGATCATCCACCCGGCCCGATACATCGGCGGATCGAACGTCATCGTCACCGTATGCGTGCCCGACGGCACAACCACGGAACGCAGAACGGAATTCGTCCGGTAAATCTCTGTCTCCTTGCCATCCACATACGCTTTCCATCCCGCGGGATAGTAGACCTCGCTGACGACGAGCAGGGCAGGCTTGGCGGTGGTTGCCCTGATGACGATGTTCCGAGAAGTATGCTCCGTCACGTTCGCCGATGCCGAGCTGTCGGGGCGAGCGACAACCGGCGCAGTTTCAGGCGATTGGACGACCGCAAGATGGTGCGGGTCAAAACCCCGCGCGTCAAGAGCTTCGAAGACTTCATGGTCATCCTTCGCAATTTCCACCGTGTCGACAAACCAGACGCGCGGAAGGGCGCCCGGATTCTCATACGTGATGAGCCGCTTCGCTTCATCGACATGAGCGAGGACAAATCTTCCCTCGGGCAGGCGCCCGGGTACGACAAAGTATTTCGCGTTCAACATGTCGATCACGCCCATGTTGTACGGGAAGGTCGGGTCATCGCTCTTCAGCAAGCATGAATCCAGCATCGTCTGGTAGATCCTCAGCTTGGCGGGACTGTATCCGCCGATCGATTCGATGCCGTGGTACGCGTACGTATTGTCTCCCCATTCGTTGCCGTAGACGGGAATCGGCATGATGCGGAACTGTCCTTGCTGCTGTTTCAGGAAGACGATCGTATCGTCCGAAAGGAAATTCTCCTCGATGGCCGACCGGGGCTGCGGTGTGATAATGTGATCGTCAATGATCGCAAGGTCGAGCACAACGATGAGCACCATCGACGAGGCGAATATCGCGGAGCTTATCGTTTTTCGGAGATAGAGAACGATCGCCCCGCTCGCAGCCGCAAGCAGGATGAAGAACTTCACATAGTCCTTCCAGAAGATCTCGAACCGCATGTTCTTGATATAGTCGAGCGCCTGAGGTGCCTGCTTCCCGTACCTCTGCTGGAGCTGCGCCATGTCGCCGTCCCTGACGAACAGGAAGCTCTTGAAGAAATCCTCCAGCGGCGCTTTCAGGAGAAGCGAAACAAGGAACAATCCTCCCGCAACGAGGCTCACCGCCGTCATCGTCCTGACGAGCTGTCCGTTGGATTTCGTTGCACCGCGCAATTCCTCCACTGCAGCATACCCGATGGCTCCAAGCACGCCAAGGGTGAACGGCAACAGGTGCAGGATCATCGATGGAACACGGAACTTGTTGAAGAACGGCAACACCCGGAACATGATGTCGTAGACCAGCGGGAAATTCCGCCCGAGAGATACCACGACGACAAAGATGGTCAGGATGGCCATGAAGATGCCGAGCCGTGTACGCTTGTAGATCAATCCGATGATCGCAAGCAGAATCGGAATCAGGCCGGCGTAGACGTAAGAGTACGTCCAGGGCTCCACGTGTCCCCAGTACGGCGCGCCGGGAGATCCGTTGATCCCGTAGAACCCCGGGATCAAGAGCACGATCGCCTCCCCCAGGCTCCACGACCAGTTCGTAGCGTAATCGTAGGTGAGTCCGCCGGACGCCCCGGTCGTCCCACCGCCGCGCATGGAGTATTGAGAATATTCATAGACAGAGAGATAGATGTAGGAAGAGATGCACAACCCCACGAGCAGTGCTCCGCCCAGGAGCAGAACCTTCAGCGGGATGATGTTCTTCCTCTCTTTGAAATCGAGGACGATGTGATACACCAGATAGCAGCCGAGCACGATGAAGGCGTAGTACACAATCTGCATGTGGTTCGTCAGGAGCAGCGTCCCGAGCGCCGCAGAGAGCAGACCGAACATGAGAAGCGATCGCTTCTCGAAGAGCAGGTGGGTCAACATCATGACGAGAGGAATATAGCAGATCGCCACGAGTTTTGATCCGTGCCCGTCGGGAGCCAGGCCGATGGCATACGGGCTCAGCATGAACGTCACCGCGGCCAGGAGAGAGGCAATCTTGCCGAACCTCCACGTCCTCATCAGGAGAAACATGAACACGCCGCCGAGGAAATAGTAGACGATATACCACGTCCACGCACCGTTGAGGAACAGAACGTTGAGGACCATCTGCACGACGACCTGGATGTAGCTGACGTTATGCGGAACGAAGGCAACATTGCCAAAGGTGGGCATGCCGCTGAAGAAGTACGGCATCCAGAGAACATCGACCCCCTCCGATTTCTCCAGCTCGGTTCCGGCATGCGTGTAGCTCAGCGCGGAGGCGGTATCACCCCCGGAGGCGAAGGCGTCATTGTTGAAGATGATGCCGCGAAAGACCACCAGGCACAGCACGTAGAGAACCAGGATGCAGAGCAGGTCCTGCGTGAGCGGGGAGAATTTCTCAAACGGCGCGACGGTGGACTCCCTCGCGGGTTGACGTTTTTTCGACGCCGTGGAAGCGGACATGGATTACACCTTTCGCTGCTGGACTGTTGTTTGATAGAATTCTTCGAGGGTGGAGAGCACACGCTCCCACGAGTAGAATCGTTGGATCGCGGCGAATCCTGCGCTGCCGATGGAGCGCGCATACCCGGGGTCTCGGAGGAGCCTGCACACCGCGTCGCAAAGTTCCGATGTCGTTCTTCCCACGAGCAGCGACACACCCGGGACTGCACCCTCAATGCCTTCGGCGCCAAGGGGCGTTGTCACCACCGGAAGCGCATAAGCCATTGCTTGAAGGACCTTCACTTTCACTCCTCCGCCGATCCGCAGGGGAGCGAGAAAGATGGTGCTCCCCCGCAATAATGCGTCGAGATCCTTGACAAACCCCGTGACCGTGACCTTGGCGTGACCTCTGGCTTCCGCACGCAAAGCTTCCGGCGGATGGGGGCCGGCCAGCACGAATCGCGCCTCCGGCATCTCGCGCCACACGGCCGGAGCGACCGTCCGGAGGATTTCGAACGCTCCGTCGACGTTCGGCACGTGAGCATAGCTGCCCACGAAGAGCACGGTTGCGGGATCTTTGGTCGCGCCGGGACGAGGTACCGGCATTTCGACACTGCGCGGCAAATAGCCGATGGTGGAAACCCGGGTAAGCCGTTTGAGCAGCGCCTGATCCTGGGGCGTGACCGTCAGAACGCCGTCCGCGTTTTTCACGGCATTCAGCTCGTACTTCGTCCACATGCACCAGTCGAGATAGTGCACAAGCCTGACGGCGCCCTTCGCACGCCGATAGCGTCGATAGGCGGGCCGATACGCCACATCGTGCTCGTGCAGGACGATCCGCCCCTGTTTCACCGCTGAGGCATATCCCGCCATGAATGCCAGCTCGAGTTGCACAATATCGAATTGCCGTGTCCGAGTCAATTCATTCACCAGGCGGACCATGGCGCCCTGCCGCCATTTCCTTGCGTAGTACGGCGTCCATGTTACGAGACAGCCGAGGAGATCGAGGCCCCTCCGGAGGGCCAACCACGCATTTGCAGAGACCGTCGCGTATCTGCCCCGGTGCCGCGGGACGACATGGACATCGATGCGTGAATTCTGCAGATCGCGGATGAACGGCTCTTCCGATTCATCGCAGAAGGTCGCCAGCGTGACGTCATGCCGTTGCGCAAGGCGACGGAGCAACCCGTCCATGAAGGCGCCGGTTCCATGTCCCGCTTCCCGATGGGCGACATAGGGAGTGACGACCAGAATTCTCACTTTGCTCACCGCCTGGACATTGTGAGAGACTCACAGACACGCGGCATCTGTCCCGTCATTCCGTCGGTGAGGGAGTTCTTGCCGTCGCAGACCGATAATCATCCGGCAGACGTGGAAGCAGGCTGTACCGGACTGCATACGCGGCCTTTAGAAAATACTTCCACGATTGTTCCCGTTGTTCCTTATTCGCCAGGAGGAAGAAGACGAACCGGGCGACCGACTTGACTGCGTAGTGCCATGCATAGAGCACGCGTGTAAAGAGGGAGTACACTGCGTTGTGGTGCTTTCGCAGGAATTTATTGTAGCTGTCGTATTGTAATTGAAGCTGCCGCTTCTCGAACTTTCGATAGGACACGCCGCCCAGATGAATGATCTCCGCCTCGGGGACGAACCAGATCTTCAGGTCTTCCCAGTGGCGGATTCGGTAGCACAGATCAGTTTCTTCGCAGTACGCCCGGAACTCTTCGTCGAAAAGTCCGATGCGGTCGACAAGCTCCTTTCGTACCAGAAGAACAGCGCCGCAAACGTAGTCCACTTCCTGCGGCGATCCCGCTACCCGCCAAGGGATGACGCCGCGGTTCGGGAATCCCGCCCGGGGAAACAAGTCGTTGAGAAACAGCGCATCGACCACCGCCTGGTGAAACGAGGGGAAATCGCCGTACGATAGTTGCGAAGTCATATCCGGATTTTTCAGCCACCCGCCACATGCGCCGGCATCCGGGTGAGTGTCCAGGAAATCAGTGAGAACCTTGATCGCGTTGTTGACCAGAATGGTATCGGTATTGAGCAGAAGAACGTACCGGCCGTTGGCCAGGTGAAGACCCTTGTTGTTCGATCGGACGAAGCCAAGGTTTCTTTCATTAACGGCAACCTTCACGTCCGGGAACTCTTTCGCCAGCATCTCAACACTGTGATCAACAGAGCCGTCGTCCACGACGATGATCTCATACGCAACATCCATTGTCTTGTCATACACCGAGCGGAGGCTGTCCCTCATGACGTCACGGCAATTCCAGTTGGTGATGAGGATGGAGACGGTGGGAGAAGACGGGGTCGACGATAGACTGTCTGATGTCATGAGACCCGTTCGAGGATGAGAATATCTTGAAAGCTCAGCCCGTTGCGGTTGCCGTCCCAACTACCGTATTGGGGAGGCATACTCAGGCGAAGGTCCGCTTGCCGAATCATCTCCATGAGATCTTCCTCGGCGTACCCGACAGTAGCTTCTGGAACTGCCTCGTTGTCGATGAACGCGCCTTTGTGATGGTGTTTGAACGAGAAACTGCTTCCCCCTTTTTTGACATGATCTCTGCGCTGCCCATTAAGGACAAAAAACGTAGCCAGGCATTTCCCGCCCTCGCCAAGACACAATGAAATCTGTCGGAGGTAGTTTCTTGTCTCTGGCGGAAGCATGTGAGAGAAGACGGATTTCAGGAAGATCACATCATATTTCCCGTCGGCGGGAAACGTAAACGCCTCAGGAGCGCAGCGCCCCCGTGGGTTGTACATCCCGTTTTGGACGTCGAGATGCATGAAACGGAATCGTGGGTCCTGTTTCGAGATATTCCTTATGCACCAGGCGATTGCGTCCTCCATCAAGTCCCACCCTTCATATCGACCAGCTTCGTCGAGAAATGTCCGCAAGGGAATGGCAACTTGGCCGGATCCGCAACCGATATCCAGGATTTTGCTCCACGGTTTCATTCCCGCGAAGAGGCGGAGAATCAGAATATATTCTGCGGCTGCAGATTCCCATACTGCCGG
>DATJPR010000264.1:0-6024 GCA_035506295.1 Bacteroidota bacterium | reverse complement strand
GCGACTGGTTGATGAGGGATTCAAGGAGATCGTGCTTACCGGGGTCAATGTCGGAGACTACGGAAAGAAGCATGGTTCAACTCTTGCGGGGCTGCTCCGGGAGCTTATTCTCGTGCGGGGACTCGAACGCATCCGGATAAGCTCGATCGAACCTAATCTTGTTACCGACGAAATTCTTGATTTGATCGGAGATAACTCTCCTGTCTGTAGGCACTTACACATACCGCTGCAAAGTGGTTCCGATCGCATCCTTGGCCAGATGCGGCGGCGCTATCGCTCGGCGGACTATGCGGCGCTGGTCGACAAGATAGCCAGTCGCTTTCCGGATTGCGGAATAGGTGCCGATGTCATCGTGGGCTTCCCAGGCGAAACGGACGAGCTCTTTGAGGAAACGCACCGATTATTGGCGGATCTCCCTCTTTCCTACCTGCATGTTTTCACGTATTCCGAACGGCCCGGTACGCCGGCCGCCGAGATGGCAAGTGCTGTTTCTCCTCCAGAGCGGGCCCGCAGAAACGCATTTCTCCGTTCTCTCGGAGAACGAAAGCGGAACGAATTTCTCCGCAGGCAGATCGGCAAGCACCTGGATGTTCTCCTGGAGTCTGAAGTCGATCTCGGACTGCGGTTCGGCTTCACCTCGAACTATTGTCGCGTCGGTGTTCCGGCTGATGGGATGGCGGAAAATACGCTCGCAGCCGTTCGTCTCGATTCGATCGTAGGGGGATATGGGATTGGATCCCTTGTGTGATATGCTTGTTGCCGGGGACGTATGAAGATCATCGCCATCGAGCCTGAAAGCATTGCCTCCGAGCTCGGCCTCCAACCAGGGGACGAACTGCTGGAGATCAACGGCGAGCGTGTGCGCGACCACCTCGATTTCCGCTTCCATGAAGGGGACGAGAATCTCACGCTCAAGATCGCCCGGTCAGGTGAAGTCATTCTCTTCGACATCGAAAAAGGGGATGGCGAGCGGATCGGGATGAATTTTGAGGAGATGCGCATCCTCTCCTGCGGCAACGATTGCATCTTCTGCTTCGTCGACCAGAACCCGCAGGGATTGCGGAACCAGCTCTACTTCCGCGATGGAGACTACCGGCTTTCCTTCATGTACGGTAACTACACCACCATGACGAACGCCGGGCCGGCGATCCTCCAGCGCATCGTCGAGCAACGTCTCGCGCCACAGTACATTTCCGTCCATGCCACGGACCCGGAGGTTCGCCGGACGCTGATGGGCCTCAAGAAGGATGATCACATTCTTGAGAAGATCGCGTACCTGCACGACCACGCGATCGACATGCACACGCAAATCGTTCTCTGCCCGGGCTACAACGACGGTGACGTGCTGGTCAGGACGGTTCATGACCTGGCACAGTTCAAGAAGCATATCCGGTCGCTGGCGATCGTGCCGGTGGGGCTTACCGATCACCGATTCGGTCTTGCTCAACTGCGTCGGGTCGATCAGCCTTACGCGCAGGAGTTGCTGGATCAGGTCCTTGCATGGCAGAAAGACTTCCGGGCAACGCTGGGTCGTTCGTTCGTGTACGCCTCCGACGAGTTCTATATCGTTGCCGGCAGAACGATGCCTCCGGCCAGCTGGTATGACGGCTTCGGCCAGCTTGAAAACGGCGTCGGCATGGTCAGGAGCTTTCTGACCAGGACGCGGAGCCAGGCGCGGCGATTTCCCGTTTTGCTCGGCTCGCCGAAGAAACTCGTTCTGGTTACCGCCGAGCTCGCGGCGCCGATGTTGCAGGCAGAGATCGTGCCGCTCCTTTCACGGACACGAAAACTTTCCATCGATGTCGTTGTCTCTCAGAATACGCTGTTCGGCAGGAGCGTCACGGTTGCTGGACTTCTGTCGGGCAATTGCGTATATTCGGCAATGCAGCAGCAGGATGCGGGAGACCTTCTCCTTCTCCCGCCCGACGTTCTCAATGCGGATGGTGTGTTTCTGGACGACATGACGCTTGCGTCGCTCGAAGCGAAGGTGGGCGCGCGACGGGTCATGGTTTTTGACGGGTATTGGTCTCATGTCTTCTCTGCGTTGAACCAGATCACAAGGAGTGCCTAGCCTGCCCTTGATCCCTCGTTGTTAGCACAACGCATCGATCGGTACATCCAAAGGAATCACCATGTCGTCCAGGCACGTCCTTCTTGCTGTTCTGGTTCTTTTCGCCGCGAATGCGCGTTCCCAGGTGTTAAGCGGCGTGGCGGCAGACAGAGTTGCTCTCCTTCAATCCTCCGAGCAGTTTCGAACGCTCGACCTTCTCTCGTCGGCACGCCCGACTCTCGATCTCGACCAGACAAGCATCGTATCAGACTCGAAGAAATCCGTCGGCCTCGCCGTATTGTATTCGCTGGCGGTTCCCGGAATGGGGGAACTGTACGCCGGCAATTTCTCGAGCGGGAAGTACTTTCTCGGCGCTGAAGGCCTGTTGTGGCTCACGTATGCCGTGTTCGACATCAGAGCGTTTGCGTTGCAGGATGATGCGCGCGCATTCGCCGTAGCTCACGCCGGGGTCAACCAGTCGGGGAAAAGCGATGAGTTCTATGTCGACGTAGGAAATTTCTCGACGCTCGCCGACTACAATGCGAAGAAGATGCGCGACCGGACGCCGGAGCTCGTCTACGATCCCGCGGCCGGCTACAACTGGTCGTGGGATCTCGATGCGAACAGGATGGCATTCCGCGACCAGCGTGTCAGTGCGGACAACGTGTTCAACAACCGGAAATTTGTGATCGGCGCGATTCTCGTGAACCACATCGCCAGCGCAATTAACGCCGCGCGCGTAGCGATTGCGCACAACAAAGAAGTCGCCGGCATCCTGGGGGATCTCAGGCTGGAAGCGTCGGTGCAGGGGGGCTGGCGGACTCCCCACGGCGTAACGCTCACCGTGATTCGACCATTCTGATCAGGACTCTCATGCACTGCTTCAAAATGGTGGTGGAATTCGACGGGACGAATTTCGTTGGGTGGCAGACCCAGCCCAACGGGAGAAGCGTCCAGGAAGAAATTACGAAGGTGCTCGAGCAGGTGTTGCAGGAGCCGATCTCGGTGATTGGCTCAGGCCGCACCGATTCCGGCGTGCATGCGCGCGGGATGGTCGCCGGCTTTCAGACGAATTCGTCGATGCGCGCCGGCGAGATCATGAGCAGCCTGAACGGCATTCTCCCCGAGGACATCTATGTGCATTCGGTGGAGGAAGTGGCGGAGAAATTCCACGCCCGCTACGATGCCAGGGACAGAATGTACCGGTACTACATCACGCTCCGTCCGATCGCGATTGGCCGGTTTTACCAGTGGCACGTGCGCTACCCGCTCCGCGTCTCTGCGATGAGCGAAGTCGCCGCGCTGATCGTCGGCGATCACGATTTCACGTCGTTTTCGAAATACGATGAAGCAACCAAGAATTATCGCTGTATCGTGACGGAATCGTTCTGGGAAGAGACGCCCTCGACGCTCGTCTATCAGATCCGTGCCAACCGGTTCGCCTACGGCATGGTGCGCGGACTGGTGGGCACCATGATTGACGTCGGAAGGGGATTCACTCCCGTCTCCGAATTCTCGGAGATCCTCAAATCATGCGATCGCAGACGTGCGGGGATGGCCGCGCCTCCGCAGGGGTTGTTTCTCGAAGAGGTCCGATATTAGTCTTCGAACCCGTCCCTCTCCATGAGCATGCTCTCCTCCATTGGTCGCCCTCTTGCCTTGTTGTTCGGGCGCAGACCCCGCGGCGGACTCGCCAACGAGGTCAAAGTCAAGGTGAACGCCGCGCAGCTGGCATTCACGACGGGATCCCTCATCGCCGAACGTTACCTGGTGCGCGCCGTCGTCGGCAAAGGAGGGTACAGCGTTGTCTATGAAATCGTCGACGGGTACGACGACACCACGTACGCCCTCAAGACCCTGCGCGATGACGTCGCCAAAGATCCGGAGACGATCGAGCTCTTCCGGAAAGAAGCATGGGTCTGGATATCCCTCGAACCGCACCCGAATATCGTCCGTGCCGATTTCATCACCGAGCTCGAAGGCCGGTTGTGCATCGGGATGGAGTTCCTTCCGAAAAATGCCGACGGCTTTTCTTCGCTCGACGGCTATCTGAGTTCTAGCCCCCCCGACCTCGAACAATCCTTGCGGTGGATGATCCAGGTGTGCCACGGCATGGAGTTCGCGAGGAACCACGGCATCCGGTGTCACCGCGACATCAAGCCGGCGAACATTCTCATCGACGCGAACCGGGTGGCGAAATTGACCGACTTCGGGTTCGCCGAGGTCATCGACGCGGCGCGGTATGCCGACGTCAAGGGACGGCGTAAAAGCGTCGAGCAGGTGGGCTTCGGGACGCCATTTTACATGTCGCCCGAGCAGTTCATGAACGCGCCGCGATGCGACGAGCGGAGCGATATCTACAGTCTGGGCGTCATCATGTTCCAGATGGCAGCGCGGGGCCGCCTTCCGTTCTTTCCGATCGGCAACGCCGATCCGAATGATCGGGCAAAATACTGGGAGTCGATGCATGAAGTGCATGCACGGGGACAGATACCCCATCTCGCCTCACCGATGTTCCCGATCATCAAGCGATGTCTCGCCAAAGAGCCGAACGGTCGTTATCAGCAGTTCCGCGAATTGCGGACTGATCTGGAGGCGCTTCTCAAGACGCAATCGGGAAAGTATGAGCCGCCCGCGATCGTGAAGCACCCTGAAGCATGGGAGATCTACAACAGGGCGTACAGTCTTGCAAACCTCGGAGACTATGAGTCGGCCGTGGCGCAATATGATCGCTCGCTTGAACAGGATCCCTCGAATGCCGATGCGTGGAACAACAAGGGGGTGTGCCTTCGGAAAATTGGACGGATCCCCGATTCCGTCGAGTGTTTCGAGCGCGCCATCGATCTGGTGAGCGACCATCGCGCCGCCCACATGAATCTCGGCGTCACCCTCCGCATTATGGGCAAATATCGCGAAGCAATTGCCTGGCTTGAAAAATGCACCAAGCTCGACGCGATGAACGAAACGGCATGGTTGAACAAAGCCCTCGCCCAGGAGCGCCTCGGCTTTGAACGCGATGCCGTGGAGTCCTTTCGCGTTTTCCTTGACCTTCCTCCTGTCGCTCTTGCGAAGTACGTCCAGCACGCGAAAGAATACCTCGCGAACCATCCGAATGCCTTCTGACGTGGCGAACCGGGGTTGCCAGACCCGCTGAGTTGTTCAGCACACCATCCCCGACTTTCTGCAAAACTCGCCGTCGTTCGACCTCTGCGGGAACCCGGGAGTTGGTGTCAACGTTGCAATCTGGTTCCGGATGCCCCTCATCCCCATGCTCCCGTGCATAACCAGCGAGGTTTCAGATGAGACAGCGGTGGCGATCCTTAGTCGTTCTCATGGCCGGTGTCGCTTGTGCCATGATGATTTTACTCAAGGTGGGTCTCGGCGCGGAGGAGGGAACGTCTCCCGGGAAGAACGACGTCGGGGAGTCCGTCTACAACGAGCGGTGCGCTCCGTGCCACGGACGAGCGGGGAAAGGAGACGGTCCGAATGCGTTCTTTCTCACCCCGCGGCCGCGCGATTTCACGACAGGCTCGTTTAAGATCAGGTCTACCGAATCAGGTTCGATCCCCACCGATGAGGACCTGACCAGAGCCATCACCCAGGGATTGCCCGCGACGGCAATGCCTGCGTGGGGAAAGTTCCTCCACGGAGACACCCTTCAAGAAATAGTCGCCTATGTCAAATCGTTTTCTTCGCGATTCCTCTCAGAGAAACCCAAGCGAGTGCCGATGCCCGGCACATGGTCGAGTTCGCCTGCCAGCATCGAGGCCGGGAAGAGGGTGTATGCCGAGCTGCAGTGTGGGTCGTGTCATGGAGTAGACGGCGCAGGTGGAGGAGGATCATTGAATGATTTCGAGGACGACAGAGGTGACAAGCTCAAAGCCGCAAACCTCACCCAACCCTGGACATTCAAAGGCGGCCCCACCGCGCAGGACATTTATCTTCGGTTCAGGACCGGACTCGACGGGACGCCC
>DATJPR010000263.1:0-7138 GCA_035506295.1 Bacteroidota bacterium | reverse complement strand
CTCGTTGCTGATGTCGATGGAAAAATGCAGCGCTGCCATCCGGATGTTGTTTTGCGTCCGCTCGAGTTCCCCTTCACTCAACTGGCCGATCCAGCGCCATTGCAGATAGGCCAGGAGCGGAACCAGCAACAGCATCACAAGAGCGACGAGGATAACGCCACCGCTGTACGTCCGGTTCTTCATGACTGCAAATATACCAAGCGGTGTTCATGCGCGCAATGATTTTAACAATCTTAACAAACTCCTTGCAGCCTTAACAAAAAGTTTGCCCGCTCTTAACTCCTTCGACGAAAGGAGATCGTACCATGAACCATCGAACAGCACAACCCAAACAACCTGCGGTGAGCCATGTACCGACCGACCATACTCTGGACTCTTCTTCCTGCACTTGCGTTCTCGTTCATCGCTGTGCATGCAGGAGAGCAATCGAACATCATCAGTCATCGAAGAACGCGGACAATCTCGATCGATGGTGACCGAAAGGATTGGAAAGGCATCACATTTACTCCCGTCGATGCGATGACCTCGATTGCCGCGACCAACGACGGTGACTCGTTGTATCTGTGCGTGGTGTCGATCGAAGAACATCACGATGCTCCATTCCCGGGAGGGGGGCTGACGGTCTGGATGGATCCCGAGGGAAGTGGATCCAGGAAGTTTGCCGTCCACATTTCTCTTGTGCGAAGCGCCGGCGGTCCTTCCCCCGATTTCCATGAACCTCCGGACGGGGGCCGGCGGGAAGCGCTGCCACCCCCTCAATACCCCCTGGGTGGTTCCGGAATAGAAGTGCAGAGTCCTGGTGAGCGCGATTGGATGACCGTGAAGCGGGCGGGGGAGAAAGGAATCATACTCGCGGAGGGTACATCCGATGAAGGCATTGTCTTCGAAGTTCGCCTGCCGTTGACATGCATCGGGGTTGCCAAAGAGCGTGCAATGGAATTGTCGAAACTTTCCGTGGGAATCGGGATTGAACGCGTTTGGCCGATGCCCGGACGCGGGCCGCGTCATGGTCGACCGGAGATGGATTTCAGGCCGGAAGACGTTGAGGGGTGCGATATCGATGACGTCCTTGACCTCGAATCGCTTCCCGGTGAGTTCGAATTCGGCTTCCCGCCAGATTTGCCCGGGGAAACACATCTCAGTCTGAAACTCGCAAATGAATAATGCACAGGCGCTCCGAATGCGACCCCTCCCTTTCGCTTTCGATGGATCTCATGTATCAAGTAGCTTGTGCTTCCATCGGCTCCAGGCCAGTTCGATTTCCCTGCTGAAGAAGATGACGGTGCTGAGGTAAATGTGTATATTACTCCTCTGTGCACTTTCGTGGCGGGGAAATCCATGCAACGACATCGCGGCATGTTCCATCTGTGTTTGCTCCTCTCAGCGGCTTTTGTGCTCACCCTGGAGAACGCGTCTGCAAGACAGGGGGCCGGCGTCGATCAGGACAGAGAGACCGATCCGCTCGTGTTGAAAAAGCTCGAGTGGTTCCAGGACCAGAAATTCGGATTGCTTCTCCACTGGGGGACATACAGTCAGTGGGGGATCGTGGAAAGCTGGACTCTGTGCCCGGAGGACGAGCCGTGGTGCCAGCGGCGAGGGCCCTATGCGTCCAATTACTGGGAATACAAGAAAGCATACGAAGCGCTCCAGACCACGTTCAACCCCGTGAAGTTTGATCCCGATACCTGGGCTGCCGCCGCCAGGGAAGCGGGAATGCGATACGTCGTGTTTACGACGAAGCACCACGACGGGTTCTGCATGTTTGATACAAAGCAGACGAATTACCGGATCACGGATTCGTCGTGCCCATTCAGCCGGAACCCGCGGAGCAACGTCGCGAAAGAGCTTTTCAACTCCTTCCGGAAAGCCGGGTTTGGCATCGGCGCCTACTTTTCAAAGCCCGATTGGCATTCCCCCGATTACTGGTGGCCGTATTTCCCTCCGTTAGATCGCAACGTGAACTATGACGTGAAGAAATATCCCGAGCGATGGAGCGCGTTCAAGAAGTACACCTACGACCAACTCGAAGAGCTGATGACCGGATACGGCCCGATCGACATCCTCTGGCTGGATGGCGGGTGGGTGAAGCCGGACAACAAAGGGCAGGACGTCGACATGCCGAGGATCGCGGCGATGGCGCGTTCGCATCAACCGGGGCTGATTGTCGTCGATCGAGCGGTAGGGGGGCGGTACGAAGATTACAGGACGCCGGAGCAGGAAATCCCGGCAAAACCGCTCGATTATGTGTGGGAGACTTGCATGACGATGGCCACGTCGTGGTCGTACGTCCCCGACGACACCTACAAGCCGGCGTCCAGGCTCATCGGTCTGCTCGTAGACATTGTTGCCAAAGGGGGGAACTTTCTCCTGAATATCGGCCCCCGCCCCGACGGAGAGCTCCCGCCGGTTTCTTTAGAGCGCTTGAAGGAGATCGGTGCGTGGATGAAGGTGAACGGCAGCGCGATCTACGGGACCCGGCCCATCGCTCCGTACAGCGAGGGAAATGTTCGGTTCACGAGAATGAACAACGGGATGGTCAACGCAATCTATGTCGGCGCTGACAGCACGGCGGCGCTTCCAGCCGACATCGCGATCACGCAATTGCATCCGAGAGCCGGGAGCGAGGTCACGATGCTCGGGACAAACACGCGTCTTCATTGGGAAGAGCGAGGCGCAGGGTTCGTGATCCACGTGCCGGAGAGCCTGCGCCATTCCGCTCCATGTAAGTACGCCTGGGTGTTTCGATTCAAGACTTGAAAGGGCGTATCATGGTCCAGCGAAGGATTCTTGGCACGATGAGACATTCATTACGAACAATGCTTCGCGGGTTCACATCTCTCGCGCTGGTCCTGAGTTTCGCGGTGGGACAGGAAAACCCTGTACGTCATGGCGGGAATGTTGTGCTGATCCCACCCGGTGAGACCCTGGACGATATTGTCCATCAGGCCGCGCATGTCGTTCCATCAGAGCGTCAATGGGACTGGCAGCAACGGGAATTCATCGGGTTCTTTCATTTCGGGATGAACACCTTCGTGCACAGGGAGTGGGGTGATGGCACAGCGAACCCGGAGCTTTTCCGCCCCTCCGCCTTGGATGCCGACCAATGGGTTCGTGTGGCGAAAGCCGCAGGGATGAAGACCGTCATCCTCACGACAAAGCATCACGATGGATTCTGTTTGTGGCCGAGTAAATACACCGACTACAGCGTCCGGAACAGCCCGTGGGAGAACGGGAAAGGCGATGTTGTAAAAGAGCTCTCCGAGGCTTGCCGGAAGGCGGGACTGAAGTTCGGCGTGTATCTGTCCCCCTGGGACCGGCATGAACCGTCGTACGGAGACTCGCCGAAGTACAACGAGCATTTCCGCAATCAACTCCGTGAGCTGTTGTCGAACTACGGTGAGATCGCGGAAGTCTGGTTCGACGGCGCGAACGGTGAGGGGCCGAACGGCAAACGGCAGGTGTACGATTGGCAGTCGTATTACCGGTTGATCCGGGAACTTCAGCCGGAGGCGGTCATTGCCATAATGGGTCCCGATGTCCGCTGGGTCGGCACCGAATCGGGATATGGCAGGGAGACGGAGTGGAGTGTGCTGCCGGGCGATCAGTTCGACGTCGATTCCGTCGCCGCTCACTCGCAACAACGCACGATCGATGCCGCGTTCGTGCCTCATGATCTGACTCAGCAGGACCTCGGTTCGCGTGAGCGGCTTGCACACGCGAGGTCGCTGATCTGGTACCCAGCCGAAACCGACGTCTCCATTCGCCCGGGATGGTTCTTTCATGCGAACGAGGACAGTCTCGTGAAATCCCCCGAGACGCTCGTGGACATCTATTATAGTTCCGTCGGGCGCAACAGTGTTCTTCTTCTGAATATCCCACCTGATACCAGCGGACGCATCTCGCCGGTCGATAGTGCGAGCGTGTGCGGGATGCGCCGGATCCTGGACAGGACCTTTTCGGTAAATCTCCTTGCAGGCGCGAACGTTGTTGCATCGAGCCAGAGAGTCGGTATGCCGGCAATGAACGTTCTCAAGCCGGACGCCAGAGAATATTGGACGACGTCGGAACGGGTCGACACCGCGCAAATCGTTTTCGATCTCTCCCGGCAGGTGACTGTTGACCGGGCCATGATCAAGGAAGCGATCCGCATCGGGCAGCGCATCGAGCGATTTCACATTGATGCGCGGGAGGGAGCATCGTGGGTCCGGATCGCGGAAGGGACCACAATCGGCTATGAACGCATCCTTCGTTTTCCACGCATCAGCGCCTCCTCGTTCCGTCTCGTCATTGCACGATCCCGGGACTGTCCGGCGCTTGATTACTTCGGACTTTTTCTTTTGGGGGAATAGCGAATTCTTTGATGGCGAGGGAAGCAGGCAGGATGGAGATTGTTGGGGAAAAAAAACGGCGTCCATTTCTATGAGTTTGGTGGGGCAACCAACGAATTCACGCATCTCGTCAGGATTAGCTAAGATTAGTTTATTGTTCGCTGTTTTCAGCGATACACGAAAAATCTTCTTCCCGAACGCAAACCCCTTTCCTTTATTCCATTCTTGGGCGTAAATTCTTAAGGTTTCAAACACCGTTCATCTTAGGACACTGCCCACCTTCGGGTTTTTTCCAATTCGGTATTTACAATTCTCAAGTTTGATGTTGAATTGCTTTTGATAGTAAGTTGTGCGGCGCAACTAATCTGTTAAGAGAATTTTGATGTAGCGAGTCGCGCAGCAGGTCGAACGCTCGCAGAAGAAAGTTGTGCGAAGCAACTAATATTGACCAGAGTTTGGACCACGAGAGACGTGAAGAGTAAGCACGAACAAATCATCAGCGCCAACTCGAAGGTCGTGCGCAACATCAACCGGGGGAACATCCTGCACTGCATCCGGGAACGACAGCCGATCTCGCGCGCGGAGATCGCCCGCGTGACGCGGTTGAACAAAACGACGGTGTCCAGCATCGTGGCGGGACTGCTGAAAGAAAACCTGCTGAACGAACGCCCCCAGCGCAACGCGCACATCGGACGAAACCCCATCGGCCTGCAGCTAAGAACGGGACAGAATTACTTCGGCGCGATCTCGATCGATTCGGGGACGACACGCGTCGCCGTCGTCGATGTCGACGGGACGGTCCGGAAGACGGACAAGATGCCGACGCCGGAATCTCCTGCTGCGAGCTTTGTGGAAGAGAGCATTGCGCGGCTGAATGCGCTTCGCAGTGAGAACGGCGCCGGGCAGTTCAAGGGGGTCGGTCTGAGCGTGGCCGGGATCGTGGATCCGGTCCAGCGGCAGGTGGTGTTCGCACCGAACCTCGGGTGGTACAATGTCCCGGTGGGAGAGATCCTCGACCGACATTATCCACAGTCGTGTGTCCTGGCGGTAGAGAACGATGCAAACTGCGCCGCGCTTGCGGAGATGTGGTTCGGACGGCAGGGCGTGCGGCTGTCGAATTTCATCTTCCTCTCGGTGGGACGCGGCATTGGCGCGGGGATCGTCATCGAGCGACGGATCCTCAGCGGGGAATCCTTTTTCGCGGGAGAGTTCGGTCATATGGTGCTCGTCGAAGGGGGAGAACGATGTGCGTGCGGCAATCACGGATGCTGGGAGGCATACGCCTCCGACCAGGCCACGGTGCGGCGCTACCGCCAGGCGCGCGCTCTCGGAGAAGCCGGATCGTCGCTCACCATCGACGATGTAATCGCAGCGGCGAAGAGCGGCGAGGCTGACGCCATCCGCGAACTGAAGTCGACCGGCTACTGGCTCGGCGTGGGGATCGCCAACATGGTGAAGGCGGTGGATCCGGCAATTATCATCGTCGGCGGACACATCACGCGCATCTGGGACGTGATCGCGCCTGAAGTGATCTCTTCCGCGCACCGCCGGTCGTTCACCGGAGACGGCCGGGGTCCGGCGATCGTCGCCACATCGCTCATGAAACGGCCCTCGCTTCTCGGTGCCGCCGCACTGGCCATGAGCAAATCGTTCGGAGAGGTTCGGGTGACACGATGAGCGCAACGGAACTCCACACGCGGGGACAGTGGACGCAGGCCGATCTGGCCGTCGGCGTGGACATCGGCGGAACGAACACTGCAGTGGGAGTCATGACCGGCGCCGGCTCGCTCCTCGGGCAGACCACCTTCGCGACCGACGCCGCCGAAGGAGCACAGCGTTTTGTCGCAAGGCTTGCCGCGGCCATCGACGATTCATTGCAGAAGGCGGGAACGCTGACCATGGTCCAGGCGATCGGCATTGCGTGTCCGGCGGTGAATACGCGCGAAGGGATCGTGGAGAATCCGGCGAATCTCGGGTGGGGCCGCGTGGACCTGGTCGGAATGCTGCAGAAGTACAAAGGCGTTCCGATATCGCTGTTGAACGACGGAGATGCCGCAGCGATCGGCGAAAGCCGGTTCGGCGCGGCACGCGAATTCTCGACGTTCGTGATGATCACCCTCGGGACCGGCATGGGCGGCGGGATTGTCGTTGACGGGGAGCTCGTCCGCGGGGCGAACGGCACGGGTGGAGAAATCGGCCACATTATCATCGATCCCGGCGGGAGAGCCTGCGCGTGCGGGAGAAAAGGGTGCGCCGAGACTTATGTGTCCGCGACCGGAGTCTGCAGGACCGTCGCAGAGCTTGTCGGACGGACAATTGTGCCGAGCCCCTTGCGCGACATCCCCTTCACGGAGCTCACCGCGCGGCGTGTCTTCGAGCTTGCCCATGCCGGAGACCGCCTCTCGAACGACGTGTTTACGCTGACCGGAAATTATCTCGGGAGGCTTCTGGCGAATCTTGCGGCAGTGTTCGACCCCGAGGCGATCGTCCTCTATGGCGGCCTCGTCCACGCGGGCGACCTGCTCGTCGAACCAACGATACGAACGTTCAAAGAAAGCGTGCTCGAGCGATATCAGAATACGGTACAGATCCTCGTCTCCCGCCTGAACGACGGGCAGGCGCCGATCCTTGGTGCCGGCGCATACGCTCTCGAGGCCGCGTCGATTCGCGGCCCGGCGAAAGCGAACGCCCTGCATCGCGGCTGACGGAAAACCTTAATTGTAGCAAGGAGGTTTCTATGGTCAATCATCTACGACATCGGCTGTCAGTTCTCCTTCTCCTCCCGCTGCTATGGGGCACGAGCTCCCATG
>DATJPR010000262.1:0-11238 GCA_035506295.1 Bacteroidota bacterium | reverse complement strand
GATGGCATTGCGGGCTTCAGATTTCGTGGGCATTTCGACAAAACCGTACCCCTGAGATTCACCGGATTTCTTATCTGTGACGACTACCGCCGAACGCACTTCGCCGAATTCTGCAAAGATCGTCCGAAGGGAGTCGTCGGTGATGTCCTTTGGCAGGCTGCCTATAAAAATATGCATACCTTCCCTCCAGTCTTGACTGGTTGTGTTTCCTTTTCCATCGTCAAAATAGCCTGTTCTGGGCAAAAATTCAACCCCCTGCATTTCTCAGGATCGTCAACCCGAAACCCATCGCCTCTCACAAGATGGTCTGTCTCCTTCTCCCTGACCGCCGAAAGGATAGCAAGAATCAATCTGAGGAACCAAGACTGAAGTTCTTGTCAGAAAAGAAATTAGATCGGTCTAGCGAAAGAAGAACGGTGCACCTCTTCAAGCAGAGCAAGAGTAGTCCGCACGATCTTCTCGACTCGAACTGGAGGGTTTGATGATGCGAAGAGATCTTTGAAATTGCTTACGGCAAATCTGAACTGCCCATGAGGAACGTGTCGACCCCTTTGGCGGCTTTCCGACCCTCGGAGATTGCCCAAACAACGAGCGACTGGCCACGGCGCATGTCTCCAGCCGAGAAAACGCCTGCGACGGATGTCATGTAGTTCTCATCGGCCTTGACGTTTCCACGGGCGTCGATCGCGACGCCAAGCTTTTGGAGCATTCCCTCCTTCGTGGGTCCGGCAAATCCCATGGCAAGCAGGACCAGATCGGCGTGGAGAGAGAACTCCGTCCCCGCGACCGGTTCGAATCGCGGCGGCGGACCGACGCGGATCGCGCGGAGTGCCGTCACATTTCCTTCTGCATCCCCCTCGAACGCGGTCGTCGCCACGGCCCATTCCCGCACGCCGCCTTCTTCGTGCGAGCTCTCCGTTCTCAACTGCAAGGGCCACATCGGCCACGGAGTCATCGGCGATCGTTGAGATGGCGGAAGTGGCATGATCTCAAACTGATGGATCGACTTGGCCCTCTGTCGAATGCATGTGCCGAGACAGTCGGCGCCGGTGTCGCCTCCCCCGATGATAACTGCGCGTTTGCCGGTCGCGAGGATCTCGACAAAAGGGTCGATCCGTTCACCTGCGACGCGTCGGTTCTGCTGAGGGAGAAAATCCATCGCATAGTGAATCCCCTTCAGCTCACGCCCGGGCACAATCAGATCGCGGGGAGCTTCCGAGCCGCCGCACAGGACGATGGCGTCGTACGTCCGGCGCATTTCTTCCGCGCCGATGTTGACCCCGACATGCGTCCGTGTCGAGAAGACGATCCCTTCGGCCTGAAGTTGCTCGACGCGACGGTCGATAAGATGTTTCTCGAGCTTGAAGTCCGGGATGCCATACCGCAGAAGTCCGCCGAGCCGGTCGTTCTTTTCGTACACGGTGACGTGATGGCCGGCGCGGTTCAATTGTTGCGCAGCGGCCAGCCCTGACGGACCGGAGCCGATCACTGCGACCCGCTTCCCGGTCCGGCTCAAGGGAGGTTCGGGGACGATCCACCCCATCTTGAACGCGTGATCGACGATTTCCCGCTCGACAACTTTGATAGTGACAGGGTCGTCGTTGATTCCCAGGACGCACGCTGCCTCACACGGCGCGGGACAAATGCGCCCCGTAAATTCCGGGAAATTGTTGGTGGAGTGAAGGAGCGCAATCGCTTCCTTCCACCGATTGCGATAGACGAGGTCGTTCCAATGCGGAATGACGTTGTTGACCGGACATCCATTGTGGCAGAACGGGATCCCGCAATCCATGCACCGGGCGGTCTGCGTTTGGACCTTTTGCGCCGGGAACTCTGCATAAATCTCTTTCCAGTCGCGCGTCCGGTCGTCGATCGATCGCCGCGGGGGGAGTTCCCGAGCGAACTCCATGAATCCGGTGGGCTTACCCATGGACAACCTCCTTCTGCGACTCGACCGGCGCCGTACGGGCGGCCGGTGTCCGTTCAATCCCCAGCACACGCTTGTAGTCGTGCGGAAAGACCTTCACAAAGAGCGAGCGCATGGAATCCCACTTCTCGAGAATGCACTTTCCTCTCGCGCTTCCGGTTGCCGTGATATGATTCGTGATCAGCTCCTGCACAAGCTTCTCATCATCGTCTGTGAGGGGATCGAGATCGACGATCGTCCGGTTGCACCTCCGCCGCGCGAATTCGCCATGCTCATCCAGCACGTACGCGATGCCGCCCGACATACCGGCGGCGAAATTGTTGCCCGTAGGCCCGAGCACGACCACGGTGCCGTTGGTCATGTACTCGCATCCGTGGGCGCCGACGGCCTCGACGACCGCCGTCGCGCCGGAATTCCGAACCGCAAACCGTTCGCCCGCCATGCCGCTGAAATATGCCTCGCCGCTCGTCGCTCCATACAGGACCACATTGCCGACGATGACATTCTCATTCGGCGTGAAACCCGAGTTCCGCGGCGGGTACACGATGATCTTGCCCCCGGAGAGGCCTTTCCCAACATAATCGTTGGCATCCCCTTCGAGCAGGAGTGTCACTCCACGTGCGAGAAACGCGCCGAAGCTCTGGCCTGCGGAACCCGCCAGCCGGATGATGATCGTGTCGTCGGGGAGTCCTTTCGAGCCGTAACGGCGAGCAATTTCACCGCTCAGCATCGCCCCGATGGTCCGGTGGATATTCCGGACCGGGAGGGAAATCTTCACCTGCTTCCCTTCCTCGAGTGCGGGCTTCGTTTTGTCGATGAGCTGATAATCCATTGAGCTCTCCAGCCCATGCTTCTGCGAAACCATGCGGCGCCTGGCAACCCGGAGTGGCACTGTGGGCTGATGGAGGATGGAGGAAAGATCGATCCCCCGTGCCTTCCAGTGTTCCACCGCTTTTCGCGGCTGAATCATATCCACCCTGCCGATCATATCGTCCATGGTCTTGAAGCCCATCGAAGCCATGAGCTCGCGGATCTCCTCCGCGACGAAGAAAAAGAAATTGATGACGCGCTCGGGCGTCCCCTGGAATTTCTTCCTGAGCACGGGGTCCTGCGTCGCAATGCCGACGGGGCAAGTATTGAGGTGGCATTTCCTCATCATGACGCACCCCATGGTGATGAGCGGGGTGGTCGCAAATCCGTATTCCTCCGCGCCCAGGAGCGCAGCGATGACGACGTCGCGGCCGGTCTGGATCTTTCCGTCGGTCTGGATGCGCGTGCGGCTCCGGAGGTCGTTCAGGAGCAGCACCTGTTGTGCCTCGGCGATCCCGAGTTCCCACGGAATGCCGGCGTGTTTGATGGAAGTGAGCGGTGATGCGCCCGTCCCTCCGCTGTCCCCGCTGATCAGGATTCTGTCGGCGTGCGCTTTCGCGACCCCAGCGGCAACCGTTCCGACGCCGACTTCGGAGACGAGTTTTACGGAGATCTGTGCATTCGGGTTGACATTTTTCAGGTCGAAGATAAGCTGCGCAAGGTCCTCAATCGAATAGATGTCGTGATGCGGCGGAGGCGAGATGAGCCCCACGCCGGGGATCGAATGCCTTGTCCTGGCAATGACCGCGTCCACCTTGTGGCCGGGGAGCTGACCTCCTTCGCCGGGCTTCGCGCCTTGCGCAATTTTGATCTGCAGCTCGTCCGCATTGATGAGGTAGTGCGCCGTCACGCCGAATCGTGCCGACGCGACCTGTTTAATCGCGCTTCTCCGGGAATCGCCGTTCGCGTCGGGAGTGTAACGGCTCTCATCCTCGCCGCCTTCACCTGTGTTCGAGCGGCCACCGATCCGGTTCATCGCGATTGCCAGCGTTTCATGCGCTTCTTTGCTGATGGATCCGTAAGACATCGCCCCCGTTACAAACCGCTTCACGATTTCCTTCGCCGGTTCGACCTCCTCCAGAGGCACCGGGTGGTCCGCTTCGCGAAGGTCCATAAGGCCGCGAAGCGTGTACAGGTCCCTGTTTTGCTTGTTGACGATGTCCGCGTATTCTTTGTAGGTGGCGTAGTCCCCGCGCTGGACGGCATCCTGCAGTTTCGCTATGGTCGACGGGTTCACCATATGCCTCTCACCCGCGATGCGGAACTGGTACGACCCTCCCAGGTCGAGCTGCGCTTCGGCATCGGTCACGCGTTGGTACGCGTGATGGTGCTTCATTTGCGCTTCCCGCACCAGAACGTCGAGCCCCACCCCTTCGATTCGCGACACAGTGCCGGTGAAGTACTTGTCGACGATGTCCTTGTTCAGCCCGATCGCTTCGAAGATCTGCGCGCCGCGGTAACTCTGCAGCGTGGAGATGCCCATCTTCGAGAACACCTTCAGCAGCCCCTTCCCGACGGCCTTGATATAGTTGTGGAGCGCCTTTTCAAACGAGAGGCCGGTCGAGAGAATGGATTTCTGCGCAAGATCTTCCAGCGTCTCTATTGCCAGATACGGGTTGATCGCGCTCGCCCCGTAGCCGATCAGCAGAGCATAGTGCATGACCTCCCGCGCCTCTCCCGTTTCCACCACAAGGGCGACTTGCGTCCTGGTCTTTTCGCGGACAAGATGGTTATGGACAGCCGTGAGTGCGAGAAGACTGGGAATGGGCGCATACTCCTCGTCGCTCCCCCGGTCCGACAGGATGATGATCGTGTAACCGGATTCGATGGCCAGGCTCGCCCTGCGGCACAACCCGGTGAGGGCACGCTCGAGTTCCTCCGCTCCGCCGTTGACACGGAACAGCATCGGCAGCGTCGTCGCAAGGAAATCCCCCTGCGAGACACGGCGGAGTTTTTCCAGGTCGCGGTTGGTGACGATCGGATCACGGAGCTTCAGGGTATGACAGTTCTTCGGCGTTTCATCCAGAATGTTCCGCTCGGACCCGATGTAGCTCGTCAGCGACATGACCAGATCTTCCCGGATCGGATCAATCGGAGGATTGGTGACCTGCGCGAAGAGCTGCTTGAAGTAGTTGAACAGCGGTTGCGGCCGGTCCGAAAGGCACGCGAGGGGCGTATCGGCGCCCATGGAACCGACGGGCTCCTCGCCGTTCTCGGCCATCGGGATCATGATGATGCGGAGGTCTTCTTCCGTATACCCGAAGGCACGTTGCCGTTTGAGGATGTCCGCGGGATTGAACGCGTGCTCGCGCGGCGGATCAGGAAGCGTCTCCAGGCTGATCTGATTCTCCTTGAGCCACGCCGCATAGGGTTGGCGGCTGCTCAGCATCTCCTTGATCTCATCGTCGGGGATTAATCGACGTTCATCGAGATCGACCAGGAGCATCTCTCCCGGCTGGAGGCAGGCTTTGAACTTGACGCGCTCCGGTTCGACTTCAAGGACGCCGGTCTCCGAGGCCATGACGACGAAATCATCATGCGTTACCAGATAGCGCGCGGGACGAAGCCCGTTGCGATCGAGCGTCGCTCCGATGACCTTCCCATCCGTGAACGCGACGGCAGCCGGACCGTCCCACGGTTCCATCAAGGAGGCATGATATTCGTAGAACGCTTTCTTCTCAGCGCTCATGCTGCTGTCTTTATCCCACGCCTCGGGAATCAACATGGCGAGTGCATGCGGAAGGCTCCGTCCTGCCAGATGCAGCAATTCCACGACGTTGTCGAGGGATGAGGAATCGCTCCCTTTCGGCTCCACGATGGGCGTGAGTTTGCGAATATCGTCTCCGAAGAGCTCGGACTTCATCACGGATTGCCGCGCATGCATCCAGTTGACGTTCCCGCGGAGGGTATTGATCTCCCCGTTGTGGCAGATATACCGGAATGGATGCGCGAGCTGCCAGTTCGGGAGCGTGTTCGTCGAGAACCGCTGGTGCACCAGGCAGAGCGCGCTCTTCGTGTCCGGGTCCGAGAGATCGGTGTAGAACCGTTCGATCTGCGGAGCAAGAAGCAGTCCCTTATAGACGATCGTGTACGATGAGAGCGACGGAATATAGAAGAAGTCACGGTCCTTCACCGTCGACTTGACGATTTCATTTTCAATGCGCTTCCGAACGACATACAGTTTCCGCTCAAATTGGTCCTGCGTCATATCGGACCCATTCCGCACGAAGATCTGCTCGATGTATGGTTGCGTCGCGCGCGCTATCCGGCCGATGGCATCAGCGTCGATCGGTGTGTCTCGCCAACCGATGACCGTGAGGTTTTCCTCCTGTACGACACGATCGATGATCCCCTCGCATTGGAGGCGGGATTGAGGATCGACCGGGAGGAAGATCATCCCGACGCCGTATTGGCCGGGACCCGGAAGGGAGAAGCCGAAGCGTTTGCATTCCTTGAGAAAGAATTCGTGCGGAATTTGAATCGTCACGCCTGCCCCGTCGCCTGTCTCCGGATCGCTCCCGCTGGCGCCGCGATGCGTGAGATTGATCAGGATCCTGATACCCTGGGTGACAATGTCATGCGATTTTTCCCCCTTGACGTTGACGATGAAGCCGAGGCCACAGGCATCATGTTCGTTCCGAGGATCGTACAGAGGAAAATCATCCCGGTATTGGTTGTTCATGGCATTGTACCCCTTCCCGTGTATGCCCTGCCCGGACGCGGTATCCCATTCTATGCAAAAATGCTTGATCGGCTTAAGATTCGAAAGCCAGACCAAGCTGGAGGTTTACCAAAGTGAGGTGGACTGGGTAATACAGCGTCAAATTCAATTTACGAGTTCCCCACTGAAAAGCAAAACACGTCGCTGCAATCAGGGAGTTCATTTTCTCGATTGAACGGTAATTTCTGACGGAAGTTCGAAGGAAAGGGGCCCTTTTGCCGGAAGCCGCACGTTTGCTTGCAAGGCTTCAAGACTCACCCTGCACGCTCTCGAAGCCAGATATAGCAGAGGCCTGCCGATGCCACGAGGACCGACACAAGCGCGAGAGTGCCCACAAAAGGGAGAATGGAGACCGAGAGGAGAAGGGAAATCACCGCGAAGCCCCTCTCCCTCCCTCGACCCACCAGCAGTTTGATTCCGCTGGCAGACCCGATCACATAGACGAGAATCGCCGCTCCGCTCGGGATGAGCATCGCCTTTTCGAGGCCGATGCCCGAAAAGAAATAGAGACTGAGCATCACCAGGGAGAACGCAAACAGCATGATGAGGCTCCGGTCAGGGACGCCGGTCCTGGGGCTGAGATGCGCAAGCAATCGAGGAAGCCCGCCATCCCGCGCAACGGCATAGATCACACGCGACATGCCGGCAGTATAGGCATTCGCCGTCCCGAAGATGATAAAAAGTGCGAGGGCCGCCGTCCCGATCGCGGCATATCGACCGATGACGTTCGAGAAAATCGCGGCAAACGGCGCAACACTGCCACCTTCGAGATACGCACCCGTCCCAACGGTCACGACGGCAACAGCACAGTACAGAAGACCGATGAGGAAGACGCTCAGTCGGATGCTCCTGCGGAAGTCACGCTCGGGGTTTTCGAACTCCTCGGCGATATTGGAGACATTCTCGTACCCGAGAAACGACCAGAAGATCAGCGCTGCGGCCGTCCCGATCGGCAGCAGACCATGTGGCGTGAATGGAGCAAAGTTCTCGGCCCGGACGGAACCTATCGAAGACGCCACCACGGCAACAAGCAGCGCCACGATCGCCCCGACCACCGCGATCTGCGTTCGATTGGTAAACTTCATGCCGCGGTAATTGACCAGAAAGGCGAGAACGATCACGCTCGCGGCGATGATGTAGCTCTCTCCCCTGCCCATGGGCACGGCATAGGAGATGTATGAAGCCGCGATGAGCGTTACCGCCGGTGCACCCGAAATGTACCAGAGCGCAAAGAGCCACCCGGCGACGGTAGCGATTCTTGGGCCGAAGCTCTCCCGCGCGAAGGCATAGACGCCGCCTGACTCCGGGCGTCTGGCCGACAGCGAGGCAAAGGTGTAGGCAAACGGATAACTCGCAAACGAGAGAACGCACCAGGCCACAAGCGACCCCGGGCCGGCGATTTGCGCGGCAAGACCCGGAAGAACAAGAACCCCCGAGCCGAGGACGGACGTCATGTACAGGGCGACTGCATGACGGAGACGAATCGATTTTCTGAGTGCGATGTCGCCCGGTCTTGCCGCACTTGTGAGTTGGGCCATTCTGGTTTAGAGGTTCTCCACACGTGTGATACGCTTCACAACCTTCTGGTTCGGCGTGACTCGCTCGAAGTCCCGGTTCTTCGCCTTGCCATCATCGGTCGTGTTTGTCAGCTTTCCTTCCCATGGTCGCAAAGAATGATTTTGCAATCAAGGGCGTATGAAACCGGAAAGTCTCCCCTTGGAGTTCAATGTGTAGCGACTCTCACATGGCGGCATCGAAAAATATGGCCCTTGAAGATCGTTACGAAAGACTCATTCAATATCTCACTGACTACATTTACACCGTCACGATCCGGGACAGGGTGGCGGCCGAGACCTATCATGGCCCGGGTTGCGTTTCCATCACGGGATATACCTTGGAGGACTACCGATCGGATCCCGATCTCTGGTCCAAGATGGTTCCGCGCACCGACCGCGAACGAGTGCTGGAGCAGGCGCGGCGTGCCCTCGCCGGCGAAGAAGTCCCTCCCCTGGAACACCGTATCATCCATCGCGACGGAACTACGCGATGGATCCGCAATACGATCGTTCCAACGAGAAGCCCCCGGCCGACAAACGCGTCGAGGATCAAGAGCGTACCTTCGTGCTCGCATCGGACCAGCTCACAAGAAAATTCCTTCTCGCGCACACGATCATGGAGACGGCGGAGGAGAACAACAAGGGACAATAACGAGTGACTTCCGGGAGCAAGCAGGAGGAAGAAAGCAGTCCGCAAAAGCGGTATTCGAAATGTGGGCAGAGGGCGCCGGCGCCGCTGTCCACATTTCATTTTGGCACGTGTTCGCTGACGAGCATGCCCAGCGCGATAGACAGGAGCTTTGCATCACTTTTGTCTGCCCGTGATGGGATCAGGATCGGCGCGGAAGCGCCCATCACGACATGTGCAAGACGAAGTCCAGCAAAGTACGTCGTGCTTTTCGCAAGACTGTTCGCGGTCTCGATATTCGGCGCGACGAGAATCTCCGCCTTCCCCGCCACTTCTGAGGTGAGCCGTTTCTCCGCCGCAGCCTCCTCGGAGATGGCACTGTCAAGCGCAAGCGGGCCATCGACGACACAGCCGGTGATCTGACCGCGGTCGCTCATCTTCGCGAGGATCGCTGCATCGATGGTCGACTGCAAATTCGGGACTACAAACTCGGTGGCGGACAAGACCGCGACTTTCGGGCGAGCGTTCCCGAGGGCGTGAGCAACCTCTACAGCATTCTTGATCAGTTCGATTTTCTCTTTCAAGTTCGGGGCAAGAGTGACGCCGCCGTCGGTGATCATCATGAACCTGTTTCCGGGACGCCGGGGGAATTCCAGTAGAAAGATGTCGCTCAGCAACCGACCTGTCCGGAGGCCTTCGCGTTCATCAAGGACTGCCCGCATCATTGTCGACGTATCAACCCCGCTTTTCATGAGAATGCCGGCGCGACCTTCCTTCACCGCACGGAGGGCGGCGCGCAATGCTTCGTGCACGTCGGCACAATGTTGGATCTGCACAGCCCGGGCATCCCCCTTCGCATCCGCGAGTCCTTTTTCGATCGTTTCCCTGTCGCCCGCGAGCTCGAATTGAACGGGAAGAACCTTCTGCGCTTCGGCAATGGAAGAAAACGTTTCTGCATTGGAGGGATTGATCACGGCAACACGTTTCGGCGCAAGGCGCGCCGCAGCGGCCAGGAGTTGGTCAAAGGTCTGGATCATCATCTTACCAGGAAGAGAGATGCTGTTCATGGTTCAGTATTCCTCGGCATGTGACGTTCCCCGCACCGCCTTGAGCGCCGCAAACGCAAGAGATTCCATTTCATGTTCTCCCGGGTAGACAATCACGCGAGCTAGGAACGCAATCCGTTGTGTGATCCAGTCGACGAGCATCGTCGAAGATGCAAGCCCTCCCGTAAGCACCACCGCATCCACGTGGCCGGCGAGAACCGTCGACATCGCACCGATCTCCTTCGCTATCTGGTACGCCATCGCCTGGAAGATCTCCAAAGCCCGGGCATCTCCTTGTTTTACCATCGCTTCTACGTCCATGGCGGAATTCGTCCCGAGGTAGGCGGTCAGTCCCCCTCTCCCCCGCACAAAGTCTCTCATCCCCTTCTCATCGTACTTACCCGAAAAGCAGAGAGTGATGAACTGCTGCAGCGGAAGCCCGCCTGTCCTCTCCGGTGAGAACGGGCCGTCGCTTGACGCATCGTTCACATCGACGATCCTCCCACCGCGGAGAGGAGCCACGGAGATGCCCCCTCCGAGATGGGCAACGAGGAATGTGCTCTCTGCAATCGGTTTGCCGATCTCGTCGGCGGCGCGGAGTGCTGCCGCATGAAGGTTTAGCGCGTGAGAGAGCGCGCTTCGTGTGATCAGGGGATGGCCCGAGTACCGGGCAAGCGGTTCAAACTCATCGACAGAAATCGGATCGACGACGAACGCTGGACACCGGTAATGTTTCGCAATTTCGGCAGCGATGGCGCATCCCAAATTCGACGCGTGTTCACCCTGCAGATTCATTCGTGCGTCGTGAAGCATCTTCTCGTTGACGCAGTAGGTCCCGCCTTGGAGGGGGCGCAAAAGTCCGCCCATGGCTACGACAGCAGACAGCTCCGTTGCCTTTTCCTGCGTCCACGAGCGAACCGTGCTCATCCGAAATTCAAATTGGTCCCAGATGGATGGAAACTGACGCAACGAGACGGGATCGTGCCGCAGGACTTCGACCGATACTTGATCGCGGTCGTGATACAACGCCAACTTCGTGGAGGTGGAACCCGGGTTGATAACGAGAATGAATGCCATCAGGCTTCCGGCGCATCGGCGGTTGGAGAGTGGGTTTTCCGGCCTTCTGGGCGTACAATGTATCGTCTTGGGTCGATAAACACAACAATGTCTGCAGGTTCGTGTAAAGCGGGCTATGGTTCTCAGGCCAGCCAACGGAAGTTGACAGTCGAAAGAACAGAAGGGAACATCTACTATCCGCTGTCCGCTGTCAGCTGTCAGCTGTCTGCTGCCCGCTCTCCACAGCGATCCTCCGGGGGAAATCACATCAGCTATTCGCTTTCCTCGTTTTTCTTCCCTATACTTCAAGTAGTTCTTTGTGAGGTCCCTTGTTCTCCCGTCGAGATAAGGGACCTCTTTTTTTGTTCCGGTTTGCCCGAACTGCAGCGAGCACGTCGAGCCCATACTCCAGCACATGAGAGCTGAAACAATGG
>DATJPR010000261.1:0-46447 GCA_035506295.1 Bacteroidota bacterium | reverse complement strand
GATGTTTTTTCATAGGTTCCACCGGGGAAACAGCAATGCGAAGCAAGAACAATCTGAACGTTAGAATAGGCGTTAGTCGATCGACGGAGTGTCGAGTATGGAAACAGCATGAGTGCTGGGTGCGCTCACGTGTAAAAGTAGAGTATCTCTGTCACCGAATCAAGGGAAGGATGTCCGGACGTGCTATCCGTCACCGGCATCCACGGTGTCTCTGCCGCGGAATTCCAGTCAATCTCCGCTTTTCTCCCGGCGTTCGAACAGAGAAGAGTAACGCACGCATGTTGAAGGAAAAAAAAGATGCGCCGGACGCACGACTTCCGCTGGAAGTCCTGTGCGCCCGGCGCAGGAAAAGATCACCGGCGACGCGTCAGCGAATCAACACAAGTTTTCTCGTCTCCGTGTACGTCCCGGCCTGCAGTCGATAGAGATACATCCCCGTCGGCATGTTGTCCGGTGCGAACGTGATCACGTGAACGCCCGCCGACATGAAGTCTGAGACCAGGGTCGCGACATCCTGACCGAGCAGGTTCACCACCTTCAGGGTGACGTATCCGCTGGTGGGAAGCCCGAACCGGATTACCGTCGAAGGGTTGAACGGGTTCGGATAATTCTGCGCGAGGAAGTACTGCGATGGAATTCCCTGATCCTGAGATTTCACACCTCCTGCGGGGGTGACCGTGAGTGTCACAGCATTGCTGACAGTGCTGCCGGCGAGATTCGACACGACGCAACGGTACGACGTTCCGTTGTCCGAACCCGACGTGAACGGCGTCGTGTACGACGCCTGGTTCGCTCCCGCAATGTCGACCTGGTTCTTTTGCCACTGGTACGACAGCGGCGTCAGGCTGGTCGCCTCAACCGTGAACGTCGCGGAGTGTCCCTCCTGAACCGACTGTGGCGCAGGCTGCGTCGTAATGGACGGAACGACCATCAAGCTCGACGGCAGGAGCACGACGTCGTCGATAAAGTACTCGTCTCCCGCGGAGGAGACATTGTTCGCGAGCCAGAACATCAACCGGCCGTCCGTTTCCGTCCCTGTGAAATTCGTTGCCTTGAACTGCTGAGAGAAATCCGTCCATGACGTCGTCAGGTCAACGGTCTCGGCCGGCAAGCCATAATTCGTGTACGGCGAGACGTCCTGGAAGATCGAGACCTGCAGATCATCGCCGGTCGACGAGTAGGCCCGGAACCGCAGCGTATACATCGTATCTCTCGTCAGCACAATGGACTGCTGATTGAGCTGGACGTTCGACCCGGATTGGGTGATGGTGATATGCGCTGCGTGAGCGCTTGTCGGTCCGGCGACATCTGCGGCGAGGCTCCCGATTCCATTGGTAAAGAACCCCCAATGGTCGGTGCCGCTCTCGAAGCCGCCGTTCAACACCAGGCTCGTGACTTCGTTCGACACGGTCAGGATTGCCGCCGCGCTGGTGTCATGCCCGGCCGAGTTGCTGACGATGCAGCGGAAGACCGATCCGCTGTCGGTCAGCGATGCCGGAGGGGTGGTATATGACGCACTGTCCGCTCCGCCGATTGCGGCGCCGTTCTTTAGCCACGTATAGGTGAGCGGCGGAGTGCCCGTGGCAACGACGCTGAAGGTCGCGGTCCGGCCGATTTGCACTGTTCGCGAAACCGGTTGCGTGGTGATCGAGGGAGCGAACGATCCGACCAGGAGATACGCTACGTGGCTGGTGTCTGCGCCTGCCGTGTTGGAAACGACGCACCGGAATGCCGCGCCGCTGTCCGCTTTCACTGCTGCAGGCGTCGTGTACGAGGCGGCATTGCCGTTGCTCAGAATGTTCGATCCGTTCCTTTGCCACTGATACTGCAGCGGCGTGCTTCCCGTCGCAGTGATCGTAAACGTCGCCGTCTCTCCGACTCCGACCACCTGGTTAGTCGGTTGACCGGTGACTGCGGGCGCAACGGTTGACACGTGGAGGATCGCGGTGTTGCTGGTGGCGTTGCCCTGGCTGTTGGAAACCACGCAACGGTACCCCGCCCCGCTGTCGGCCTTCGTGACGGCAGGAGTCGTGTATGTCGCCGAGTTCCCGTTGACCGTGATGTCGACATTGTTCTTCTGCCACTGGAACGTCGGCGCAGGTGAGCCCGTCGCGCTCACGGAGAAGGTCGCCGTTTCTCCGACGCCGACCGTTTGATCGGACGGCTGCTGGGTGATTGAAGGCGCCTGATTCGAGGCGGCGGCGCCGTAGCGCACCATGACCGCGGGCCCGGGCCAGCAGATCTCCACACCATGAACATATGAATCGCAGAACGCGGTGACCTGATTCGTTCCGCTCAGAAGCTCCGAAGGCGACAGACTGAAGACATCAAACGAGTAGTAGTGGTCGTTACCGAAGGTGGGGGCGGTCCAGGCATTCACGCGGAGTGAGAAATGGTCCGCTGGAGAGGTGGCGCCGCCGTTGGCGCCGTTCCATGACCGGACGATGAAGATTGCGTCCGTCGCCTTCGAAAGATCGTCACCCGCCGGAATCGTGAATGTATTTGATGCTGATTCCTGGTATTGCTTTACCCAGTAGTCCTCAGGCACGTTCGCCGCCTTGTACAGCTTCACCGAACTGTTGGGACGAGAGAGGGTGAGGCCGGTCACCTCATCAGTCACAAACCACATCCCGCTGTTGTCCCGGATCCGTGCGATGAGCTTGATCCCCCCCGATGCCTGGTCAGGAATCCACTGCGTATTCCATGTCGTTTGAAACGGTGCGCTGGTCGCCGTTCCGACATGGTTGCGCATGACGACGCTTCCCTCGTCCTGATGAATGTGGTAGTCGGAGTGATACTCCTGGTAAATTCCATCACCATCAGTGCAATAGCCGTCGTAGTATGCAAGGAAGTCGACCCGATCAACGCCTGAACTCACATTCGCAATGATCGTGGGGTTTTCCTCGAAGCTTGAACCTGCACTGGGAGAGCTGATGGTTCCCGTCGGGTGGGATTTGTCCGGCCCGTAGTAGACGCGCAGTATAACAGCAAACCACCCGAACTGTCCCCACCCGGTCGATGGGTTCATAATCTGACCGGTGTTCGTCCCTTCGAAGGTGTTGTCCCCGACCTGCAAATCCGTCAAGGGCACATCCACGCCTTCCATTGGCTCGCTCATATACATCGTCCCATCGTGCCCGGAGGGAATCCCGTTGCTTTGATCCAGCGGCTGGATATCGATCCAGGAGTGCGAGGGACCGTTGAACCGCACCTTCTTTCCGAATGTCCCGAGGTGCCCGCCCCACATCGTAAAGACCGCCTCGGCACGAACTGCACCGCTTAGGTCGTCGACCGTGAGATGGAGAATCGGATTGGGGACAAATGGCTTCGCATCAGGCCAACGGCCAAGATCGATGTTCGGGTCTGTGACCCGCCAGTCGCTCAATCCGCCCATCGTTTGATAGTATTCACGATAGATCGATCCCGGGGGAGGCTGTTTATACACGACTTGCCCGGACATGCCGTTGCCGAGAAGCACAAGGAGTGTGACAATGCCCGAGGCGAAAAGGAGGATGCGTGCCGGAAGACGAAGTGACATGATGATTCTCCCTCGGAAAAAGATCGATAGTGCGCTTCAGGTGAAGAGAAGCCCAGACTCAACGCTCCCCTCCGGACGGGAAAAAACGACCGGAAGGTCTTATCAATTGTTGCTGGTGTTGAATGGCCCTGACAACAGGAAGGCGGGTGGAGAAGTGCTTCCCCTCTCTATAATATAACGAATTCCGTCGAGGAATTCCAGCGGCGGTTTCAGCAAACTTGGAAGGAAAAACGCTTGTCGCCGTCCTTATCGCACCAACATCATTTTCCGCATGGCCGTGTAGCCCCCTGCGACCAATCGGCAGAAATTCATACCGCTCGAGAGATTCTTCCCATCGAAAGTGAACCTGTAGTTGCCCGCGGGAAATCGACCGTCGGCCAGAACGGCTACTTCTCTGCCAAGCATGTCGTACACCACAAGCCTCACCTTACTGTCTACTGTCCGCACCCGTGAGCTTGCAGAAGGCAAGCGTCCCGGGAGTAGGAAGTAGGCAGTAAGTAGCTGCAAAGAAGGCGGCGCTCATGCGGCTTATTTCATGAGTGTCATCTTTCGAACTGCTGTGTAGCCCGCCGCTGTCAGGCGACAGAAATACATCCCGCTCGCAAGGCTCCCCCCGTCGAATCGCACCTCATGTTCGCCCGGCATTTGTCGCTCGTCCACAACAACCGCTACCTCTCGTCCCAGGAGGTCGTACACGGCGAGACGTACGTTACTGACCCCCGACGCCTGATCCTTGACTCCTCCCACAGTGTATCGAATGGTCGTCGTTGGATTGAACGGATTCGGATAATTCTGCTTTAGTCCGAACGCCAGGGGTTCAGGATTCGTGACGCCGGTGACCACGGACACCAGGACCGTCTCGCTGTAGTGCATCGTGCTGTCGAGATCGATCTGACGAAGGCGATAGTACCAGCTCCCGGTGACGTGGTTCGAATCGGTGTAGCTGTACTCGTGCGGCACCAGCGTTGTTCCATGTCCGGGGATCAACGTCGAGACGGGAACGAACGGCTGCTTCAGATCGGACGACCGCTCGACGACGAAGCCGTAATTGTCGATTTCGCTCAGCGTCTTCCAGTCGAGTCGAACACCCGCTCCTCCGATAGCCAGGGCACTGAAGGATGCGATCTGCACCGGGAGAACGCCCACGTTCGCCAGGACGAAGATCGTGAACGCGCTATATCCGCTCGCAGAGGCTGTGTAGGAACCGTTTCCAAGGTCAACGATGGTCGCAGGCCTCTGGTCCCACCCACTCCCCGTGTAGCGATCGACGGCCACAGGATTTCCGCGGATGAAAGCCGCCCCCTCATTTGCGGTGTTCCACTGCATGGTCACCGCGGCATTCGCCCCGCTTGTACGCTCGGTGAGCGTCCACTGTGCATTGACGACAGCGGTCGACCCGGGCGGGTAAGTGAAGGTGTTTTTCACGATGACGGAGAAGTCATCCACCGTTCCCGTATTGTTCAACGTCACGGGCAAATAGGATGACGCTGTCCCCACCGGGAAGAGCACGTCGGTGCTCCCCACGTTCCGATACGTCAACGTTCCCGATTTGTCGGTGTAGACATAGTTCGAAGATGATGCGCCGTTGATGTGGTTGACGGTGAGCCCATGATCACCGAGGGTGAATTTCCCCTGCTGCAGAAAGAGTGTTCCGGTCACGGTATCGGGTTCCTCGAGGGTGACCCCGGCGGCGTTATTGATCGTCAGGCCGGCGACCGTCGACGGAAGCTTGGTGCCCGCCATCTGCGCGACGCTTCCCTGGTAGACGTAGTTCGCGGTCTTCGACAGCAGGTTGCCTCCGCCGTTCGATCCGCTGCAACCAACTGCGGTATTGATCCCCTTGGAGTTGCCGATCACCAGCGTCGCGCTCGAATCCAACCTGAAGCTCCCGGCGCCGGAGATGATATCCCTGTCCGTGGCAAGGACAAGCGTCGTTCCGGGCAACACCTCAAAGTTCGGCGCCCCCGCGAAGGTGAACATCCCTGAGGTCGGAAGCGAGAACGATTGACTGCCGGAGCTCGAGAAAATGATCTTCGAGGTGTTCCCCGAATTGCTCTTCGACAACGTGCCGGTGTCGGGAGAGGAGAAATTCCCTTTGAGATACCAGAGGCCGACGCCGGCCGAATTGTTGCTCAGCGAGAGCACGCTATTCCCGGAGACGACGATGTTTCCCTTAATGGTAATGGTATCCGGGTAATGAGATCCCATCGCTGACAGGGCTGCGTTTCGGCCGGAGACGATGAGATCGCCTTCGATCGTGCACGAACCCGTGTCGGCAAAGAGCCGCAGCTGCGGGGTCGGGGTGGTTGTCGAACCGCGTGACCAATTCGTATTCAGGACGGAGAGTGTTCCATGAAGGACGACCGATCCATCGTCCCACCCCAGGTTGAGGTTCGCGGTCTGCGCGGGACAGTTCCAGACAAAGTTGTAGAAACTCTGATTGGTCCATGCGGGGGCGGTGTCAATCACCCCGGTGACGAAACAGGTCGAACCTGCGCTCCACGAACAGATCGGGATCGCTCCCGCGTTCTGTGCGTGGACGTATGCTCCTCCCGAGGCAAAGGTGAGATTCGCCCACCCGCCAACCTTCCCGAAATTCTTCAGGGTGCCGGTCACCGACAGTGGTACGTCGACGGTGATGGAATCCGTCGATTGAATCGTAACGAATTCGGACCCCGTGGGAGCAAATGGTGCAGGATAGGCCCAGGAGCCGCCATCGTATCGATTCCAGGCAGTGACATCACTCCAATTTCCTGACGCGTGGGATCGAAAATCGCCGACCGCCTGGCCGTGTAGTGTGGGCACGACAAGGATGCTCAAGCCGATGACGACCAACATTGTGACAAGCGCACGCATGAGACCTCCTGCAGTTTTGGCGTTTGTTCAAGGATTGTCGAATATCAACCTGTGTGCCATGTACAAGGACTATAAAATGCGGGAATTGGCGTTATATCGAGGAAATTCAATGAAAATCGTGCACAGTCCTTGGCATCTGGCCAATATTGTGCACCGAGCTCGGCATAGGACTTATGGGTGGGCCTTACATAGGTCGGAGATGAAGCAGAACTCCTCTCTCGAACCTGTATTCTTCTACTCTGGTATGTTGGGATGAGTAGCTGTGGAATCAACCCTTTCTGATTCTTTATGGGAGGCAGTCTCTTCCAGGACGCCACGCAGGTCTTCAAGTCTCACGGGCTTGCTCACGTAGTCATCCATTCCTGCTTCAAGACAGGTCGCCCGGTCTTCGACTGCGGCGTTGGCCGTCATGGCAATAATTCTGACCCGTCGATCGGGGAATTCCTTTCGTATCACCCGCGTCGCTTCGAGGCCGTCCATTTCGGGCATTTGCACATCCATGAAAATCAGGTCGTATTCCTGACGGCGAACCGCCTCGACGGTTTCGATGCCGTTCCCTGCGACGTCAGCCCGGTAGCCGAAGCGCTCCAGCACGCGCAGGGCCACCTTCTGATTGATTGCATTGTCCTCCGCGACCAGAATCCGCAGCGGATGCTGGTCTGCAAGAATCCCGCCGGCGCGTGACTCGGGCTTGCTAGGCGCTCGCTCCGCGGCGATGTCGGAAAAGATACCTGCGATGATGTCGTACAGCTGGGAGGGTTTGACAGGTTTGGAAATGTATCCAGCAAGTTCAAGGTCGCCATGCTCGTTTTTCAACTGTCTGATGCTCGCAAGCATCGACGTAAGCATGATGATGGGAAGCCTCCTGGTTTTCTCATCGGCCTTGATGGCCTTGGAGAGCATGACCCCGTCCATGCCCGGCATCTTGTGATCCAGGATCGCGAGATCGAACGGCGACGCGAGATTCAGCACGGCGAGGCCTGCTGCGCCGCTCGCTACGGCTTCGGGCACCATCCCCCAGGAGCGGACCTGCTCGACCAGGATCCGACGGTTTGTGGCGTTGTCGTCGACGATCAAAACGCGCTTCCCGGCGAGCGGTTCCTTTTGTCCGGCTTCATACCGTCGAGCGGTGACCGGCCCTGCTTCCGTCAGGATTGTGAACGAGAATGTCGACCCGGCACCTTCTTCACTCTCCACCCACATCGTCCCGCCCATGAGCTCACTCAAGCGTCTGCTGATAACCAGTCCCAGTCCCGTTCCGCCGTAGTGGCGCGTCGTGGAGGAGTCTACCTGGCTGAACGATCGGAAGAGACGATCGAGGCGGTCCCTCGGTATGCCGATGCCCGTGTCGCGAACGTCGAATTGCAGCTCGAACCTCGGCCCGTCGGCATGACGGACATTCACCGAGACGACCACTTCTCCCGACCTCGTAAACTTCACGGCGTTGCCGATAAGATTGACAAGGATCTGACGCAGGCGGGTGATGTCGCCCATGATGTCATGAGGGACGCCGCGACCAATATCGTATGCGAGGTCCAGCCCTTTCTCCGACGCCTTCGCCGAGAGGAGGTCCATCGCTTCTTCAATGCAATTGTCCAGGCTGAACGCCTGATGCTCGAGGTCGAGCTTGCCGCTCTCGATTTTCGAGAAATCGAGGATGTCGTTGATGATGGTCAGGAGCGCGTCGCCACTTGTCCGGATGACTTCCGCATACTCTCGCTGCTCCGATGTGAGGCTTGAGTCGAGAAGAAGTCCTGTCATCCCGATGACGGCGTTCATCGGCGTGCGGATTTCGTGCGACATGTTGGCGAGGAACTCGCTCTTGGACCGCGTCGCCGCCTCGGCCGCCTCTTTCGCGCGCGTCTGTTGGGTGATGTCCGTCGCCACGCTCAGGACCTGCCCCCCAAGGCCGTCTTCCCCGGGGAGCGGGATCTTGCTGATCTGCACATAGTGCTTCTGCCCCGCCGAGTCCTCGAATTCCCTCCGGGGCGTGAACTCCAGCATCTGGGTGCGGAGGACATCCTGGTCTCCGGCAAACAGTTCCACGCAATACGGAAAATCTTCCCCTTTCTTTGCCAAGAGCGTCTCGACGGTGGTGCCGAGGAGATCGGCAAGCGCTTTGTTGGCGAGGGTGAATCTTCCCTGCCAATCCCTGGCACAAATGTAACTCGGATTGAGGTCGATGACATGCCGGAGAAACTCCTGCTGCCTCCGCAGTTCGCGCGTCCTGACATCGACAAGGTCTTCCAGCATCCTCGCCCTGCGCTTCATCCTGGCGACGCGCACCCTGAACAGGCCGGCGATGGCCAGGGCAATGAGCATCACTGTCGCAACTGCGAACCACGCAGTCTGGTAAAAATGGGGTGCGAGGTAGATCCGGACGCCGGCCCCCATGGTGTTCCAGATGCCGTCGTTGTTGCACGCTTTGACGACGAACCGGTACTCTCCAGGCGGGAGATTCGTATAGTACGCATCGCGCTGCGTGCCGGCGTCAACCCAGGTCTTGTCGTATCCTTCGAGGCAATACTTAAACCGGACCTTCTCGGGGATCAGCAGGCTCAAGGCCGTGAATCGGATTTCCAGCCGGCCGATGCCCGGCGGCAGCGTCACGACCTGCGCGAGGGGTGCAGCCGTGGTGTCGGCAGTGACTTCTTCAATGAGCACCGGCGGAACCCGTTCGTTCAATTTGATGTGGCGCGGGTCAACAAGAACGGCTCCGTTTTGCGTGCAGAACCAGAGCCGTCCATCGCTTGTTGCGGTGGCCGACGGATACCACTCGCTGAAGCAGACGTCCGATTTCATGCCGTCCACGGTCGTGAAGAGCTGCGCGTGGAATGTCGACGTCTTTCCCGCATCGATATCGTCGATCTCCTGGCGCCTGATCCTGCCGATTCCCCGGGAGGAACTGAGCCAGATATCACCGGCCGGGTCGGCGACGGCGCAATAGACTTCGTTGGTGAAGAGGCCGTTCTTCATCGTGTACGCCGTGAACTTGCCATTACGGTATCGGGACAAGCCGCCGTGAGCGCACGCGATCCAGAGGTTTTTCTGCTTGTCCTCGGTCACCGATGAGATCCATCGATCCGCGAGGCCGTTCGAGGGGAGATAAAGCGTGCTGTCGCCGTTTCTGAAACGCAGCAATCCGCCGGTGGTGCCCGCCCACAGGGTGCCGTCTGAAGCGGTGAAGAAGCATTCGACATAGTCCGGCGTCGTAAACGGCACTCCCTTGACCAGGTAAGGCTGAACCTTGCCGTCGCGGAACCGCATGATCCCGGTGTGATCCAGGAAGAAGACAAGGCCCACGCTGTCTTCGCCTAGCGCCGAGATCCATTTGTTGGGTATCCCGTCGGAGGTATCAAACCGGGTGATCCGCCCATCTTTGATTCTGGTCAGGAGTCCCGTCTGGCAGATCCATGCACTCCCGTCGTGCGCGATGTACATGGGTCCGACAGAGAGTTTCCATGTCGTCATCTTCCCCTGCGACCAGTGGGTAACCGTCGTTGAGCGATTGCTGGCAATGAAAAGGCTTCCGTCTCGCGCCTCGAGGACGTCAGAGATGTAGTCGCCGCCCAGTCCTTCACGCGTCGTATACGTCGTGAAATTTACGTCTCTGAGCCGGTTCAAACCTTCGAGCGTGCCGACCCAAAGGCTTCCTTCAACATCTTCCGCAAGGGAAAGGACATAGCCGTGCGACAGCCCGTCCGCCGCCGAGTATTTGCTGAACGCTCCGCCCGCATAGCGGACGAGTCCGTCCGACGTGCCGAACCAGACATTGCCGTCTTTGTCGTCGTGGATCGCCGTGACATGAAGGTCAGAGCGATCAACTTGTGGGTGGAATACCGTAAGTTTGCCGTCGCTCCAGAGCGTGAGACCGTTGTTCGTGCCGATCCAGACATCTCCGCGTCGGTTGATGCACATCGCCGTGATCGAGATTTCCGGAAGTCCCTCTCCATGACCGATCTGGAACAGCAGCTGCCCGGATGCGCCGTCGATCACCAGCACTCCGTCGTGGGTTCCTGCCCAGATGCGGCCGTTCGGGTCTTCGGCCAGACACGCGTAATACGTTGGCTTCAAGTCCAAACGAACAAACCGGTCGCCCTGTGACCGGAATAGTCCGTTGGACGTGCCGACCCAGAGATCGCCGTTGTGGGATTCGACAAGGGAGAGAACCTGACGCTCCACCATCCCGGAGGGAGAACCAATGTGGAAAATCGTATCGCCGGAGATCTTCCGAAGACTGCCGAAGGCCGTCCCCACCCAGAGCGTGTTGTCCCATGATTCGCAGAGGGCGAGGATCGTTTCACTGTTTCGTTGATCCCCCGTGTCGGTCTTCACGAGTTCGAATCGAACCCCATCGAACCGATAGAGCCCGGCCGATGTGGCAGTCCAGAGGTAGCCGGTGTGAGACTGGAGAAGAACTGTTACACTGTTGGACGGGAGTCCATTCTGGCGGCGCCAGACGTCATGGCCGTACTGGTCGATGCTCTTGTTAGGATCAAGTGCAGTCGCCTCCGTGCTCGCCACCAGAATCAGGGCAGACGCGAACGCGACGAGCCGCCATACATGATGTTTCGCCATAGATTCGACGGACCAGTCCTTGGACAGAAATTACCTCCAAGATTCGTACCACGAACAGGACTTGGAGGCATTTCGACTTCTGCTCAATTCTGTGCCGTTTTGACGACTCAGGCATTCATTTCCAGGGTCGCGATCTACTATTTTCGACGGGGAAATGACACTCTCAGGCATCTGGCTAATGTTGACCAACCCGAATATACGCAATCTATTACGGTTCATCTCATAACAATTACGATTACAAGACGGCTGGAACGATCAGTGAAATAATTCTGTTGAAGCAATTGCATATGATCGCAGTAATACAGATATTCGTACTAAATTGTTTCCAGCCAGGGGTGGCGTTGGTTGAAGGGGGATTTACCAGTCTCACTACGTAAGGGAGGCACTATGAAAACAGCCATTGGCGCTATGGCGCTTTTGCTGATACTTGTTGCCGGTTGCAGCAATCGGGAACAAGAGGCCCAGCTCCAACAGAAGCTTGCGCAGATGCAAAGCAGCGACTCGACGTTGCAGCAGGGGATCAGCGACCGCGACAAATATATGGAGCAAGTCATTGCCGCCGTCAACGAATCCTACGCGAATCTGGAAAAGGCTCGTGCACTGGAAGGTGGCGTGGCCAAAAGGGCGGGCGGTGTGGAAGGGTCGTCGACAATCTCCAGTGTCGTGACCAAAGAAACTCTGCTCGGCAATCTTCGTGAGATCTCGAGCACACTCAAAGAAAACAGGGCGAAAATTGGATCCCTCCAGTCGAAAAATCGCTCCTTCGCCCGCCAGATCCAGGGCCTCGACACGTTGATTGAATCGTTGAAGGCATCGATCGCCGAACGGGAACAATCGATAGCACAGCTCCAAGCCAGAATTCAGGGTCTCGAGGACAACGTCGCCGAAAACACCCGGACCATTAGCACTAAGGACAGCGTTATCGACACCCAGCAGAAGACTATCAATACGGCCTTCTATGTGATCGGGACCAAGGATGAGCTGGAGAAAAAGGGCATCATCACCGATCAGGGTGGCTTCCTCTGGGGCTTGTTGGGATCGACGACAGTCCTCACCGACAGCATCGATGAATCGGAATTCCAGCCGATCGACCGTACGACAAGTCAGCTCATCAAGGTCAACGGGAAGATCGACCAGATTCTCCCCAGCAGAACCGCCGGCACGTTTGCCACGGATCAGACCGGCTCTGCGCTGACGATTGTCAGCCCTGACAAGTTCTGGCGACAGAAGTATCTCGTAATTGTCGTAGGCAGCTAGTATACCGACGTACAAGCGATGACCAAGGCGATGGAGCGGAGTGCTCCATCGCCTTCCTCTTCTGGTCCATCCGGCAAATCGCCCGCCCACATTCCTGATCTTCCGTTTCTCTTCAGTCTTTGCTCCCGCGGCCGCCTAACCTTCTTCCCAATATTGAAAAATATTGCTATCTTCCAACATTGAGTGTCCTTCTGATCCCTCACGGCGTGGGGGGAGGAGGTGGAAGCGGGTTCGTCGGATCACTGTCGAGCCAGGTGGAACACGGAATCGGGGCGTTTCCCACCTTCGTGGCTGCGAAACAATCTACGGAACCGATTCCGATCAGCATAGCAAGGAGCAGAATTACAGCTGCGGACTTTCTCATAGGATCCTCCAGCAGAAATGGGATTTGGATGACAGGTCGCGAAACGGCTTGGTTTCGTCGTCGATCTATATCCATCTGCCGTTCTGATCTGGAGGTTTTGCAGACAAGATTCTTCCCAAAACTTTTTCTTGGCGAAGTATCGCCAACGTGAAGTGAGAACTCGAATTCCCTCCCTCAAATGCCTCGCAAGTCTTGTCATCGTCATCGCGATGATTTCGACTCAAGCCCGCGCCCAAATTCAGGTCGGGGAGCACGAAATGGCGAGAGGGGAGAAGTTTACCTCGGAGGGAAGGCTCGACAGCGCACTAGCGTGTTATGAGCGAGCCGAAGCGGGATTCTTCACAGCAAACGATCGGCCGGAGAGAATTCAGGCGATCATCAAAGTCGCGAGCGTCTTCTGGCGCCAGAGCAGCATCCGCCAGGCTGATAGTGTTGCCTGCATCGCGGACAACCTCGCGCGGTCGCAACTTGGTGATACAAGTCGAGTCCTTGCTGAGGCCGAATTGTTGCTCGGGACAATTCGTGCGTATCGCGATCAGTTTGCGGATGCGCTCGCATGCTTCGACAATGCCCTTTCCATCCGACGGGTTATCTTCGGCGGAGAGAGCGGGGAAGCCGCAAGCGTGTACTGGGGGATGGGATTCGTCTATGAGCGCAAGGGAGATCTTGCGCGTGCGGAGCATTACTATGAAAGGGCATGCTCACTTTACGAGAAGGGATCGTTCTACTGGCAGGTCGCATATCTCTGGAGCTCCCTGGGGGGCATCTACTCAGCACAGGGAAGAATTCGGGAGGCCATTGAGCTGCTTCATAAATCCGATTCCCTCCTTGCGGAGATTCGCCTCGAATCCTCCGATCTCGGCTCAGGATGCGCGGCCACACTCGCGCTGTGCTACCGCTCGGACGGACAGTTTGACAGTGCAACGGTCTACGCGAGAAAGTCACTCTCCATCTCGCTGGCGGTCCACGGCAAGTGCCATATGAGTACTGCGATTGGCTACTCGTCCCTTGCTGATTGTCTGACCGCCATCGGCGACTTCGATTCCGGGGAACAATATCAGAAGGAAGCGCTGGAGATCGCTGATTCACTTGGGATGTCTGGCACCTATTCCGCCCTCCAATTTCAACATCACCTCGCCAGGCTCTTCGTTCAGAAGGGAGAATTTGTCCGCGCAGCGGGCCTCCTCGAATCGACATTGGCCAAAGCGAGCTCGAAGCTTGGCGAAACTCACCTGGAGGTGGGCGTACTTTGCGAGGACCTCGCTGAGGCGTACACCGGGATGGGCTCGTATGATCTCGCAAAGAAAAGCTACCTGCAGGCTATACGCATTCGACGGTTAAGCCGAGGCGGCTCCGATATCGCCCAGCTCCAGTGGAAGCTTGGCCTTACCTACGCTGCTCTTCAATCGTGCGATTCGGCTCTTGCGAGCTATGATTCGGCAACCGTGTCGCTCGGGACCGACACCGAGATGAATCGGCTTCTCCGCTCCCGGATCCTCCGGAATATCGGCGACTGCCGTGTGCAACTCGGCGATGCCCGGGGTGGTCTCGCCGAATATCAGCGCTCGATCGCTTTCCTTGTCGCCTCGACGACGGTCACCGATATCCGTCTCTGCCCCGGGCTGCCGGACGTTACCCGCTGCCCCGACTATATCCAGACTCTCTCAGCAAGAGCCGCCGCTCTCGGAAAGGCGGGTTTTGCCGCAGACTCTACAAGCTCGATGGTGCTTGCGACGTACGAACGGATGGCGGATGCGTTGTCTCGCGTGCGGCGGTACTACAGCCTCGAGGGGTCAAAATTCCGGCTTGAGGGGAAGTATCAAGAGGTCTATGCCGCCGGATTGGAGACGGCACTCCGGCAGTATCAACGCACCGACGAACCGCGATACAAAGATCTCGCGTTCCGATTCGCCGAAGGAAACCGTGCAGCCGCACTCGGCGATGCGCTTGCCCGTTTGCAGAGAGCCTCCACTGACAGTCTCGCCTCCGAACGGTGGCGCGCCCAACGCGAGTTGATTGCCCTTCAGGACGCCATGGAGCGGAATGAAGTCGCGGGAGACAGCAGCCAGGTCGCCGCGTTGCGCGGCACCCTCATGACCCGACTCCAGAGGATCGATTCGCTTTCGCGCAAGGAGCAAAGCCACGGGCAAGCCGTGTTCACGATCGATGATTTGCGGTCAATCCTCGGCGCGAACGATTGCCTGATCGAATATGTCGTGAGGGATTCGGAGGTCGTCGCCTTCGTCGTACGCAACGATTCGTCATTCATCACTTCCCGGAGACTTGCTTATCCGCTGGATGGCACCGTCCGGATGATGCTCCAGGGCATCACCACTCTCGACAGGAATGCGTACATTGCGAATGCCAACGAACTTTCAACCGTGCTCTTCGCCCCTGTCAGGCGCTTCCTCGCCAATCGTACCCGGATCATCATCATCCCCGACGGCATTCTGAATTACCTCCCTTTTGGAACGCTCTTCACACAAACGGTGACCAGCGCCGAGGCTGCCAGAGGATATGGCGCGCTCCCGTATCTCCTCAAACGCTACGAGATTTCGCACGCTTCCTCAAGCCAGGTCTATGCAAGTTCTGTCAGGAGTGAAGCCACTCCTGCCACTAAGGCGCGATCCTTCGTCGGGTTCGCGCCGGTGTTCCAGAACACGACGAGTCCTCCATTGCTTGCATCACGATCGGCGGCATCCGACTTCCGGTCGGTGAGCGTCGACGGCAAGACATATCAGACGCTCCCCCACTCACGCAACGAAGTAATGGGCATTGCGGATCTCTTCCGGAAGAAGGGGTATGAAGGGAAGTACGTGGTGGGCTGTGATGCGACAAAAGGCAGGTTTGAATCACTCAGCGCCAACTATGGCATCGTGCATATCGCCACGCACGGCTACTTCGACGAGGAACATCCTCAATTCTCCGGCCTGCTCTTCGCGCCGAGAGGAGACTCCGTGGAATCTCGCCGCGACGTCCTCTTTGCCGGCGAAGCGTATGAGTTGAACGTCAAGGACGATCTTGTGGTCCTGAGCAGCTGTCAAAGCGGACTGGGGAAAATGGTGACGGGCGAGGGGATTGTCGGACTTACTCGCGGTTTCCTCTATTCAGGCGCGCGTGATGTACTCTATTCTCTCTGGGACATTCGAGACCGGAATACGCCAGAGCTCATGCTTGCGTTCTACCGCCATCTCCTCGCCGGCGAGTCGTGTGCTTCGGCCCTCCGATCAGCCAAACTTTCCATGATCCGCGATCCTCGCACGGCAACACCGCTTTTGTGGGCTGGCTTTGTCCTCGCCGGACCATAGATGCTCCCACTGTTCTCCCGTTCCCCCTATCTCGTCTCCCCCGATGTCCGTACAAAGAACTTCCCGACGTAGAGCAGGCTCGACCCGTCATCCAATTTCCAGTAGTAGAGCCCTGGCGGCAGAGTGTTTTTACAGACGTAAGACTCTCCCTTCACGCGATACTTTGCAACGACCTCTCCCTTGTTGTTCAGGATCGAGAGATTCCTCTCGTTCGTTCCTCCCTCCTTCCAGGAGAATGTAATCCTTGCGCCCACTTCGATGCCATTCTTCGGAGAGATGACCACGACGCTTTCCGAACGCAGCTCGTTGCCGACGAGTTCGTCCAATTCAGAAGAGGACCGGAACGCGTCCGCAAATTGATGCGCTTCTGGTGAACGAGTGCTGTCGGGCTTGAGGGCAGAATCGGCGTGGACCGCAGGCGGCTCGGTCTTCGCAGTCATCGCGGGTCTGGAAAAATACCCGGATGTAAGCAGATAGCCGATGACCCCGACTCCGATGAGTGCAGTGATGACAGCTGCAATTCGGTAGAACGTCTTTCCGGAGTCGCTCGTGTCAGCCTTCCGGCGAGTTGCCGCTTTACCGGCTAACGACGACGATGCATCCTGCCGCGACAGGAAGGAGAAGACTCCGGTCACTTGCTTCTTGCATGCCAGGCAATCCTCCACATGCGAACGGACGTTATCTGGAACTGACGAGAGATCCCCCGAGCGGAGCGCGTCGACGTACACAGCGACACCTTCTTCCCGGAGATGCCCTTCGTTATCCAGGTACTGAGGAGCATGGTTCATAGTGATGGCCTCAACCAATTCATGTCAACCCTATATACTCATTCCTCATCGAGAAATGGAGAAAAATATTCGTGCAACAGGATTTGCAGAGAGTCCTTGTCGAAAGACCGCTTCGGAGGGTCCCCGTTCAGAAGCTGGATAATCTCGGAAATCCTGACCATTGTCCATTTGCGCAGGGCATCCTCAGTATTGTCCCTTTCGGCTGCCAGATTGAAGAAAGCCGTTGCCGTGGTGAACACATCTGCATCCGTCCTCCGGGCGTAGATCCCCCCGAAATGTTCAAGGATTTGCTGCATAGCGACGGGAGGGCAGTCCTGGTACCAGCTCACAACATCATTCTCGCTGAGGGGTAGCCGGCACCAGAGCTTCAGGCAGATGATGAGTTTCGGTCTTTTTCTATGATATTGGAGGGTAATCGCGTGAAATACCCGCTTCATCTGTTCGATGCTGTAGCGGTCCTTCTCCGTCTCAAGCCTGTTCGGCAAGTCTTCTTCGACGAGCACCCCCGCTGGAACGGTCCTGTTCTCCTGTTCACGGATCCTGAGACAAATGTTCCGTACTGTCGCTGCGACGTAAGTCCGGACAAGGAACGATCCGTTGTATCCGGCCTGCAGGTTCGGCAGACGTTTCAGCAATTCCTCATTGATATTCTGGATCAGATCCTGGATCATGCCGGCGTCGAACATCCCCTTCGAGACAAAGTCCCACACACACGCCCTGATCAACTCCTGATAACTAAGAAGGAGTCGGCGCGGATCGCGTACGAGAATCCCGTAATCGGGGTCCTGAAAGCGCTTCATGGTCTTTGCGTCGGAGGAAGGACGACAGGCGGTTCTACCTCTCGTCAGGAAACCGTGATCCGGAGTAATCCTTGAGGTGCAAGATCCTGACAGGCGTCGTTGAATGTACAAATCGCGGGCTCTCCCCGCAAGCAGATCCTCATTCTCCGATCAACGGGAGAAAAAACAACCCGCTTCCACAGAGGAAGATTACGATGAATGCGAAGGATATCATGGTCCTGGGCTTGAAGAAAATCCATTGCTCGACGGCGCGGGCGAGCCAAAACAGTGACGTCGATGCAAGGATGAACCTCCCGGGAGATGTGGCCACCAGCTCTCCCGGGAACAACATGAACAAGAGGCCGAAGACGCCGAACAGGAATGTCAGGCAGAGATTGAGCACCTGCATGATTCCCCTGTTGACTTCAGAGAGCCGACTGAGATCCGCGTTCCAGCGAAAGATCCTCCAGAAGCAAAGATGAAAGAGAGCGAACGCGAGACAGTACGCTCCCCCGATCCTGAGCAGAAGAACGTTCACGAAAGCTCCTGCGAAGTGGGTCTGACGTTCCGTGTCCGGACAACAAAAATCAGCAGATAGATAACGATGAGGACATTCAGCCCCAGGGCGGAGACCCGGGCGATGCTGAATTTCCGGGAAAGCTCGAAGACCTCAACCGGCAGGAGAGACATCGTCGCAAGGAGCGTGAGGTATTCCGCCCATCGTTTTGCGAGCCATAATCCTATCCCTTCCACCGTAAAGAGAATCCCTGCGGCGAAAGCGCCAACGCCAAAGAGGCGCAAGTGATTGGCGTCCATGCCGGTGATCAGCGAGAGCGCCTTCTGCATGATTCCCCTGTCATAACTCCAGGCGAGGGAGTGTGCCCAATGAACGAGTCGTGCCTCGATGGCGGGGTTCAGCAGTCTGAGAAATCCAAAGCCGACAGAAAAAAGCAGCAGAGCCTTCGCGAGCTTGAACGCGGCGATAGCTGCAAGAGTGCGGGGTCGTGCCGCGCGTTCATTCATTTTCGCTCATCGATCGGCACAACCGTCATGCGGACCCATCGGGGAACCGGGATGCCATGCTGTCGGAGCAGGGTATTCAACTGGCCTGCATGATGCTGGACGTGTCGCATATTGTAGAGGTGCACCTCGATCCTGTTCAAGTCCAACCACGAGAACCCGCTCCGTTCTTCCAGCATTTCCTCGGTCAAGGAGGACATTGTCTCTCTGCATTTAGCACGCCCGTGAGCGAGATAGGAGAGAAGTTCATCTTTGCTGTAGACGCGGTCGGGGAGAATCCCCCGCTCATCCATCTCATCGAGGGTGAACGGAGCCGGCGGTTTGAAGCCGGCATCCGTTCTCGAAAGGTAGAGGTCGAGGTAGAACAACGCATGAAACGCCGTGTACCAGAATTCCGGCTGTTGCGTCCGGTCCCCCCAGAGAGCTTCCGGGCATGCCCGTATGGCATTCTCGAGCATGTCGATCGCCGCGCCGAATTGCTGCCAGAGAGAGGTCTTCATGGATTGCTGCATGCCGGCTCCTTTGCAATGGAGAGCGTCGTGAGCGGATAGCGAACAGCCGACTCTTTGCTGTTTGCTGTCCGCTAAAAGTACACCGTCGCAAACACCGCCGCTCCTGTATTGACGTTTGTTTTTCCTGGATTCCCGAACCGCGTCGATTTGGTGTCCGAGAAGGTGACATTCAATTGGGATTCGACGCCGACGCTGAAGTGGTCGTCGATAAAATATTCGCCACCAAAGGCGAGGCCACCTATCCAGTCTGTCGTGGCGTCCCCATTGGAGGGTGACGCGATCAACACTCCGACTCTTCCCCCAATATAAGGTGCGACTTTCGTGGAAGTCAGAAAGAACCGGGGAGCGATGCCGACACGAATGTCGCTTCCATTGTCTTCGGCCCAAGTGAGCCCCACCGCCGGCGCCAGAGAAAATCTGTCCGAGAGCCAGATAGGCAGCAGGATGTCGGCTTGAGCACTCTGGAAGGAGGCAGACAACCCAACGAGTCCTGCGCGCGGCTTGTCTTGCGCTTCCATGACGTTTGATACACAGACCATGAGGAAACATACAGCTGCGGATGCCAAGAGAATTCTCATACGTGGATGCTCCTTTAAGTCAGTAGAAGTTGCACAAAATGGATATCCGGTTTCATTTATAGTTGGGAAGAGAAAGTCCGTCCGGAATAGCCCCGCTTCCGTCATACTGGAAAAGATCCCGCCAGAAGGTACCCACAGGAAAGCGAACATAGATCCGGTAGAACCCGGTCGGCACCGGTCTTCCTTCACTGTCTTTTCCGTCCCAGTGGACCATATGAGCTCCCCTTACGAGAATTTGGTTTCGCATCAATTCCCTTACCGCCCTTGACTGCGGGTCATTTGTTGTTGCCCCGAGTGTCGACTGGAGATCCAGATCTGGATCATCGGCCCACCTGGCACGAACCACCCAAATATCCACGGTGCACGACTGAGGCATTGCAATCCACACTATCGCGCCGCCTGAGGCGGGATTGGGATAAAGATAGTCATAGGCATATTCTGCCGGCATATCAAGGGCGCCTCCGTTCGGCCCACCCGGTCTATCCGCCGGAGACCTCCAAACAGCCAGGAGTTCCGGGCCTGCGGGGCTCGTAACATAGATCCCGGTCGCCACGGGTGTGGACAGACCAGGCGCAGACAACGGCAAATCCGCCTCGTTCGGCGAGGAGCATGAGAATGCTGCCACGGCAAGACAGAGAATGAACATCGTGAGTCTTATCATTGGATGAGTTCCATTGTTCGTCACGAGTCTCGGATCGTCCACCTATCGAAGCATGACCATCTTCCCCATCATGATCCTGCTCTGGAATTCCACTGCGTAAAAGTAAATGCCGCTCGGGAGAGGCGTCCCGTTCGATGCTCGTCCGTCCCATTCCACTTCGTACTGACCGGAGCCATTGACGCGAAGGATGAGTGTTCGCACGACTTGACCAAGAACGTTGTAGATCCGCACTTCGAGAATCCCGGCATAGCTTGCATGCAGCCTGACGATGATTTTCGTCGAGGGGTTGAATGGATTCGGGAAGTTGCCGAGAAGCTCACACGCAACGGGTGCGGTCGTTTGACTCGATCGTGTCTCCCGGACGGAGGTGACGCTTCCCGTGAAGCTCGTGAAGGGGCTGAGAACACCATACGCGCGACTTAGGACGATGATTTGATTTTTCAAGGCGACGGCGGATTCGCTTCCCGATGCGGCGCTATAATAGCGCACGAGAAGCGACTCGATTTTCCGTTTCGCCCAAACCTTGGGAAGGAATTGATAGCCATCAACCGCCGTGTCGGCAAGGGTGATGTCGTAACCGTACGTTGCCGGTTTCCCGAAAGCGTTCCCGGTCAAGGTGATGTGGACGGTGCCGGACTGCCGGTACCTGCCTGAGAGGATCATCTGATTCCCCTTGTAGAGGTTCGGCAGAGAATCCGGATACACTTCCGTCACGATCGGCGGCTCGAAGGCGACGTGGCTATCCAGCAGGACAGGGTTGCGAATCATCTCATAGAACGACGTGATTCTCGAATACAATTCATCGTTCTGCAGAAATTCGGCAACGCCTCTATTGTGAGAAGAGATCAACGTCAGCAGCTGCTGGTCCGCGTCGGTGCCGATGCCGAAATTGAACACGCAGATCTTTCGCTCGGTGGTCCGGATCAGGGTGTCGATGTGGCCGACAAGCGAGGGGATATCCGTGATCCCGACGGTCGGGATACCGTCCGTCAGAAAGATGATGATGTTCGCCGTACTGTCGCCCGACGTCGCGAATTGAGGCACAGCCGTGTCGAATGCGCCCGAGATGTTTGTCAGATCAAGCGCGTCCAAGCCGGCGATGAACGCCAACGCCGAATCCCGCGTCGAGGAGGTGTAGGGAACATGGCCCGGACGGAAGCTCAGGATCGAGGTGGTGAACGCGATGATGTTGAACCGATCGCCCTCGTTCAGATTCTGCACGATGAAGGAGGCCGCGTCACGCGCCTGCTGCATCTTGGTCCCGAACATGCTTCCCGATTGGTCGACGATCAAGGTGAAGACTTTGGGGATCGTGGAGATCGTGGAGCCGGGATCGGGTTCGGCGATAAACGTGAGGAATCCCCCGAGCGTATCCGGCAGCGCCGTATCCGGAATGGCCGTACTGAAAGCGAACAGTCCAAGCTGGTGCGAGTTCAGGGCATAGCGGATGACGTAGTTGTCGCCCGGGACAGCCTCATGGAGCTCGATCTGGACCGTGGCGCTGTTCCCCGAATTGATCAGCGAATTCACCGGCTGGCTGCTGAGCACGCGAATACTGTCGATGGTTCTCTGCGATGTTAACGAAAAGAAGAACCGCTGCACCCCGACGACCGAAGGGTCGATCAATCGATAGTCGTTCGGATAGGAAAATTCGACACTTCCTGACGAGTATGGAAGCAGCTCAACATAGGTCAATTCCACAGCGAGTGACGAGTCCTTCCCGATGGTCTGTGGGATCGAGAAATACAGCGGCGTTGAACCAAGGTAGGTCATGAGGCCCGCTGCGGGCGTCCCGCCGGACCCGGGGAGCGTCGTATCCTGGCTGACCCCCGCCACTGCGGCAACGGACCACTGCCCGCCGACTTTCCATCGCAGCTGCGTCGCGCTCTGTTGTTCGGTGAGGGGAAATGCATATTTTACTTTTGCTGCGGCGTGAGTGTTGGTGAAATATTGTGTGGTGACTGTGACTGCGATCTGTCCCTCCACCGTCGTCGAGACGACGGTCGAATCCAACCGGCAATAAACACCGGCAGCGGCATCGATGACTCCGACGCCGTTGGCAATCGCCATCCCGCTCATCAGGAGCGTGATGAGCACCAGTATCGTATTCCTTCTCATGCCGACCTCCAAGAAAAAAGCCTCTTCATCGTCGGATGAAAAGGCTCAGTTGTCAATGGGCGATCCGCGGACTACCCGCGGAGTGGTTTCAGCTTCGTGTTGCGATCCGGTCTATCCGAAAACACCTCCCACAGTGTCGCCCATCAAAGGTTTTCGTTGATCCTGTTGAACAATATACTCCGCCCGCCGATACGAAGCAAGAAGCGGTGTCACATCGTCTACGATCTCTTGTCATAGGAGCGCCGCTCCCGCACGGTGCGCATCTTCTGCCACCAGTCGTCTGCACGCCGATTTCCGCCGACTCCCTACTGCTTGCTGCTCACATCTTTCTTCCTACTTCCTCCTTCCTACGTCCTACTCATAGCCCTTCTCACTTCGCCCTCATCCCATTTCAGCCACCACGACGTGCCTCTTCCCATCGCTGAAGAGCTGCACCTTGTTCCCCTCAACCGCTTTGCCATCGACCGTGAGTTTTTTCACTCCCTTGTTGACCTTCTTCGGATTGAGGACGGTAATCACGTATGTGGCTCCCCTGAACTTCCGCACAATGCTGAACTTGTCCCATGATGCGGGAACGCAAGGATCAATCACGAGGCCGTCGTACGCCGGCCGAACGCCGAGAATATACTGCGACAAGGCGACGAACGACCACGCGACCGTACCCGTCAGCCACGAATTCTTCCCTTCTCCCGGCGTGGGAGCATCGCGGCCGGCGGTCATCTGGCTGTAGACATACGGCTCCGAACGATAGGTATCGATCTGATCTTCTTTTGTCGGCGGGCAGATGCTCAGGTAGTATTCCATTGCACGGTCGCCCCGCCCGAGCATCGTTTCAGCGATCTGGATCCAGGTGTTGTTGTGCGTGAAGATGCCTGCGTTCTCCTTGTAGCCCGGCGGGTAGGAGCTCACTTCGCCCAGGTGAAGATAATACTTCTGAAATGCCGGTTGCTGAAGGACGATCCCGTTGGGTGTGGCGAGATGTTTCTGCACGCTGTCGAGGGCCTTCTTCGCGTACCCGTTTTCCATGCCGATGCCGCCGAGCACACCCCAACCCTGGCTCTCGATGAAGATCTTCCCCTCCTCATTCTCAGAGGAGCCGAGTTTCTTGCTGTTCGCATCGTACGCTCGGAGAAACCACTCGCCGTCCCATCCGTGCTTGTACACGGTCTCTCTCATGGCCACGCCGTTCCGCGTGTACTCGTCCGCCCGTGCACCGTTCCCCGTGCTCTTCAAGAGATCGGCCATTTCATCGCACGCCCTACAGAAGAGGCCTGCGATCATAACGGATTCCGCGACCTTGTCGTTCTCGATGTGCCCCGCAAGCTGGAAGCTTTCCCCGGGCGTCGACGAGAAACAGTTCAGGTTCAGGCAGTCGTTCCAGTCCGCGTGGCCGATCAACGGAAGCCCGTGAGGGCCCCGATGGTCCATCGTGTACTTGAGCGACAGATGGAGGTGATCCAGCAGCGTGGACTTCGCTTCTTGTTTGTCGGCGTACACGCACCGCTCGTTCAGGATCGTGGCATCGCCCGTCTCTTTGACATACGCCGCCACGGAGAGGATCAGCCAGAGCGGATCGTCATTGAACCCGCCGCCGATGTCGGCATTTCCCTTTTTCGTCAGGGGCTGATACTGGTGAAAGCATGTCCCGTCGGAGAGCTGCGTCGCTGCAAGATCCAGGATCCTCTGCCGGGCCCGATCGGGGAGAATATGGACGAATCCGAGAATGTCCTGGTTGCTGTCGCGATAGCCCATGCCTCTTCCGATGCCGGACTCATAGAGCGATGTCGAGCGGGAGAGGTTGAACGTTACCATGCACTGATACTGATTCCAGACGTTCGCCATTCTGTTGATGATCGGATCGGGCGATGTCGCGTTGTAGGTCGAGAGGAGATTGGCCCAATACGACGTAAACGCTTCAAAGGCGGAGTCAACGTCGGCAGATGAGGCGAACGCGGACCGCACCTGTTCGAATTCATCCTTCCTGATCTTGCCGCCCTCCAGGAATTTGCGGTCCGGAGCGTTTTCGCCATAGCCGAGCAAGAAGTTGACGGTCTTGCTTTCCCCCGGAGGAAGTTCGATGTCGAGCTGGTGCACGCCGATGGGGAGCCACCCATAGGCGACGCTGTTCCGGCAGGAACCCTGCATGACCGCGAGGGGGCCGTCGAGACCCTGATGCACCCCGACGAACGCGTCGCGACTGCTGTCGAAACCCGACACCGGCTCGCTGCAGGAAAAATATCCATAGTGGTTCCGCCGCTCGCGGTATTCCGTGATATGGAAGATCGTTCCTTTGTCGATCTCCACCTGACCGGTGGAATAATTCCTCTGGAAATTCGTCATGTCGTCGAAGGCCTCCCACAGGCACCATTCGACAAAGCTCCACATCCGGAACTTCTTGGTTTTTGCAGAACGATTGGTCAGGCGCACCTGCCATACCTCGTGTCTTGCGCCGAGAGGAATGAAGAAGAGCGTCGAGACTTCCAGGCCGTTTTTCTCGCCGGTGACCCTGGTGTACCCGAGGCCGTGCCGGCATTCATACCGGTCGAGAGGCACGCGCATCGGCTTCCACATCGGGTTCCAGACCGTGTCCCCGTCCTTGATATAGAGATATCTCCCGTTGCTGTCCATCGGGATATTATTGTAGCGGTACCGGGTCAGGCGCCGCATGCGCGAATCCTGGTAGAAGCAGTACCCGCCCGCCGTATTGGAGATGATCCCGTAGAAGTCGCTTGTTCCGAGGTAGTTGATCCAGGGCAGCGGTGTATCGGGCCTGGTGATCACGTATTCCTTCTGTTCATCGTCGAAATAGCCGTAACGCATTCACGGTCTCCTTCTTCTGGGAAGTGTTCTTAGAATTGGCAGCCGCACGAATGACGGATGACGAGCTCTGTGGGCAGCACGAGATGTTCGGGCTTGAGCCGTTTTCTCCCGTGGACTTTGTCGAGGACTCTTTTCATCGCTTGTGCGCCGAGGTCGCTGATCGGCACCTTAACTGTTGTCAGGGAGGGGGTGAGGTACTGCACGCCGGGGGTATCGTCGAAACCGGCGAGCGCAATTTCTCCGGGAATGCTCACCCCCGCGTCCAGGAGGGCGCTCAGCGCGCCGACGGCCATGGCATCGTTTGAAGCAAACACCGCGGTGGGACGAGGTCGCAGGTTGAGGATGGCGGGCACCGCGTCATAGCCGGAAGACTCGACGAAACTCCCCTCGATCTCCAGCGCCGACAACCGCTCGCACCCATACTGTTTCAGTGCCTGCCGGTATCCTTCCAGACGTTCGCGCGAATCAATGTTTTCCTTCAACCCCTTGATGATGGCGATGCGCCGGTGACCGTGACCGATCAGATGTGCAACGACCTCCATCGCCCCTGTCTTGTTGTCCACGGTGAGCGCATCCAGGGGTTCGCGCCCCGGCCGGCAATTCAACAGCACGGACGGAAGATTCGAAGGGAGGATCTTCCTGCGCAGGGTGTGAGCGTCCTGGTTCGGCGCCATGAGCAACAGGCCGTCGACACGCCCGGCGATCACCTGGAGTTCCGCCTGCATTTCCGACGGATCGTTGTGGTGGCTCGAGACGAGGATGTGATACCCCTGTTCCCCGGCCGCCTCATCGGCGCCGCGAATCACTTCGGAGAAGAAGTCTCCGTTGACGGCGGGCAGGAGAAGAGCGACAATGTCGCTGCGACGCGTGTTCAGGCCCCGCGCGCTGGCATTCGGAATGTAGCGCAGCTTTTCCGCCACGGACTGAATCCTGTTGCGGGTCTTGTCGGTCACCAGCGCGCTGTTGTTCAGGACGCGTGAAACCGTTGCGACAGAGACGCCCGCTTTCTTCGCGACGTCACGAATCGTGACGCTCGGTTGTGTCGCCATGCCTCATCGGGAAGATGTTGGGAAATGTAACCGGTTACATTTTAGGGAGAAGATATCGTTTTGTCAAGAGCCGCCGGCGACCTTCCCGGGGAGAGAGCAGCGGCAGCGGGGGCAGGAGAATTGAAGCGCCGGGCCCTGTGATCAGCGGCACGCGGCGAATTTTTCACTTGACAGATCGGTACCCAAATAGGTATATTCCCCGCATTCGATTCTTCGTTCCTTGAAATTTCCGGAGGCTCCGCGGTTGCGACCGCGGACACGACTGCGTCGCCGGGTTTCCTTTCGTGCAGTGTCCTCCGGTCCTCGTTTCCCTACGATCGACGGAGGTGCGCATGATCCGACGCTACGTCGTGTGCGGTGTGATGCTCCTGGTGCTGGCCGCCTTCCCTTCCCACGCACAGGTCTCCGTCACCGTCAATCTCCGCAACCCCGTTCCCGCAAAGCTCTCCACCTGGGAATCCGATCCGACCATCGTCATGGTGGTCATCACGAACGCCGGGCAAAACACGTATCCCGACGTTCGCGCGTCGTACGTCATCCAGGACCTCAACTCCAACAAAGTCCTCGCGAAATCCAAGGACAACGATCCGTCAACGCCGCACTTCTCTATCGGGCCTCTCCAGTCGCTGACCCGATTCGGCAAAGATATCGTCGCTGCCAACGCCGTCGACGTCGACCCGTCGTGGAAGACACAGTTCTCCACCACGGGGAGCCTTCCGGAAGGCACGTACCAGTATTGCCTCACCCTGATCGACAAAAACGGCCAGCCCCTTGCGGGAAGCGGACAGGTGTGCCGACAATTTACCATTGTCATCCCCGACCCTCCCACGCTCGTCCTGCCTGCCAACAAGGATACGCTGAGCACATTGACGTATCCGTTGTTCCAGTGGACCCCGGTGAATCTCCTCGCCGGCGGACCCGCCCAATACAAACTGACCATCGTGCCTCTCTACGGATCGCAGACGCCGACGGTCGCTCTCACGCAGAACACACCGCTCTTCACGAAAACAGTTCCCACGCCCAACTACCAGTATCTTCCCTCCGACCCGGCGTTCACGCTGATCAGCAACGATTCCGGGTTCGCGTGGCAGGTCCAGGCGTTGGACCAGAGCAACCAGCCCGCAACACGGAACGACGGAAAGAGCGAGGCGTGGGCGTTTTATCCGGCGTCCCAGTCCCCATCGAGCAAGGACACTTCAGCCGACACAACAAAGGCAGGCAACCACGGATGCGGAGACCCCTGCGTTACGGCAGCCCCCACAGATCAGACAGCCTCCTCGAAGACGTTCAATGTCAACGATTCGATATCCGTCGGCCTGTTCCGGATGGCGATCACGAAGCTCACCAGCAGCAGCGGCACATCGTTGACGGGCGAAGGAACCATCGCCGTTCCCTATCTTCACGCCCCGATCATGGTCCAATTCTCGGGGATCCAGGTGAACGCGTCCTCCCAAATGATCAAAGGCGATGTGACGGCAAAGCAGGATAACAGCTCGCCGATCAACGCGACGGTCGCGAACAACATGAGTTCGCTCGGCCTGAAGAATGCGGACATCGACAATGTCATGAAGACCGCACAGCAGCCTTCCAAGCTTGTCAGCGCGCTGCTCATGAGCACTCCCGTCGGCCTCCCGATCGGTCTCGACAACAACACCGATGGGTTTCCGATGACGATCGGCATTGTGGGGATGGACTTCACGTCGACGCAGGCCACCCTCAAGGCCGTGGCATCCTATCCGCTTCCCGACCTTGGACCGACCGTCGGGCTCGGCGTCGGCGCAGCGAATATCTGCTTCCAGCCGGGCGGCATCGACACCAAACAGGGGATCCTCTATCTCGCGGAGGATCTCGGCTACACCGACACCTCGAGTTTCGGGTTCATGTTCAAAGCTCCTGCGATGAGCGATTCAGGAACGTACATGATGTGGGACTGCAAAGGCTTTAAGGAACTCCGCCTGCGAGCCGACGTCCTCTTCCCGAGGGATTGGCTCATCCCGCAGCCGGACAACGGCAAACAGGCCGCGGCTTCCTTCCGTACGACGATTACCACCGCCGGCAACTGGATGGCGGCGATGACGATGGATACGTGCGTGATCGCGGGTTCTTCCGGCATGAAGCTCCTCGTGACCGACATGACGTACGATCATTCGGATTCCGCCAACCCACCGGGCATCAAGTTCCCGTCCAATTATCCGAAGGGAACGCCCGGTCCGGACTGGCACGGATTCTACATCAAGTCGGCGATGGTCACGCTGCCATCGCAGCTCAAGACCTTCAAGAGCGGTGCACCGAAGATCGTTGCCTCCAACATCATCATCGACGGAGCCGGATTCACCGGCTTGATCGCTGCGACCAATGTCGTGCAATACCCTGAGGGCGATTTCGGGGACTGGGGCGCCAGTATCGACACGATCAGCGTGAATTTCGCGTGCAGTTCCCTGACCGAAGGGAAGATGAAAGGCCGGTTCCAGATTCCGATCAGCGACAGTGCATTGATCTATACCGCGCTTCTGTCAAACCCACCCAAGGGAAGCATGAAGTTCTCGTTCACGATCGTGCCGTCCGGCCCGATCAAGGCGAGCCTCTGGGCCGCAACGCTTGATCTCGACAGCACCTCGCACATCGATCTGATCGACTCCGCGGGCAAATTCTCGGCATCGGCCTTGTTCAGCGGCGACCTCTCGATCAACGGGAATGTCGGCGGGCTTCCGAATATGGACATCAAAGCCGTCAAGTTTCAAAACGTCGGCCTGACAAGTACGTCGCCGTATTTTCAGAAAGGCACCTGGTCCTTCGCCAGCCCGCAACACGGGATGATGGGATTCCCCATTTCCATTTCAGACATCAATTTCGTCACCGGCACCCGAAAATCCGGGATGGGCTTCGGGCTCCGCTTCAGCATCGACGCCAATATCGCCGACGTCATCAGCGGCGGAACGTCGCTTTCGATCTGGGCCGTCATGGCGACGAACCCCGGCGAAGCGCAGATGTTCTCCTTCGACGGCGTCGACCTCGATTCGATCCATGTCAACGCCGATCTCGGCGCGGTGACCATCGCCGGGACGATTGTCGTCTATCACGACGACAACACCTATGGCAACGGCTTCCGCGGAGAACTCGATGCAAACTTCCTGAAGGCGGTCGAGGTCAAAGCCGTCGCCCAGTTCGGCACGGTCAACGGATACCGCTACTGGTATGTCGATGCATCGGCGATTTTCAGCACGGGCATTCCCGTCTTCACAGGAGTGGCGTTCTACGGCTTCGGCGGCGGCGCCTGGTACCATATGAACGTGAAGCCCGTCTCGACAATTGCAGACAACCCCTCGGTCGGCGATTCGCCGGGAACGACAAAATCCGGCTTCACGTTCACGCCGGATCAGTCGATCGACCTCGGACTTGAGGCGTCTGTTACCGTCGGCACACACCCCTCACCGCTCCTGTTTTCCGCGGACGTGACCCTGCAGGTGCAGTTTGTCAGCAACGGGATCGGGTCCATCACGCTCGCCGGTGACGGGTACATGATCGCGACGAGTTTCGACAAACGGAATGAGGCAAATTTCCGTGCGACCGCCTCCATCTCCTATGATTTTGTCAACAGCATCTTCGAGGGAAATTTCCATGTCTGGTCGCAAGGCAACATCGCGGCAGTGGCAAAAGTCGACGCCTCCATCAACCTCCACTTTGACCAGGCGAACTGGCACGTGTTGATCGGCACTCCGTCGCAGGAGATTTCGGTCCAGCTCTTCAGTGTCGCCACCGTTCAGGCATACATCATGGCGGGGACGGACATTCCCGCGCCGGACCCGAACAACTTCCCCCACCGGGCGGAGGTCGAGCAGGCCATCGGCCACCCGTTGCCGACCGACCATATGCCGATCAGCGAAAAGACGGAGGGCTTCGCCCTCGGGGCGAGCCTCGGCGTATCGGCCGACCTGACCTTTGCGATCTTCAAGGCGCACATGGCGTTCGGCTTCGGGTTCGATATTGCCGTCGTCCATCAGACAAACATCGTCTGCTCCAACATGGGGAACCAGCCGCCGGGATACGACGGCTGGTTCGGGTACGGCGACCTCTATGCCTATGTTGATTTCAAGATCAGCATCCATGTCGACGTCTGGTTCACTTCCGGCGACTTCGACATCCTCGATATGGGGGCCGGCGCGCTGTGCCGGTTCACCACGCCGAACCCCACCTGGGTCCAGGGAACCGTGGGCGGGCACTTCAGCATCCTGAACGGACTCGTCGAGGGCGACTGCGAGTTTGTCTTCGAGCTTGGTTCACACTGCGCGCAGGCAAGCGACGCCTTCACGGTCGATATCATCAACGACGTTCAGCCGAAGGACGGCACGGGAAACTACGACGTGTACGGGCGGCCCACCGTGTCGCTCCATTTCCCCGTCAACCAGAGTTTTGACCTGCAGTACATGCAGGACGACCAGCAGGTCACCGGCACCTTCCGCGTCATCGTCGATCAGTACGCTGTTTCCTCCAACGGGAATCCGGTAAGCACCTCCTGGGATTCGCCGGACGGCTACACGTTGTTCCTGCTCCACGACCAGCATCTTCCGGAAAATTCGCCGCTGGTGATGACCTTCATGATTCACGCGGAGCAGTTTGACGGGTCGACGTGGAGCATCGTGCACAAGAAGTCCGACAATTCCGAGGTACGCGAAGCCATTACCGTGCACTTCAGCACAGGACCTCTCCCCGACCATATCGTCGACGAGATCGTCGTACAAACGGTGCCCCATGCCCTGCAAAGGAACTTCCTCACGGGCGAAGAACCGACAGGGAGGATCACGACGTTCGAGAGTGTCAGCAACCTGTTCCCGCCGAGCGGCGCGACGGTCAAGAATTCCTACGTTGCGAAGTTCATTCCGATCGGCAATGGTGATACGATGGAATCGACGGTGTCCATCGACGGATCGGGGCGGAACATCACCTTCCCCATGCCGGCAATCACCAAAGGGTCTGAATATGCCCTTCAGATTGTTCGCCGCTTCTCAAGCTCCATGCTGGTGCTGAGCGCGCTCACGCAGACGAAAACGATCAGCGCAATGTCGATGAACAAGGGCCAACAGGGTTACCACCAGCTTCCGATGACGACATCTCTCGCTAGCTCCACGATCACCGTCAATGCCCGGCCCAAGACCGCGCCGACCCCGGGGGCGGAAGTTTCACAGAACGAACATCTTCTCTATCTCCTGTACTTCCGGGCCAGTCAGTACGGCACGCTGAGCGAAAAGATCAACGACTTCCAGACCGTGAGGACCGACGATTCCAAATATTGGGATGTCTACGAAGCGATCACTCCGGTCTTCAATGTCTACGAGGGGTTCGACGACTTCGACATGTACGGGTACACCATGCACGAGGCCGAAGTCGATCAACAGGCGGCCCCGCTGGTGCGGGTTGATGCGCTCAAGCCGACCGAAACCTGGTTCACCTCTTACGCCAAGAACAACATTTACCAGCACATCATCGACCTTCAGGTGCACGGGTTGTGGCACTTCGATCCTTCGCTGAGCGATCCCGCGTTCGCATTGTTCAACATCGGCACTCCCGGGCCGTTTGTCTCCTTCGTCGGTCCGTCCACGGGAAAGCTCAGTCCTCCTGCGCCGCCGATGCCGATCTCCCGGTTCTCCTTCGGCACCAAGTCCTTCGGCTTGCCGTTCATCGCCTCGAGGAGAGAGGTGAAATTCAAGTATCTGCATCCAGAGCTTATCCCTGTCGACTACATCAATCTTCGGTTCGGCGTCGGACGCGTGATGGCAGAATACCAGATGGGCGGAGCCGATGACGACGAATCGGAAATATACGGCAAGGGAGACTGGATCGCTTCGAGCTCTGGGTGGATGCAGAACGTTCTCTCGGGCGATCTCAACGCATATGACGCGAGGTACAAGCCCATCTACGCCGGCTCGTATACTCTTTCATTTATCTACAGTCCGAAGATGTCATTCGATGGGAAAGGGCCGTGGATTAACCGGACATTCACCGTGGGGAACCCCAAATCACTGATCATCAAGACCCCCAACCTCGGAAGAATGCACTAGGAGACGAGGATGACATCATACACGACTCGACTTGGATTGGCGCTCCTCTTTTCCACAGGTGTCGTGCTGGCTCAGACAAAGCCCGCTTCCAGGGACACCATGGCTCCCCCGCGCACTGCGCGACTGCAGCTTGTCACACGGGTCAGCCCTGATTCGGTGGTCCTCCGCTGGGCTCCGACCGCCGCTGGCGCGTGGCTTGTCGGCAACACGAACGGCTATGATCTGCGCAGGGTGACCCTGGACGCCGCGGGGAAAGCGGTTCCCGGATCCGTGAAATGGCTGACTCCTCAACCGTTGAAGCCGTGGTCGCTGGAGGTCTGGAAGCAACGCGCGCCACGCACGGACCAGTACGCCGCCATCGCCGCCCAGGCCTTGCACGGCAAGAATTTCGCATCCCAGGGAAACGGCATCAGCGGCGGAAAACAAATGCGCGACGCAGCAAATGAGCTGACGGACCGCTATTCGTTCTCCATGGTTGCCGCGGACAACGATGCAGTCGCCGCGGAGGGCCTCGCCCTCCGATACGCGGACCGCGATGTGAAACGAGGATTTACCTACGTCTATCGCCTGATGATCGCGCGCAAGGACTCGACCTATCGCATCGATACGGCGTTCACTGTCGCCTCGCCGACGCCGTTTCAGCCTTCGCCTCCGGTCCGCGATCTGGGCGCCGAATCTCAGGAACGGGCGATCCAACTCACCTGGAAGAACCTTCCTCCGGGCCGGGCCTATTCGGGTTTCTTCATTTCACGCTCGGACGATGGAGGACAACACTTCACACGACTCAACAACGTCCCCTTTGCGTTCGGCAGAAAGGGAAAAGGAGACGCAGCCGAATTGTACTACACGGACACCACCGCCGTGAATTATCGCAAGTACCGGTACCGTGTTGAGGGAGTGACTCCGTTTGCGGAGCTGAGCGAGCCGGCGGAGGTCAACGCGTACGCAAGCGACCGGACGCCTCCCCCGCCTCCGGTGATTGCTAAACCGATGCAGCTTTCGCCGCGGGCGTTCAAGATTACCTGGGAAATGCCGAAGAGCGCTCCTGATCTCGCGGGGTTCGCGGTCTACCGCAGCGGGTTTGCACTGAAAGGCTATCACCTTATCTACCCGCGTGCGACGGATCTGGCAAGAGCACGCACATTGCTTCTTCCGCCTTCGACGCGATCTTTCGTCGACAGTCCGACCGTCGCGCTCGAGCCGTACTATATCATTGGCGCCGTCGACACCGCCGGCAACATGGCACAGTCACTTCCCGCCTACGGCGAGATCGTGGACAGCACGCCGCCTGCGATCCCAACCGGTCTCAAAGGCTCGATTGACACGACGGGCATCGTCAGACTCAGCTGGCGCCTCGGTCCGGAACCTACGATCATCGGCTACCGCGTTCTGTGGTCGAACGACCCATCGCATGAATTCTCCATGCGGACCAATCAGGCCATCCCCGACACGGCGTTCATCGACAGCATCACCATTAATACCCTGTCACGGAACATCTACTACCGGGTGGTCGCGGTCAACGCCCGCAAGATCTTTTCGAAGCCCTCTGCGATCCTGACGGTGCGCAGGCCGGACGTTGTGCCGCCGGAATCGCCGGTGTTCACCGATGTGCGGGTGACGGACTCGACCGTGAGCCTCGTCTGGAGTCCGAGCAGGAGCGCTGATGTGCGCTCCCATCGCCTCTCACGCCGGAGGAGCGATGAAGCGCAATGGAAAGAACTCGCTTCTCTTGACAGGAGTGCCGGTTCGTATGTCGACAGGGCGGTGATCCCGCGAACAACGTACGAGTATCAGATCGAAGCAATCGACAGCACGGGTCTTCATTCCCGGCCTTCGCCCACCGTGACCGCGCGCCCGTACGATACCGGCCTCCGGCCGGAGGTGGAGAATCTCACAGTGAAGAAAGACCCGCGGACGAAGCGGATCACGCTCTCATGGAAGTACAGCCCGTGGCGGAAGGAGAAGATCTGGTTTGTGGTTTATCGCGCGATGGGCAATGGCAGCCTCATGGAGCTCACATCGGTGGACGGGGCGAAGCGATCCTATGAGGACGATCGTGCAACTGCGGCGGGGGCCTATCGCTACGCCGTAAAAGTCATGGGTGAAGGCGGTGTGGAGTCTCCGCTTTCAGCCGCGGTCTCGGTGACGCAATAGGTCCGTTTTCAAGGGGGAGACGCCGGTGTATCGAGCTTCAATACCAGTCGTGGTTGTACTCATCGCGCTTGCGGGAGAGGGGATACTCCCGGAATGGTCCCAAGCCCAGGAGTCGCCTGCGCCAATCCGGCTGACCGGAATGGTGAATCTCGCAACAGAAGCCTACTCTTCGGAAGGCATTGACGAACGGCGTCCGCATGACACGTTCCGTGCGGTCTTCGCGCCGACGCTCGTGATCTATGATCAGATCAGGTTACCGTTTGAATTCTATCTGACGAGCGAAGACCGCGGCGTCCGCCAGCCGTTTAATCAGTTCGGCGTGAACCCGCAGTTCTGGGGATGGATGACACTGCATGCAGGGTATTTTTCCGCGAGAATATCCGACCTGACGTTCGGCGACGCGCGGATGCTCGGAGGCGGGATCGAGCTGACACCCGGGAATTTCCGGTTCTCCTTTTTGTACGGGAAGATCCAACAGGCGGTCGAAGAGGACACCCTGAATGGGTTCCGGGGAGTTTTTGACCGCTGGGCATGGGCGGCGAAGATCGGGTACGGCGCCGAAAGCGCGTTCCACGTTCACCTGAACGTCATGCGCGTGTTCGACGATTCGTCGAGCCTCTCCCATCCTTTGCCCGACATCACCCCGCAGGAGAATTTCGCGGTGTCGTTGCAGTACGGTGTCCCGATCATCGGGCACGCGCTGACGCTGTCCGGTGAGGTGGCAGCCGCGGCGTTAACGAGCGACACGCATCTTGCCGAGGTCGGCAACTCCCCATCCTTCGTGAAGAATTTTTTCACGCCGAGGATTTCGAGCCAGGTCGACGGTGCAACGACGATGTCGCTCGCGATCAACGCCGCCTCGACGTGGTCGCTGAGCCTGAACGGCAAATGGATCGGACCGGGGTACGTCACGCTGGGCTACCCCCAAATGCCGAACGATCTGCTGGAAGGGACCATCGCCCCGACGATAAGGCTCCTACAGAACCTCCTCACCATCCGGGGCTCCCTTGGCCTGCAGTTCAACAACCTGAGAGACAACCGGTTTTCCACAACGCGTCGCACGATCGGCAATGTCGGGTTGACCGTTCAGCCGGCCCCCGAATGGGGATTCGACCTCCAGTATTCCAACTACGGCATGCAGTCGAGCCCGCGCAACGACACGCTCCGTGTCGACAACATCTCGCAGTCGTTCATCTTTTCGCCGCGGTACACCTTCAATGCGTTCGAAGCCGTCAGCACCGCCATGCTTACCTACTCGCTTCAGGCATTCACCGACTTCAACACGGTGACCGGTGCCTTGAGCGACAACAAAACCAACACCGGTATCGGGTCATGGATTCTCGTCTGGCCTTCCTCGCTGACCCTGACCACGACCCTGCTGTACACGTCCTCCTCGACGCAATTGATCGAGACCGTCATCAAAGGGATCACGGAAACAGTGGGGCATTCGTTTCTGGACAGGAAGATGACGGCAAGCCTGATGCTCGGCTATACGCGGGTGCAGACGACGGGCGAGAGCGGTCAGACGATCGGACGAGTGTCCGTGGCTTACACGCCTTCCACCTGGGGAACATTTACGCTGGCACTGTCGACCAGTCAGTTTGTCTACGATCCCCTTTTCTCAACGCCATCATACAGGGAACATACCGGGAGTCTGACGTACGGCTACGCGTTCTGAGGAGAGCAATGAGTAGGGAGTAAGCAGTAGGCAGAGAGCCTTCTTCGGCACCGGCCAAGAGTAGGAAGTCGGACGTAGGAAGTAGGAAGAAAGCGGGGGCTCAGCTAGCTGCGATTGTGGGCGGTCGACTTTATTGTTGTCGATTGACTACTGACCATCGACCAGTGTCTATTGAGCTTTTGACTTCAACTGCCTCCCAGGACCTTCACGATCCCCGGGAGAATCACCCTGCCCATCCCTGCGAAGGCACACACCCACACGAACGATCCCACGAGGTTGAAGAAGGTAAACGCCAGAATGTTCGCGCGGTAGATGCCGAGGACCAGCGGGACAATATTTCTCACGCCGTACAGAAATCGCGCAGGAATCATCAGCGGAAGTCCGACGCGTTTGACCGTGGTCGAGGTTGATGCCACTTTCTCTTCGAACCGCCGTTTCAAGTATCCCCATCTGCTCCAGAGAAACGCGCCCGCACAATAGTACAGGGTGTTGCTGAGAAACGCGGCAAACGTTCCGACGATAACCACGCCTGTCAGCGTGACCGATCCTGCATGCGCGAGCGCAACGCCGACGAAGAGCCCCAGCTCGCCGCTGACAACGACTGTCAGAAAGACCGTGAGGTAGCCGTTCTCCCTGACAAGCTCATGCATCGCGTTGACACTCAAGCATCGTTTCTGCCAGGAGTAGGGAGTATGCAGTAGGCAGTATGGAGAAAACGATATTGATGTGCAAGCTCGCTACTTCATAAGGGTCATCTTACGAACTGCTGTGTTGCTCCCCGCTGTTAGTCGATAGAAATACACGCCGCTCGATAGACTGCTGCCGTCGAAGGTGAAAGTGTACCTGCCTGCCGGGTATCTGCCGTCAGCGAGCATTGCCACTTCGCGGCCGAGCAGATCATACACGACAAGCCGCACGTCACTGATCACTGGCCACTGACCCCTGACCACCGTCTTCAGATTGAACGGGTTCGGATAGTTCTGCTCAAGTCGGAACTCCGTCGGCACTGCTGACCCGGCGTTGAGGCCTGTCACAACCGACTGTCGCATATACCAGAATCCGAGGACATTGCAGTAACCCGGCGTCCCGCCACCCGTCATTGAGCCCGCGAAAGGCTGCCCCAGGGTACTGGAGAGAACGTTGCTTGTCGCGGAGGAGACCCCCTGACCGCCTGCCAGAACGCTGTTCCGAAGAAGATATTGTCCAAATCCCTGCTGGGATGCGATCATGGTGCAGGCAATGATGGCAATGGTCACAGCAGCGGGGACACGATGCTCCACTCGCCAATTCCACTTACTCATTTGAAGGCTCCAATATTGATGGATGATCGATCCCTACACGACTGTAAGGGGCCATGTCTCTCCTTGCGTCAATGCAGGATGATTCCTCCGTTGGGTTGAATCTTGGTTTTCCCACCAGCGAGTTTCATTCCCCGGGAAGGGTCGCCGTCGGAGAAGAACCGTGTGGTATCACTGGCACTACTCGAAACGTATATCGTGCCTCCGCCACAGGTCATTGCTGTGCCTTCGGCGCCACCCAGGAACTGCACGAGCGCACCCGCTTCCACGGTTAGGTTGGTTGCACTCACATTCCCGTAGACATACGCATAGTACCATCGCTGGAGCGTGCCGGAAGTTGTCCCTGACAAGCCCTGTCGGGGGTAAATGTACCGTAGGAGTCGTTCGTCGTCCGCGTTGCATCCGCCCTGCCAGCCGCTGGCATTGTCGCAGTCGAACAGATCGAGAGTGTACCATGTGGTGTGCCCATCGTCCCAGCCGTAGTTGGCATGCACCTGGTATGCCCCTGCGCTGTTGTCATATCCATCGACCACGATAACGTGATTGAAATTGCCCGACGATCCTACGATGTTGTAGAGAATCGGTCTCTTGTGATCGATTTCGTTGACGATAAGGTTCCACCACTCGGCGTAGCTGTAGTCTCCTCTGTCCTCAAGCGCTGGCATGTTCCCGGGAGTATTGTAGTAGAAGTAATCTTCCAACGCCTTCTGGGCATCATCGTGGATCGGGCTGTAGAGGTACGCACTCGAGGCACAGCATCCGTAGTCCATTTCGACGGCAACGCCCGCCTCATAGCAGAGCTCTGCCACGGCGTCTTGCTGCGCAGTTGTCAGGGCACCGGAAAGTGGCATGTTAACCCAATCGTACGCATCGTCGAAAGAGGCCGACAAATCACGGCCGCCCGTGCTTCCTCCCGAACAGGAGTTGTCGCCATCCCAACTGTACGAATGACTTCCTTCGCCATGCGGCGGCCAACAGTAGTATCGCATGATCTGCGCCAGCCCGGTTGCCACACAGCCGACTGCCGTATGCGTACATTGAGATCCGGCCGGAGTGAAATTACTGTACGGAGCGCCTTGATTCCAGCTCGTTCGAAGGAGCGGACCGACGGCGCTGCCCGCGTTGGTCGAGGAGAGTGCCTGAAGTTGCGAACGCATTGCGCTTCCACCCGTCAGAAGCAAAGCCCACGCAGCACGGTTGGCCTCAATCGTCCGACCCCGCAACGCCTGTAGCTTCATCGAATCCAATCCGCCGAACTTCGCCGTCATGAGTTTCAACCGCCGCTCCATCACATCCTTGAGAAGAAGACACATCCCTTCTTCATCGGCAGGATCAAGCGTGGAAGTCGATGAGTAGGCCTTAATCGGAGCAAGTTCTTCTACAGCCGAAGTCACGATGTAGCCGTGCGGCTTGACGGAGACAAGGTAGCCAAGATGGAACTCCCCTCTCTTGAATTCCCTGACCACATCGATTGATGGATGCGTCGCGCCGCCCCAGCTGCCGTCACGTTCCAAAATAACCTCCAGCCAGTTCATGGCAATTCTTCGGGCTTTTTCTGATTCCGAAACGCCGGCATGGCCGAAGAACGGAACGAGCCAGAGGAGCGCCGCACATACCCACGGCCGCAGTCTGCGATTCACTCGTCGAGTCACAGAACCTCCTGTGAGTGGTTTAAGAGCTTCACGTTATTGGCCCGTCAGCTTCATCGCCCCGCCGCTGTAGAGATTAATCCTCGCGGAGGGTGTCAACGAAAATTGCCCGATGGAACCCACGCGGGCCGTTCCTCCGCTCGCAAGTACCTGGATCTGCTTCGAGAACGTAAGCGACTCTGCATACGAACCGGCCTGAATCTTGACCCGGGCGCCATACCATGCCAGGCTATTGGCTCCACCGACAGTCTTAAAAGGCTTCTGATACGTCCCCGTTTCGTCTCCTGTGGAAGCCCCGTTGACGTGGATGGTGTTCGTGTAGTGATACAGCGATGCATCGTCCTGGTCGATATCATTGTCCAGCATGAACACGTGCAGCTGGCCCTGACCTTTCATGGAAGCGTTCACGTTCGTCACGCTGTCCAGGTCCCAGTACGTCAATCCTTCGGGCTCATCGCAACCTCCGAGCAGGCCGGGTTCAAACATGTAGTTGAAGTACCCGCTTCCATTCGTCGATTTCTGAACCCTCCGCCAGGGTTGCGATCGCGTATCAAGGACGTGGATCCCTCCATGCTCTTTCATCCAATCCACATCAATATCCACCCCGTCGGGACAATCCTTGCACATGCCGCCCGTCACGATGTAAATCAGGTCGTTACTCGGCGAGAAGACTCCGCCGCCCATTAACCCCAGGTTAAGCGCCGCTCCGTTTTCGTCAACGACGGGAATGTCGCTCACCAGCGTGAGCGACAGCGTGAAGCCCTGCGGTTCACCGGGGACAAGGTCCCATCGGAGCGAGTACTTCTGAACTGAAGTGAGGTTGTCGGGAGAGGTGTAGATGTAGCCAGCTTTGTCCACAGCCACCCATCCTCCATCCTCGACCCCCGTCGGCAGGAGTGCGCTGCCAAGAAATGTGAGATCGGAGCCTTTGAAGAGAAGAATCCCGTTCGGCTGATCCTCTTTGAAGCCTGTCGGGACAAGAAGGTATCCTTTGTAGTAATCGGGGTCGCCAAAATGCGAATGACCAAGCTGACCGATCGGGTCGTCGGAGATATTCACGTGGATCACTCCCGGATCGGAAGACCCTACCCCGTTCTGTGTAAGGTCATACGTCGCGGGGATCTTCCAGAGGTCCTTCTCCTGGGTGATGAACCAATTGGCGGTGTCGTGAGTCAGTCCCTGAACATTGTCGGAGTAGAATGGCTCCTCGTTGTCGGGACGGCTCCCCATGAAGAGATAGTATCCTTCGTAGTGCTGTTGCGCCATCGTAGTGCTCGGCACGAATGCGATAGCGGCGAGGATGAGCATGAGAAAGGAGCCGATCGCAATTGACGTACGACAGTGTCTGCTTTCCATAACGCGCCTCGGTGATTACTGGAGTGTCACCAGGACAAGGATCTGACCTCTGTGGCCGGCAGAGAGGCTCTCCATGGCTTTCCCCAGAATGGCCCCTGATGCTTTTTGATAGTCCCGGACGACCATGGCATACCCCGGAGTCGGAGACGTCGTGAGAAGCGCACCGGGGACGACTTCACCGTAGGATGCGTCGACGTTGCAGTACACTCGACCTGCAAGTGCCACATCCCGATCGAATTGATTACCGCCGAGCCGTACGCCGGATCCCAACCCGTGAGCACCGGCAACGATACCCGCCACTCGTTGATCGTATGCTTCGCCGCTGATCTTGAGCTTTCCGGGGTTCTCAGGATCGATAACGACGACGGCCCCGGGGACGATCTCCAGGTTGTCCGAGAGCTCGAAACGCTCCGCATAGTCCAACCCCTCCCCCAGTTCCAATATGGTGGCTTGCGTAGAGAGGCTCTGGACCTGCAGATTGCCCCGCGAGACGATCGCAATTCCTTTTGTTCCTCCTTGCGCATAGATTGCGGGGCCTCCCCCTTCGTTCCCGGCTGCAATCGCCGCATTGTTGTCGGATTGCGAGCGGGCCTGGATCCCGTTGTAGTTGGTACTAAAGGCGCTCACACCGACGCCGTTCTGACTTTTTCCCAGGACGCCGATCGCATTGGCGGCGTAGCCCGAGACGCCTGCATAGTCAAGACCTTGAGAGGTGAGCGATGATGTGCCATAGACCCCGCTCTTTGTGTCGCTCATGCCCGTGACGCCATAACCGGTGGAGGTGTGGCCGAACACACCGCTCTTGTCGGCCCCGCCTGTCCATCCAACGACCCCATCATTGTTGTCGCTTCGGCCTGTCAGGCCCTTCCCGTCCGTACTCTGACCGAAGACGCCTGAATGATCGGCCGAGCCGGTCCAACCCGTGACGCCGTCGGTGCTGTCACTCCTTCCAGCCATTCCTACTCCCTTGAGGCCCCTGGCGTCAATGCCGTCACCATCGCCGCGGTTCGAGATAAGCAACAGAGGGCTAGCAACGGTGGCCCGCGATGTGTCGGAGACATTCTTGCGAAGATAGTCACCAGAAGTCCCTCCGCTCACCACGCTTGCAGGGAACTTGCCGGAATTGTCCAGCGGGAGAAGGGTGTTGGGTTGCGGTGTTGCGCTGACGCCGAATCCGCCGACCGTGTTTGCCATCTCTGCACGAAGTCCGTACGCGGAACTCGTGAGCGCGATGCGCGGCGTGAGCTCTGATCCCGTCCCTACCGTCACCCCGAGCCAATAGGGTCTGTCAAAGGGGAGATTCAACGGAGTGGTGCTCCCGATGATCGCGTTCACCATCCCGTCGTTCACTGCGATCGTTTGTGCTTCCGACCACAGCGCGGTACCTGCGGTGGCAACGTCATACAGCTTGAACGCGATGCTGTAGTTGCCGGTGGAAACGGGCCTGCCCGTTGTAGCGTCGGTCAATATCCCCTGGTAGCTGATTGTGTGTGGAACTTGCGGCCATGCAACCTGCACCGCGAGTGCGATGAGCGCCATCAGAAAAAGAACCTTGGTGTTCATGCTTCTTCCTCCTTTAAGGATACTCTCTCGTTGCGGTGGGCAAGCGCCATGCCATGCCGATTCGATCAACGCGCAAGTCGGGAACCGTTGATTCTCCTGGAGATTTTGCGACCGAGGGTACAGCATGACGGGGGAAAACTGCAGCGACTCGCCAGTCTTGTCGAGGGATGCCTCTGGCGATACGGATTCCCCGACAAATGTGGCGAGAGAAAGTCTGTCCAGCGGGTCGGGAGCGCTACTCGAGGGGTTTGACGATTTTGAAGGAGCGGATCTTGTATCGCATGGAGTGCTCAGAGATGTCGAGCATCCGGGCCGCAGCGGATTGGTTCCAGTCGCAGTCTTTCAACGCCTTCTCAATAATTCCCTTTTCATACTCCGACAGGATCTTCTTGAGGGGCTGGCGGATTAGACGTTTCGCCCCGAGGCGCTTCATGGAGTCCCATTCCGTGCGAAGTTCAGGAGGCAATGACTGTTGGTCGATGAGCTTTGCATCCGGGGGAGTGAGGGTGACAAGTCTCACAACCACATTTTCCAGTTCACGGATGTTTCCCCGCCATTCACGCCGTTTGAGGAACTCAAGGAGATCCTCGTGGAATGCTTCAGCCGCTTTTTGCTGTTGACGGGCATACATCTTCACGAAATGATTCGCCAGAAGAGGCACATCTCCTTTTCGTTCGTCAAGCGACGGGACCACGATGGGGTAGACGTAGAGGCGATAGAAGAGATCTTCTCTGAATTGTTTTTCTGCAACAAGCTGGCGAAGCGAGGCACTGGAAGCGGCAATGATGCGCACATCGATTTTGTGAACTTCATTTGCCCCAAGTGGCCGAATCTCACCTTCCTGAAGAACTCGCAGGAGTTTTGCCTGAACGTCGAACGAGAGATTGGTGATCTCGTCCATGAAGAGCGTCCCGCCTTCAGCTTCGTCCACAAGTCCCTTGCGGGAAGCTGTTGCACCCGTAAATGAACCCTTGATGTGCCCGAAGAGCTCGCTCTCCATGAGATTTGCCGGGATGGCCCCGCAATCAACCGCCACAAACGGCTTTGCGGCCCGCAGGCTGGAGCGATGAATTGCCTTGGCGATGACTTCTTTTCCTGTACCGCTCCCTCCTTCGAGCAGGACCCGAACGTCACACTTTGCCGCCGCTTCGATCGAAGCAAGCAACTCGAGGAATTCTTTGGATTTGCCGATGAGTCCGTGCCCCTCGTACTTCTTCAGGAGAGTCGACGCCGGGAGGTGAGACGAAAAAAACCGCTGGAGCTCCTGCGCGTTTCGCAAGAAGGGAGAAACGATCGTAGCGAATTTCTTAAGAAATGCGTAATCTGCTTCGTCGAATCTCTTTCCCTCATTCTTGTTCATGAGGATCATGCTGCCAAGAATCATCCCATTGGCAAGAAAGGGTACCCCCATGGCTGATGTCAGGGGAACCCCTGTGAGGATCTTCCTGTTGAATCTGGGATCCCTCTCAATTTGGCTTGCCACAAAGCCGGACTGCTTCTCGATGATCCAACCGCTGAAGTACGACTGAATCGCGTGATACCTGCCGTCGCTCTTCTCCTTTTCTTCCTTGTAGATCGTCTTCACGGTTTCCCGTGTCGAGGGATTCATCATCATGATCAGCACAGTCTGCGCATCGAGGAGGTTCGTCGCCTGCTTCGTGATTAATCGAAGGACCTCGTCGAAATCGATTTGTCTCTCCAGTGCCGAAGCGAGCTCGAAGAGGGTGTCAACGTTGTTCATTTGTGTTCCCTTGGCCTCGTTCGGGAAAGCCGATCCTCAGCAGTAGGGCATGAAATCGAGGGTCGGCGCGAAGCGGATCATAGATAGGGCTTATTTGCAGGTGCATAAGAAACGGAGAATGTTCGTCGCAGGATCTTTGCAGCCAGGCAAACGCCGAATCCTGATCTCCCGCAAAGGAGTACAGATCGGCTACCTGCAGGAATTCGCCCGTGCAAGGCCGTGCCCGTTTTGCGAACGTTTCCGCGAGTTCGCGTACCGCACCTCGAGGGCCCGCTGCAGTATGGCCCCGATTGATCGCTTCCTTCAACACCTCGTTTCTGCCCCAGGTCTTGCGGTATTCATCAATGGACTCCTCGTACCGGCCATCCAGCCAGAGCGCATCTCGCAGCGTAGTCCTTGCGATGGGATACTCGGGATCTGTCGCGAGCAGTTTCCGGCATTCATCGATAACACTTTCGTACCGACGGACGAGGAGGTGATGATAGATGGCAGGCATGATCCCCATCGGTGAGAAAGGGTCATACTCACGCGCAAGATCGACCTGGTGGACACCTTCTTCAGCGTGACCCATAATCGTCAGGTAGTCTGCGTACACATGGCGGGCAATGACGTTACCGGGATTCAGTTCCAGGGCGCGCTGCAACTCGCGGTCGGCACCGGGCCAATCCCAATCACACGAAAGCTTGATCCAGCTCAAGACTGCATGGGCGTCGGAACTCGCCTCATCGAGATCCAGCGCCTTCAGTGCCATGGAGCGGGATTTCGGCATCACTTCCGTATAGGGCTTGATGCGAAAGAGGCCCATGATGAAATAGATGTAGGATTGGCCGACATATCCGGGTCCAAACGATGGATCGATCTCTGTCGCTCGTTGAAAGTGCTCCAGCGCCTCGACGTACCTCGAAAAAGTGAAGTGGTATAAGAGGTACAGTCCCTGGAAATATTCGTCGTGGGCGGCCGCGTTCACGGGGTGAGGCGACGCTAAGAGGTGCATCTCATCAGGTGACGTCTTGACCTTGATTTCCTGCGTGATGGCTTGTGCGACGTCACTCAACATCGCCAAGACGTCTCCCACATCCCTGTCGTAGCTCTCGGCCCACAGATGCCTGTCGGTCGATCCGTCGATAAGCTGCACGTTGACCCGCACTCGGTCGTTTACACGCAACACCGATCCCTCGAGCAGAGCGTCCACATGAAGTTCCTGGGCGATCTCCGGCGCTGTTTTAGTCGTATTTTCATACCGCACCATCGACGTCCGCGAGATCACCTTGAGAGACTTGATTTTAGCCAGGTCCGTGAGAAGTTCCTCTTGGATTCCCGAGACGAAGTACTCCTGCTCTTTCTGATTGGTGAGATTGTGGAGAGGGAGCACGGCAAGCGATTGAATCAATGTGTGACTCTGCCGCAGACGGGGAAGAAAGAACATGAGGAAGGCCAGAAGAACGAGGGTCGTGAGTCCTCCCAGGAGAACCACTCTGCTCCTCAGACGCCTTTGCAGTCGGCCTGGCACGCGCTCGAACAGTTCGCCTTTCCTGTGAAGCGCGTTTCGTTGATCATCAGGAACTGAGCGCTTCCAGATGTCATGAAGTTCATCGAGAAGTTCCGCCACCGATTGATATCTGTCGTCCGGTTCCTTCTGCAGACACTTGAGGATTACCTTCTCCAGTTCTTCCGGCAGGTCGGCGCCTGTCTGCGACGGCGCAACCGGGTTCTTGTCAAGAATCGCATAGATCACCGCGGCATCGACGTCATGCTCGAACGGCAGTTTGCCTGTGCACATTTCATATAAGACCACACCAAGCGACCAGATGTCGGTCCGACAGTCTACTTCTCCTCCACTGGCCTGCTCTGGCGAAAGATAGGAAATCGTTCCGGCGGTCCTCCCGGGCCGGGTCAACTGGGATTTGCCGGCATGCACCGCAATGCCAAAATCGAGGAGCTTTACCACACCATCGGTGGTAATAATGATGTTGGCGGGTTTGACGTCACGATGAATGGTTCCTTTGTCGTGCGCTTTGGCGAGACCTTGCGCGATCTGGATCACGATGTCAAGGATCTCGGACAACGGCATCGGTGGGGATCCGGCCGACCGTCGGTCCGAAAGGCGGGTCTTGAGGGTCTCACCCTCATAGTAGTCCATGCAGATGAACACTTGTCCATCGCTGGTCTCACCGACCTCGTGGATGGTACAGATATTCTGGTGTTGGAACGATGACGCGGCGCGCGCCTCGCGAAGGAGGCGATCCTTCGCTTCGGGATCCGCGGTGAGTTCGGCAGGCAAGAGCTTGAGGGCGACCGTCCGTTGCAGTAGGGTATCTTCAGCCTTATAGACGTCGCCCATTCCCCCGCCGCCGATCCGTCGGAGGATGGTATAGTGCGAAAAGACCTTGACGTTCACGGGAATCTGCCTGGACCACCCAATGTACGGCGGTCTTCATCGACAGTCAACTGACGTTGTCCGGGTGCGTCAAAAGCAGGAAGCAGGACGTAGGAAGCTGGATTCGGAAGACCTTGTAGGCAGATCTCCCGACACCTCACTGTCTGCTGTCCACTGTCCGCATCCCTCGCTGTTCCCCCGCAGAAGGGGAGATGGGGAGAGTGGGGGAGCGGGAGAGAAAGAGTCATTATCGAAGCACGAGCATCTTCCTCACTGCGGAATGGGCACCCGCGGTCAGGCGGTAGAGATACACGCCGCTGGAAAGGTTCGTCGCATCAAACGTAAATGT
>DATJPR010000260.1:0-13131 GCA_035506295.1 Bacteroidota bacterium | reverse complement strand
GACTCATCCGATCGTTCAGCAACTGGCTTGAAAAAGATCAGCCCGAACCCCTGGCGTACGATCTGGGGGAGAAGACCGGTCGCCGGGAACTTGTCCTGTGTACGGGCGGCCTCATCGAAACCTTCAGGGTGTTCTTCCACGCGCTGACCGGATCGCTCCTGGCTCTCCCCGCGCGGATCCTTCTCTATCGTCTTTCCCTGCCCGAACATCTTCGAACGTTTGATGGGCTTCAGCTGACGGATCTCCCCCTGTCCGAGGCTGACGCCCTAGCCGCAATTGACGAGATCCTTCTCCGGCAGGACGCGCGGCCGACGTTCCTCGTTCTGGGTGCGATGGTCCAGGAAGAAACCCGACGACATTTGCGCCAACGCGCAACAGACACGCCGCTGTTCATCGTCGAGGCCAACGACGCACCAAACGGAGCCTCCATGGCACGGGAAGCGCGCCTGAGCAGGCGCGTGCTCCGCTTTTTGACTCCGGGCGTTCTCAGGCCAACACTGGCTTCACTCCCCACCGTGTTTGTGGCGGGTGCCCCGGAATATGTGGCGGCCATCGAAGTATCGCACTTCCAGCTCAAAGGCACTCCTTCTGCTCCCGAGGTGGAGCACCTCGCCGCCATTCTTCAGACAGAGCCGAGTTCGCCCGACATGGGACACGCTGTGGAACACCGATCGGTGACCGGACCGATGGTTGTCCTCCCGCACCAGTGGAGCACGAACGGCTATGCGACGGTCCTTGAAGATCTGGTCGCAGATTCGGCGCAGCGAGTCGAAAAAACGGCAACGGCCTACATGAGCCGCATGACCGATCGTGCCGGCGACATCGCCGCCAAAGCACTCCGGAAAATTGCAAGGCGATCACCTCCCGCCGATCTCTTCGCCGAACTCGATTACGGAGAGCTCTACGATCAGTTTCTTGCGGAAGGGCAAACGCCAGAGTGGCAGGAAGCTTTGCGTTCGTCATTTCTTGGCGCGTTTCTTCAACATCGCCCGGAGTATGACCCGTCCGCTTGCGCCGTTGCCAGCGGCTCCTCCCGGACGGCGCTTGGGCTGATAGGTTTCCATTGTGGGATCACGGACGTTGTTACGCCCGACCTGAGCTGGACATACGAGCATTGCTTCCCGCGTGTGACCGCGGTCCCGTTGACGGAAGACCTCCAGCTGGACGTCGACGCCATCCTTGCGGAGCTCGCGCACAATATCGACCGCGATCCGGCCTGGACCGAGCATGGCGCGCTTGCGTTGAACAACCCGCACAATGCGACCGGGCAGGCGTTCCGCTCCGAGGATGTCCGCAGGCTTCTTCAGTGGACGCTGGAGCACGGGATCTATGTGCTGGATGATCTCGCGTACCAGGACGTCGGACCACGCAACTCGCTGCAGGGCCCGCCCACTCTCCGCCAGATCGCGTATGCGCTCGTCCGGGATGGATATCTCACGCAGAGGGACGCTGACCGCCTGGTCGTGATTCAATCGGTCTCGAAGACCGACAGCCTTGCGGGCTCGCGCCTTGCCGTCGTGGAGATCCGGGACCGGGTGTTGCGCGAACGATTCACAGCGGTGAACCAGACCGTCGCCCCCAACGTCGGCGCGATGTTCTTGTCCTATCTCTTCTACCGGAGCGACAGGCACGATCTCGACGCCTACTGGACGTTGCGCAACCGGGTGTTCGAAGAGCGAATGACTGCCATCGAAGAAGCCGTCGCCGCAGTGCCCGTCGAACGTAATCGCTTTGCCATCAGTGTCCGCCGCCCGACGGGCAGCATGTATCCCCTGATGCGCATCGAGCGTCTTCCGTTCGGCGTGTCGCTGGACTGGTTGTCCTCGGGACTTGCGCGGCGCGGGATCGGCTTGCTTCCGCTTTCCGCATTTGCGCGGACGGAAAAAGGATTTGAGACGGGCAGAAAAGCGTTCCGCCTCACGCTCGGAGGGACCGACGGCGCCGGACAGCTCGCGATCAAGACGCGCAGAGTCGTGATCGATTTGAACCGCATGATGGCAGAGGAGGAATCGAGGTACAATCGACGGACGCTTCCGGTGCGTCCTTCGCCGCCTATTGCACGCTACGATCACCAGATGGTGCTTGATCGGTTCGAGCAGCTGGCACGAGGAGTCCGGGATCAGGCGAACGCCATGATGGTCGAAGGCCGCAACCGGATCGTTCCCTTCCCGCTCTCTTCCGAGGGGGCGCCAGCCGGCGAGATCCTCGAGTATATCGACAGGCGGATCGACGAGTACCGGCAGCGAACGCGAGACCGGGCTCTTCGGATGCGGCACCTGATCGCGGATGCCGACAGAGATGATGGCAAGTCGCTGGCGCGCAGACTCGAAGAGGAATTCTACAAGGACAACCTCCAGAGCCGGCAGGAGAAATTCCGCCGCCGCCTCTATGATCGGACCGTTCATCCGACGCAAATGTATTCGTTGAAGGCAGAGGCGTTGTGGGAAGGAGTCATCGACGAGCTTGTCGACATCACAAATGACTTTCGTCCGGGCTCGCGCCCCCTCGCCGGTGCGCTCATTGAGGAATACGCGGGGTTGAACGTCGCGATCACTTCGCGAGAGGAGGGAGAAGAAATCGTCCTGGACCTCAAGGCCCTGCTCGCGGCGGAGGATCTCCTGGACGGCGAGAGCGACTACGAGCCATTCATATCCTACTGGGGCGATTGGGACGGAAGCACGCGGCCATCCGGACAGGGCCATCAGCTCGTTGCTGCAGTCGTGCTCGAAAACGTGCGCCAGATGGCAGCGCTCTTGAACATGCTCCTTGCGCTGGAGCCGTCACTCCCTGTCGAACGCGGACTGAGGATCGAGCTCGCGAGCCTCGTGCAGAACATGGCAGGCTTCAGGCGGCTGATGGACGAGATCACGGCGCTGACGAACCAGCTCGAAAAGCGTTACCGCGGAATTCTCCCTGTGCAGATGACCGCAGGACCGATCCGGAAGCTCGGCATGCACCTCCACCTGGCAAGCGATCCGCTCCGGTCGCTCTGGCAGCACAACGATCGTCTTGAACGGAGAATGGTGAACCTACGCCAACGGCGCAAGGAGGGGCTTGTCTATTACTTTTCCCTCAACAAACTCCTTCGCAAAACGCTGCACGCGGCCATCCCCTCTATTACAGGGAATCTGCACTCTCTGCGGTTCGCGATGAGCGCGGCTTCGTATCGTGATTTGCTCAAGCGGATCGTCATCACGCCCCGGATCCACCAGAAGTTGCTTTCCTCGCAGGACCAATTCGCCGTCGATACCACTGTCCACAATATCACGGAGATCAACGAGATCTCGGGCAGCTGCGGTAACCCCGGCATGCTCCTCGCACTCCAGGTCAGCATGGCGACATCGGCCGACACGCTCATCTCGCTCGACCGCAAACTTCGGGCGAGCAGGGGAAGCGCTCTTCGCAGGGCGGGCAACTCCGATGTCGCGCCGGTATGGCTCATCCCCCTTTTCGAGGAGATGGAAACGGTCAACAAGGCGACGGAGTACCTGGGGAAAGTCTGGGAATACGCCGTGCAGAGCAGGCGCCTGGATCAGGATGCACGTTCGCGGTTCTCCGAGATCGTCGCAGAAATCTTCATTGCGGGCTCCGATCTCAGCCAGCAAACAGGACAAACCACCGGCGCTCAACTTTTCCGCGAAGCAAAACTCGCCATCGTTTCATGGCTTGCGGAGCGCGACCTTGTCGGTTCTGTGAGGATCAAGATGGGCAGCGGCGAACCGATGCAGCGTCAGGGTGGATACTACGCTCCTGTCTCCGGGCTCCCGGCATTCACCCTCTCGGATGGAAATATTCGCCGGCTTGCGGCCTCCCTCCCCGCCGCAGCCAAGAAGAGCGCCGAGTACGCTACAACGCCGCTCATGGGCGTGTTTGCGTCAGGCGACCTGCGGACATTCCAGAGCAATATCTCCGAGCAGCTGCGGTATATGCCTGTTCACAGCTATGCAAACCTTCTCCTTCACGTGCATGAAGCCCAACGGTTCTATGAGCGTGAGCTGAAACGCGCAACCGAACCGCTGGTCGATACCCGCCTGCAATTCTCGACCCGAGGTCAGCAGGACCTTGAGCGCCTGACCCTCGGGCGAAGGGACACGGTGTTCGACGAGTTCACCAAGTTGACGACGGAAAATTTCCGGCACATCGTCTATGGGAAGCCCGAAGACGTGGCGGGCATTCATCTCATCTCGTATTTTATCGCGAGGACGACGCCGCCCTTGAGGGACCGGCCCACGGTGAGGCCGGGGCGGAATGTCGGGGAAGGCGAAGGCCGACAAATTCTCGAGCGAATCGCCGGGACGATTCCGCTGTCGAAATACGGGAGCCTGCTCCGGGCGATCGCCCACAACCAGGCCCAGACGGCGGTCCTCGGGATCAATCAACTCACCACCGGGCTCTTCCGTGCCCTCCATCTTTTTGCATCGAAGCAATTCCGTGAAGGCACGGGTGCTTCCCTTCTCGCCGACCGGGTGTTTCCCGAGCTTCCGGTTTATGAAATTCTGCACACGCTCCGGCTCTACCACGACCCTGAGTTGCCGCATCTACGATCGATGGAATTCGCGTTCCCCGCCGGGAACTCCGCTCTCTCCGCACTTCGGGAGGACGTGGACGCAATGCCAGAGTTTCTCGGTCAATTGAAAAAGGAACTCGTTCGGCGCCACGGGCTCAACGTTGCCGATTTCTTCGAGGGAGATACGTTCCTCCCCGACCTGCTGCCAACGATGCGTCCCGATCTGGCCGTGCTTCTCCAACCCGACATTTTCAATACCGAGATCGACTCACTCGGGGTTCGCATCGGGGGACGCATAGACGAGGAATGGCTCGGCGAAATGCGATCGCTCCTCGCAGTCCCTGCCGCCATCAGGAGCTGGCGCTCGAAGGCGTGGACGCTGCTGCATACCCCGGTGTATGCTCGCGTGCAAGGGTTCATCGAACTGGCGCTTGCACTGTTCTCCCTGTCCCCTGCGGGGTCAAAGTCCACGTCTGCTTTCACTTCCCGGCTGCCGAAGAAGGTCCGGGCCTCCCTTATCGGTCAGCCCGACGATTCCATGCAGGAATTCCTGAGCGCGGCGCTCGAATTCCTCACGGAGCTCAGCCACCAGCAAATCGAGGTACCGACAACGGTCGTCCGGGCTCTGCATGAAGTCGAGCGGATTCTCAGGATCGAGGAACAAGCACTTTCGGAGCGGCAACAGGAGGAACTGCGTTTCTATATTCTGCAGATTGCCCGATTGGCGGGAGAGAACGGATAGGTGCGGGAGTGGAATGCCGCCTTTGCATTCCTATGAACGGAGTTCGCTCTCGGTCACGACGTAGCCTGCGCGAGCGAGAGTTCTCACGGCCGCTTCGTACGCGATCGGGGCGGGGTTGTGAGGCAGAACCGGGACTTCAGGGAGTCCCTGGGATTTTTCGAGCACGCTCGCCGCTTCAGCCTCGGCATACCGCTCGCACGATTCGTAGAGCCCCCCTGTCCCCTCTTCCAGCTGGTGATGATGCGCCATCACCTTCCGCAACGTTTCGACAATCCCTTTCCCCGGCGGAGGCACCAGTAACGAAGCAATGGCGCCATGCTCGAATCGCAGCTGCCGCGTGATGTGAAGAGGGATCCCTCCGCGACTTGACAGTATCGCGGGGAAGACGAACTTCTCTTCCATCGCGATATGCCGGAGTATCCCCTTCCGGAACTCCCCGTACGCCTCCATATCAATCTTCCCGGGATCGGCGGTAGCGCGCTTGAAAAGGTCTTCCAGACGTCGGTGGTCCTGCTCGAAGAAGCTGTAAAGGTTCTTCACAATACTCCTGCCTCATATATGGATCCTGTAACTCTAGGAACAACCGCGAAGGAATCACCGGTTCCGCTTCTGAAACAGTATTCAGCCGTCGATCAGATCACTCCGTTACGGCGATCCCTCCTCTGTTCGTACGAACCATTCTGGAGAAGAGCGACAAGCTTCCGTCGCTGAGGAACCTCCACAGAAGCCGGCTCCAGGACGTGTGGGAGATCAGGCCTGAGTAGAACTCTTTCGCTTCCTTGTTCAGCAGAGGGAGGCGATTCCAGGAGATGGAAGGGATGTCGTGATGTTCGTTATGATACCCCACATTGAGCGCGACGGTGTTCAGCGGGCCGTAGTAGCTGTACGTTTCCTGGGGCGGAGCGGTCAGATAGTGTTCCTGAATCCAGCGGGCGCCGAGTGGATGCAAGCCGATGGAAAAGAAAAAGGACGCGGCGACATAGAGAAACGACACGGGGCCGGCGAAGACAATCAACACGACGTCATAGCCGAACACCACACACCAATTGACGAGCGTCCAGAGGTTGAAGAACTTCACTTCTTTCAATCTGGGTGGCCGCAGCGCCTGGAAGACCGGAAAGAAAAGCAACCAGAGCGCCTTGCCGACGAACGAGGAACCGATCAGCTTTGCTTCCCATCGGCTTGCGAGGTCTGCGTCAAGTTCGTACACTCCCTGGAAGGAGTGGTGCTTGAGGTGATAGCTCCGGAACGACACCGAGCTCGGGACAACATTCGGGCAGTCGGCAATCATCCCCGCAAGCATGTTCGAACTTCTCTTCTTGAAAATGAGATTGTGTGCGCATTCATGGATAAGAACAAAAAGACTGTGGTTGGCAAACGCGCCTGCCAGATAGGCCGCGAGCAAAGCCAGCCACCACGGCGCAGTCGACAGGAGGACGGCAATCGCCGTCTGCACACACACGACAAACAGGATAAGTCCGAACGACCAGGGATTTCTCCCCATCAAGTCGCGCACTTCGGGGTGGGACTTGAGAATCGCCTTCGTGCGTTCGCGGTGTGGCTCGGGAGAATCGGTGCGAGAAAAATCGGTAGGTGTCATGATGGAATCCTGGCAAAACACAGTCGACAGCAGGGAGTCAACAGTCGACAGTTCATTTCGAGATCAATCCATCCTCCGCTTTCGACTGTCAACTTTCATTTGACCAAAGTCATTTTGCGAACTGCCGTATAGTTGCCCGCCACCAGACGATAGAAATAGACTCCGCTCGAAAGATTGCTTCCATCGAAGGTGAACTCATATTTCCCGGCAGGATAGCGACCACTGGCAAGAACCGCCACTTCTCTGCCAAGCATATCGTACACGGCCAGACGTACGACACTGGTCACCGACCACTGGCCACTGACCACCGTCTTCGGGTTGAATGGGTTGGGAAAATTCTGCAACAACTGAAACCTCTCCGCAACCGGCGCCACCGGCGATGGTCCAAGCGACGTCAGCGTGTTGGTCGAGAAGTACGCGCCTTGAACTACCGGAGAATTGGTGGAGAGATTCACGAAACCATAGGTCTTCGCATTGATGTTCGCAATCGCCTCGGTGGCAGGATATGGCTCGATCGCCGACACGGTGACGGCCGGCTGCCAGCTCGCGGTCCGGCTGCCGCGAGAGGTGAATCGGAGCTGTGCGGGACTTGTCTCATAACGGTAGAGTATTCCCTCTCCGTTTCCACTCTCCATCGTCACTGCGGGATGGTCCGAAGCGAGAGGGGTGTCTCCGGGAAATTCCTGGATCCAAGGTACACTATCGTTGGTGTCCGCAATGGAGCTGAGCAGCACTTGCGAGACGCCGTTGATGGATGGGGCATACGCGACGAGGACGGTGTCATTCAATGCCGTGATCGAGGTCCCGCCCGCGCCGGAACCAGCCTGGTGGCCTGCATCGCGCCAGCGGCGTGTGATGTCTCCTACACCGATGGTGGTATCATGAATGGCATCGACACAGAGCACTCGAGACGTGTCAAGAAAGGCAAGATATGCGAAGGACCGGTCCACCTGAGTCAAATTGAAGGCGGTCGTAAGCCCCAGCAAAGCGCTGTATTCGTTGCTCGGGTACTCGAAGAGATTGGAGGCCCCGGTGTCGCGGGCGGTGACAAAACGCACGTGACGGTCATCGGAGAGGGCCGCGCAATAGAATCGGTTGTTGAAGGCATTCAGGTTGGACGACGTCGCGACTTCCAGAAACCGCTCCTGGCCGAGCGACTGAAAGGCCATCTGGGGGTGCTCGAACGTCGTGTCGAGCGGTGAACCGTCCGACGTGAAGAACCGGTCGAGCAGCACCTGCTTCCCGCTGTCATAGATCCCGGCCACGACGAAGTACCCCATGGCAGTACAGACGCTCACGTCTGGAATCGTGTAGTCGCTGACGATCGTTGCCGTTTGCAGCCACGTGCTTCCGGTGTCGGATGAGAAGTACATGGCGACGCCTGAAACGCTGCTGTCGCCGTTGAACAGGAGGACGGAGAACAGGTTCCCTGTCCCGGGATCGTAGGTCAGAGTCAGTTTCCTCACCGAGTCGCGAGCGCCTATCTGAACGTCGGTAATGCTTGTCCGGGAAATTCCGGCAGTGACATTTGCCCGATCTTCAGGGTTCAGGCGAATCGGCACCGCAGCCGAGGACTTGGTAAGATGTTGCGCGGGCCCGGGTCGACCACTGCTCGATTGCCAATCTGCAACGGGGATCCCGGTTGATCCTGGGACCGGGCTGCTTGCCGAAGCGGCCAATGAGCGATGGTGAATCCCGGATTGGGAAGTGGCCTGGGCGGACATCGCCAGGGAAAGAAAAACGAGAATCGTTGTGCGCATGGAAAGTGGTGTCTTGCTACGCTTCCAAGCTTGTCAAAACACGGCAGAAAGGCAAGCTCCCCGCACGTGAATCTCTCTCGCAGTCTGAGGCCACGCTGAGTTGCATTCTGTGTGCTCACCTCGTATATTTCGCCACGTACCACGTCGTGATTTACGCCACTTGCAGCGACGCAAAACAAATGGCTAAATAGCACGCAAACTGCGACTACCCTGCTATTTTGCCGTGGCAGGGTATTTCATTTTTCACCTCTGCGAACGCGGGGATCTGGGAGGGACATCAACCATGGCGGTCATTCTACCAAGCGGCTATCCCCTTGACAATCGCAAGGTCGCTCTGCTTTCCGAGGAACAGGCGGAACGGGCGGACATTCGCCCGCTTCGCGTCGGCATTATCAATGTCATGCCGCAGGCCGAACGGTATGAGTACCACCTTCTCTACCCGCTCGCGAAGACCATTATCCAGGTGGAACCCATCTGGATCCGTCTGGCGACGCATTCGTACAAGAGCAGCGACAAGGCGCATCTCGATCGGTACTACCAGTCGTTCGATGAAGCGAATGCGGGACAACCCCTTGACGGTTTAATTCTCACCGGTGCGCCCATCGAGCAGCTCCCGTACGCCGAGGTCACGTACTGGAACGAGCTCTCGGATATCCTTCTCTACGCTCGCAAGTTCATCCATTCGACGATGGGCATTTGTTGGGGTGGGCTCGCTCTTGCGAAGATCCTGGGCATCGAGAAGGTGACGTATCCCATGAAAATCTTCGGCGTGTACGAGGCGAAGAACCTCGATCGATCACATCCGATCACCGGAGACTTTGACGACGCCTTTGCCTGTCCGCAGAGCCGTCACTCCGGCATTGACGACGCCGTCCTAGAGCGAGCGATGCGCGAGGGCACGATACGCCTCCTTGCGCATGCTGAAGGCGCCGGCTACGTGATCTTCGAAAGCAACGATCGCCGGTACCTGATGCACCTCGGGCATCCCGAATACGAAGCGGAACGCATCGCCACGGAATACTGGCGGGACCAGAAGCGGGGCCGCACCGACGTTGCTCCGCCGACGAATTACGACCTGCAGAACCCCTTGAACCGCTGGAGGACCAATTGCCTTGACTTTTTCACCCAGTGGCTCCGGTTCCTCTTCGAGGCGATGGAAAACAACAAATCCCGGTGACGCCGGAATCTCGTCACCGGGATGAATGCCTTCGAAACGAGTCTTCTCCCCCCGCTACTGATTCATGCCCCTCCGACGCATCGGCATTTGCTCGAGCAGCTTTTGATACTTGTCGTACTGTTCTTCCGTCAGGATGGTCTTGAGCTTCGAGCTGGTCAACGTCCGGGAGCTGTCCATAGCCGCCCGCATTGCATCCCGATCCCCCTGATGTTGCTGGAACGCCTGTTGCCGGAGCGAATCGGCCTCTTTGAAGACATCGAGAACCTTCCCCTTCTGGACATCGGAAAGGGACAACTGCTTCGCGAGCGAATCGACCCTTTGCTCGGGGGTCATTCTTCGCATACCCTGAGAATATCCAAGCGATACACAAAGTACGGCGATTCCGACGAGGATCGCAAAACGGCGTGTGGTCTGCACCATGGTAACGTCTCCTCCTTGCGTGGGATGTCGTTTAGACAGCCGCTCGCGGGGATGGTTTAACACGGTCAGCACCCTCCCTGGATCTTCTTCACAGCCGCTTTCGGCTTGTTTGCGGCGGTGCGGTTCTCTTCGATCATTTTCGCCAGTTGAACGCTCGCTTTTTCGCGGAATCGGTACGTATCCGCGAGATCCGCAGGTGGAACGGCGTCAGGCCGTTTGAAGCGCAGGATCAGCGAATCGAGACTCGAGATCCCTCCTTGAAGCACCCGGACGTTTTCGTAGCCCAGGCGGGCCGAAAGCAGCGCTGCCGTGTCCGCCGCAGTCCCATCCTTGTCCACAATGACGCGTTCTCGATGACGGACCGTCAGCAGCGCGGCGTTGTCTTTCCCGAACAAACCGTCAAGCGTCAGATTCACCGACCCCGGGAGCGCCAACTTTTTGTAGTCCTCCGCCGTTCGAATGTCGAGGATCACCAGCGTCGGGTCCTTGTCCAGGATTCTGAACGCAAGCTCATCCGCAGTGATCTCGCGTACCGGATGGTCGCGCTGGAACGCGGCCGACATCACCTCGGCCTTGAGGTATGATCGGCGATCAGGGAGGAACAGTGCGACTCCTGCCAGGACAAGGAGAACCGTCGCGGCGGCAACATGCCGACCGGAAGGCCAGCCGCGGCCGTTGGCGTCCGATGCGGGGTTCACTTTGCGCTCGATCTTTGTCGTGACCATGAACGCTGCGACCGCAACGACGACAAGGCCGGCGAGAAACACCCCTTGCGACAGCCCGAGCGATGAGAAGACCCGGAGCGGCCCGAAACTCCCGCTCACATAGAATGCATCGTAGAGGGGGAACAACTCGCCGAACACGAAGACCCCGATGATGCCGCCAAAGACAAATGCCAGCGCATCTTTCTTGCCGATCGCCGCCGCACACACGCTTGTCCCCGGGCAATACCCTCCGAGAACGAATCCGACACCCATGATGCACCCGCCGACGATTCCCGGTCCGAGAAACGTGGGGTTGATGTAGATGGCATCGAGATCGAGCAACCCTGCAAACCCGAGCACAACGACGCCGAGAGCCGCGGTAATTCCCGCAGTGAAGAAGACGCGGAGGACGGTGAAGTCATACCCGTAGAAGACGCCTGCAAGTTTTCGTGAGGAAGAGAACCCGGCCTGCTCGAGCACAATGCCGAAGCAGATTCCCATGATGAGGGCGACGATGAGGTTGAGTTCATCGCTGATGATATCCGGAACGAACGGTGCCATACAATCTCTCCCTAGAGCCAGAGTTTTCGAAAGAAGTAGGCGACGGCATAGCCGGTGCCGAAGATCGCCATCATCGTCAGGAATCCCCCCGTCGACAATACTGCCATCCCGCTCAGGGCGGCGCCGCTTGTGCAACCGCGCGCGAATTGAGCCCCCGCGGCAAACAGAGCACCGCCAAGAAACGCAAACACGATTCTCGTCGTTCCGCGGATGCGGGGACCTTTTTCCGTGACCCACGTGAGACGCCGGGACGCCGTCCCGGAAAGAAACGCGCCAATGGCCACCCCGAGCACTTCAAAGACCAGCCACTGCTTCAACGGGCTTCCGGAGTGTTCGGTGGTGTAGTCTTTGTAGAAACCCGACGACGAGAGATGCGAAGGGGCGACAGCGCTCACCGATTCCACCACAACGCTTTTGAGCGCCCCGCTGGCGCCCAGCCCCCGCCCTGTGATGAAGATCGTCACGAGAAGGACGAGCCCCAACAGCACTCCCGCTAGATAGGGGTTCATATATTTTGTGGTCATGCGCGTGCTCCTTTCTCCGAACCGGAGGCTTCCTTCTCACTATGCTCATCGGGAAGTTCTTCGTATCCGGTGATCATCGCACGGAGATTCGAACTCGGTGTTTCTCCGGTGGTGATCAGGTAGAGGTGGACAATCAGAAATGCGATCAGAAAGAAGGCGCCAGCCGTATGGACGAGCGCCACCAGCTGCAATCCGTCAATATTGAGGGCGGCGACTTCATGCCGCTGCGGATAGCGATAGAACATGTAGAGCAATCCGGAAAACACCATGCCGGGGAATACCACGATCTTCAATGCCAGATAGACCAACCGTTGTAGGGGATTCAATTTGCTGAGCACGGTTTTGCGCGTCGGGTGGGGAGCATTCCGGAAGATTCCGAAAAGATAGAATTCGGCCTGAGCACGAAGGTTTCTAATCGTCGGCAGATACTGGCGCCATTCACCTGTGGTGAGATGCCAGAAGATCGCAAACGCGATCAGCGTGAGAAACGCCGTCGCGGCCATGCTATGGTATTTCACCGCCTGATCGTAGCCGAAAAATGCGAGGGACCCGTGGATCTCAAATCCTGTCAGGGCGAGAAAGAGAATGAGGACGGCCTGCGTCCAGTGCCAGAATCGCTCGAACGCTCGATACACATAGGTCCTTTTCATGGGCGTGCCTTCCTGTTTTTCTTCCTGCCAATGCCGATGCGGAGAGCGCCGTGTACGACGACACCGGTGAGCGCCGCGAGAATCGCACCTGTTCCTATCCCGTCCACCGCCGCGCTGTTGTCCCGTCCGGGGAGATAGAAGTCCGTCAGTCCTGCAAGCCGGGAATTCCTCCGGGTGTGGCACTCAATACACTGCACCGTCTGTGATTTCGGCGACACCATATGGTTCACAGGAAGCACCATCCGGGTTTCGATGAAGCCCATCTTGCCGCTGAACGGTTTTCCCACCATCGCCATCCCCGCGCGCGCCGCTGTCTGCCAGTCGAAGTCCTGCCAGTACCCACCTTCTCCCTTGCGTTCGGCGTACAGCCGCGGCTGGACGATCCATCGGTACACGCTGTCGTAGGGCTGCCGTGCCCGATGAATTTTCACCGGGATGATCTTTGCGTCAGGATCCCGGTAATCGCCGTGCAGATCGTTAAGATGG
>DATJPR010000259.1:0-6407 GCA_035506295.1 Bacteroidota bacterium | reverse complement strand
GACCTTTGCTTTTCCCGATGGTGAAATGTACGAACTGCGGACACCTACCTACACCCTGAGTGACCTCTATACTCCGATTAGCCGGGATTATCTGCTATCGCCGCGTCTTGCACCACCTGTTTTTGGACTCGGACTCCTGGAAGCTGTCCCAGAAAACGAAATCCTCTCGAATGCGGGTGCCGGAAGCGCCAGCGGGGTCAGCGGCAAGGCCAATTATGTCTGGGATCCGGTGGCCCAGAAAATGGCTCTCGGGAAGTTCGGGTGGAAAGCAAACACGGCCTCAATCCTGGCACAGGTCGCAGCGGCCTACAACCAAGATATGGGAGTAACGAGTAGCATCTTCCCGGTCGAGAACTCGGCGGGACAGGTCCAGAATGATAGCCTGAACGACGATCCTGAGCTTTCTGACAGAATTCTGAATGCCGTAAAGTTCTACGTTCAAACGCTTGCTGTCCCCGCAAGGAGAAATCTCTCCGACCCGACCGTTCAACGAGGCGAAGCGCTGTTCACCCAGGCGAAATGTAGTAGTTGTCATCTCCCCACGCTGATGACCGGGGTGGACGTTGCGTTCCCCTCACTTTCCAATCAACGCATACATCCATATACCGATTTGTTGCTTCACGACATGGGACCTGGCCTTGCTGATGGTCGTCCGGATTTTGCCGCTACAGGCAGCGAATGGCGGACTGCTCCGCTCTGGGGCGTCGGGCTTTTCGAGACAGTAAATTTCCCTGCATATTACCTGCACGACGGCCGTGCCCGTACGCTTCTCGAGGCGATCATGTGGCATGGCGGCCAGGCGGATGGCTCGAAGATGTTTGTTCAACATTTGAGCAGCATCGACCGGAATGCTCTGATCGCATTTCTGAAATCACTTTGAGGAAGATACGTGTGCGAGGGAAAGGGAGGGGATGTGCGGCGCACCACATTACTGCGGACATCGCTGAAGGTGATCACCCCCGGTTTCAGGCAGGAAATGGAGACCTTCGAGATCGTCTGGTGGCGTGGGCCCGCTTCAGCGTAGTGGATGAGACGGTCAACACCAAGCATTCCGTTTTCTTTCTTTGCATTTAGCATCCCTTATGACGAGGGTTTCATTTTTGATTCAACCCCGCTATAATGGTCCATAGTTTAGTCTCACCCACCACACTACAGGAGAAACACAATGAAAGGCAACGAGAAACTCATAAAGACACTGAATCAATTACTCGCCGATGAACTTACTGCCATAAGCCAGTACATGGTGCACTCTGAAATGTGTGAGAACTGGGGTTACACCAAGCTGCACAATGCGATTGAGAAACAGGCGTATGACGAAATGCACCATGCCGAATGGCTCATCCAACGGATTCTCTTCCTGGAGGGCACACCCGAAGTATCAAAACTCAACCCCATGGGGATTGGCAAATCAGTCAAAGACATGGTCACGAACGATCAGAGCGCCGAGATATCGGCAGTCAAGGCGTATAATGCCGCGATTGCTCTCTCGCGTGAGGCTGCCGACCAGTCGACCGCGGATCTCCTGGTGAAGATTCTCAAAATGGAGGAGGGCCACGTGGATTGGGCAGAGATTCAGCGATCCCAGATAGAGCAAATGGGGATTGAGAACTATCTGGCAAACCAGACTGAAGGTCCAGCGAAGTGATTGCTTTTTGTCTTTCCGAATGAAGCGGGAAGGGAACTATGTAGTTCGCTCTTGACGAGATAATTCCTCATTGGCCTTTACGTTCACGCAAAATCGGAGTCGTCCCGGATGGCGCTCCGGTTTTCCTTTTCCATGATTGACCAAGACTTAATAAACACCGCGTCGGCTTCTGAAAAATCGGTAGGAGGGATGATTGCTTCCATTTGATGAAATTGCTCTGAGGTTGTTTCTTTCCGCTTTGCTGGGGAGCGCGATAGGCCTTGAGCGTGAACGATTGGATTGGGCTGCAGGGCTGCGAACCCATATGCTGGTTTCAGTAGGCGCAACCGTCTTTATGCTTGTCTCAGCTTACGGATTTGCGGATATCTTGGGCCATTCGAACGTGGTGCTGGATCCCTCCAGAATTGCCGCACAGGTCGTAAGCGGCATCGGCTTTCTGGGCGCAGGGACGATCATCTTCACTCGTGAGGTAGTCCGCGGATTGACAACTGCTGCAAGCCTTTGGACTGTAGCGGCGATCGGCCTCTCTGTGGGTGGGGGACTATATGTTGCGGCTGCGAGCGCAACGGTGCTTGTCCTTCTTATACTGATCGGAGTGAAACCAATCGAAAGACGGCTTTTTGCCAATAAGCGGCCACTCGTCCTTAGGCTCCTTGTGAATGCTCGTGAAGTGTCCCTCTTGGATATTGAATCAGCAATCCTTCAGTCGGATTTGCACTTGCAGAATATTATGATCCTGCCTCAGGATCGTGTTGGCAAACAGAAGATTGAATTGACTGTCCAACGAACCAAAAACGAAGAGCTCCTTCCATTGATTGATAAATTGCGAGGCCTTGCCGGGATCAATGAAATCAATCATCAGACACAATAACCGTCAATCTGACCTGTGCGCAAACGCTATTGGGGGGTGGTGCACATCCTCATGCCCTTCCGGGCCCTCCTGGTCTGGGACTACGGCTACGGGTGCTCGGTGAGTTGAATCCCCTGGTCGATGATCATGATGAGTTCATCAGAAGTCTCGGGCCGAGAGTGAATGTTCTGTAAGAGGAGACGAGAAATATCTTCACGGCAACAGGCTGCAAGAGAAGTTCGCAGGTGGCTCACCGCCAACGTCATTTGACCTGTTGCACTTCAAACGATTGAACCTGGCGAACCCACCGGATGTGGCGCTTCTCACGTGGAGAGATAATCCGCAATATTCCGTCTTTAGCGGGCAACGGTTTTCCGTCCTGTCGAAAGGCAAGTATAACGGGACTCTCGGTGTCGGTTGGATCTAACTCTGCTAAGGCGAACACAGCTTCGTAGTTATCCATCGCGCGAACGACAAGGACGGTAGAGGTGAAGATCCTTCCTTTAAGGGTGTCGGCGAACCGCACTCCGGCGAGACTGAGGATGCGATAAACATCCACCCCCTCGAACGCATACTCCTGTTTGTCGTGATCCACACCGCGTACAGTTTCGGTTGGGAGTTTCATCAAATCCGCAAGCGACAACCCTAGCGGCGTGATTCCCTCCCCTGTGATTGTAAGAACAGTGTCGGATTGTGGCGCAGCCTGTGCTGCCCCAAAGCTTGATAAGAGCGCAACAACCACAAAAAGGAGCATCGGCTTCATAAAGGATTTCCTTTCATGATGTTCTAGAATTCCATTCGGCTCCCGCGATGAAACCGAACCGCCTGAGTACCGCTTGTCCTTCCTTTGAAAGGACGCACTGCAGGAAGCGTTCAGCGGCCTCGTGATGACGTGAGTTCTTGACCGTTGCGATTGGATAGATGGGGATGATATTCCACACCTCGGGGATGTCGATGGTCTTCAACTTGCGATCTTTATCCCCGGTGAGATCAGTGACATAAACGATTCCCGCGTCCGCTTCCCCGAAAATAGTTTTGGCCAGAACAGCACGGACGTTCTCCTGGTATGATACGACATTGCGCAGGACTCTATCCTGTATGCCGTTCGCTTTATTCGGGACGATTATGATGAGCCTGTTATGAGCGAATGTCCGTTCAGAGCTACTGTCGATCCCCCTGCCTGAACGGCAATACCCATCTGCTTCGTGTCGGCGGATGCAAATACGTCTGCGGGTACTCCTTCGCTAAGCTGTTAGACAAGCTGCTGCGAATGGGCAAAGCTAAACTCCACGGTTACTGACGGATTTGCTTTGCTGAACAATTTCGCTATTTCTTGGAATGCCTCATTGAGCGAAGCGGCCGCAAAGACGGTTAACTGAACCTTCTCTCCTTTATCCTGCAGGGGAGGAGTCCACGACTGCCCGAAAAACGGGAGCGCAAGCAGGATAATTGCCGAGCATCGGATCACTTTGTGTTCCCTTTACAATGTCCTCAAGGCTCGGCAAATATAGGCAATCCAGGTTGTTGTTGCATCCCTTTCAGCGGGCCATCGTTCATATCCGGCATGTAAGCACGGTGCCAAGAATGGTGGATTCGGGGAATCGGTGGATTGGACTCTGCGGCCGGTCTGTAGAGTTGACAATAAACAGACCCGATAGTACTTTAAGAACTCCTTTCCTCGACTGCGACGAACTGACACATTTGTTAAGTGGCGATGGAACGGACAGAGATTTGGGATCACGAGCCTAAAGATCCCGTGTCGCGCAGCGTGGGAATCACATCGATATCGCGCGATCTCTTCATGTTCGATGTAATCAGACGATTGAGATCGATCCCCTGAAGTCTCTTGCCATCAGAGAGCTTCATCTCTTCTTCGTTTGTATTCGTCAACAAAGGCCTGGATTGTGACGCCTACAATGAAGGGCTTTCTCTATGGAGCAGAGGACATGGGATCGGGATGGATGCCGCCACGAGCGGATGGCGGGGACAGAAGAGGCGTTCGTAGGAATGGAACTCCGCTATTGTAGTGTGCCTCGTGACGAAAATATTGGTTACCTTGCGGGAGTATTCACCAGGTACAATTAACGCACAAACGGCAGGGACCGAACTATTGTGAAACGGCATATCCTCCTCACATTTGCCCTCGTACTCTCAAGTGTTAGCTTTCTTCCGGCAACCCAACACCCCAGACTTGTCATCTACATATCCATCGACCAAATGAAGGCGGAGTATCTCGACTGGTACGGGAGTGACTTGTCAGGCGGATTCAGAAGAATGGCCTCGGAAGGAACAGTCTACGTAAACGCTGATCTGAACTTTGCACCGAGCGAGACCGGACCCGGTCACGCTGCTCTTGGCACCGGCTCGTACCCGATGCACACCGGGATCATGGAGAATACCTCTATCGATCCGGTATCGGGAAGGAGCATATACTGCGTGGAAGACACGACCGCACGTGCGGTCGACGGGTACGGAGGCGGTGCATCATCCCGCAGCCTTCTTGTCACCGGCCTGGCCGATTGGTGGAAAAGGGCAATGCCGGCTTCGAAGGTGATCGCGGCCTCTCTTAAAGACCGCGCCGCAATCCTGATGAGCGGTAAACTACCTGATCAGGCGTATTGGTACGATCGGAGATCCGGCCGGATGGTCACGTCCAGTCACTATATGCGTCATCTTCCCGAATGGGTCCAGTCATTTAACGCATCGGACTGGGTCTCCCTGCATATGCCTGACACATGGACGAAACTCCTGCCTGATTCAGTCTACGACCATTATGGTCCCGACGAGATGAACGGAGAGCGGCGCGTGGATGGATCTTCATCATTCCCTCATCTTCTTCACCTGCAAAAGAAGAACGAACAACTACCCGAAACCCCGTTCGGCGATGCGCTGTTGCTTGATTTCGCCCGTGCCGCAATCGCGTCCGAGAGGCTCGGTCAACGAGGAGTCACCGATTTGCTGATACTCAGCTTGTCATGCACTGACTACATCGGACATGCGTACGGAGGGAACAGCCATGAAATGATTGATCAGATCATCAGGTTGGATCGCGGGTTGGGCAGGTTCATTGCCGACGTGGAGAAGCTCCTTGGCCCCGGCTCGGTGTTTGTTGCGCTTAGCGCGGATCACGCCGCCCTGCCATTGCCGGAATACCTTTCCAGTGTTCGCCACTTGCCTGGACGGCGCATTTCCATCAAAGATGTATTGCATCCGGGAATCGACAGTCTCAGTCACACCCTGGAACTCAAATGGCATCTGCATGAACCTATTATACGATCGTACGCATTCCTGAATTACGGCGCCGCGTCAACAGTGGGAGTTGATTCAATAATGCTTGAACGGTGCATCAGGGAAGGTTTGCGTCAGATTGACGGTATCGCCGAAGTTTATTTCCGTCGCGATCTTCTGGATCCTGCGAGTTCGAACAAGCCGTTTGTGGGGTACCTCCGGCGAGGATTCTACGCTGCCCGGGGAGGGGATTTTGTGGTCTTGCCTTGCGAGTATTGCTTGTTCACGAATTCTCTGACAGGCACATCCCACGGAACTCCGTACGCATACGACACCCATGTTCCGATAGTGTTCTGGAGAGGTATCGTCGCGCCGCGCACGGTTGCTCGACGAGTCCATACAGTTGACATTGCGCCCACGATCGCGAGGTACTTTGGGGTGCGGTATCCGCCGACAGTTGATGGCGTTCCCTTGAAAGAAATTGCGCCCTGACGGCCCTTTACATGGATACCGCAGCAAGTGGAGCCGCGCGTGGCAACAGTGTTCATTTTCCCATTTCGACCGGGGATGCCCGGATGGAGGAACCTGCATTCCGTAGTCTGCGGAGGATCGTCCGTTCTGATCTGAGGGGATGGTCGGTTCCAAGGATGGCAGATGTCGAGTACTCCGCGGGACGTGAAATGT
>DATJPR010000258.1:0-7743 GCA_035506295.1 Bacteroidota bacterium | reverse complement strand
ATTGCGCACGCCACGACCGTCGTCCACAGTCCGTCCTTGTGTCCTTCGGCCGACTGGGTGACGTTGTAGGTGCGGACAATCTTCCCGCTCATTTTGTAGAGCTTCTCGCGTTCATCCCACGCGGTGTTGGGGTCGAACTCGACGCCCAGCGTCGTCGCGAGCATCGTGGCGGCAAGGTCTTCGGCGTATTCGCCGGCCTTCTCGTCGGTCTCCCCATACGGATGGTGTTCCGAGAGATAGCCGTACTGGGCGGTGTCGGCAGGCACGGCGACGCCGATGGAGGCGGCGATCAGCCGGTTCGGTTCACAGGTGGCGTTCCGCGCCATGACCGCGAAGGTGATCTGCCCCGGCTGCAGCACCTTCAATCCCTCCTCAGTCGAGATCCGTTTGCACCCCGGCGGAAAGATGCTCGAGACCGTTACCAGATTGCATTTCTCGATTTTCGCGTCGCGGAGCGCAAGCTCGAAGGATTGGAGGTAGTCCTTGTGCCGACCGACCCCCTTGGTGAAGAACAATCTACCTGGAACGTACAATTTCTCATCTCCCTCAGAAAGTATGGACAAGTGGTGAAAAAATCAGGCCTTGATGACGCGCGCGAATTTCCGTTTGCCCACTTTGACCACCACGCCGAGTCCGAGCTCCACGATCGCGTTGTAATCCGCGATCCGGTGCCCGTCCACGGAGACGCCCCCTTGTTCCACAAGCCGTCGCGCTTCGGCGTTGCTTGCAGCAAGGTTCGTCGAGGTGAGCAGACGCAGGATGCCGACCGGTTCCTCTGCAGGGATCCGGTACTCAGGCATCTCATCCGGTACATCTTTCTTTACAAAAATGCGGTCGAACTCCTCTTCTGCCGCGGTCGCCGCATCGGCGCCGTGATACATGGTCACCAGCGCCCTCGCAAGCAATCGCTTCGAGTCCCGCGGGTTGTGCGACGAACTATCAAGGTTCTTCTTGATGGAGGCCAGCTCCGCCGCGGTCGCATTTGTCGTGAGAACAAAGTACTGGTAGATCATCTGGTCGGGAATCGAAAGGGTTTTCCCGAAGATCTGCTGGGGTGATTCGCTGAGGCCGATGTAATTGTCGAGCGACTTGCTCATCTTCTCGACGCCGTCCGTGCCCGGGAGAATCGGCATGGTGAGCGCCACCTGCGGATCGATGCCGTACTCGCGCTGGATATCGCGCCCGACAAGAAGGTTGAACTTCTGGTCGGTCCCGCCCAATTCGATATCGGACCGGATCGCGACGGAATCCATCGCCTGGGCGAGGGGATACAGCAGCTCATGGATGCTGATGGGTTCGCCGGCCTTGTACCGCCGCTCGAAATCGTCGCGTTCAAGCATTCGCGCGACGGTATAGCGAGCGCCGAGCTGGATGACATCGGAGAAAGTCATCTTCCCCAGCCACTCGGAGTTGTACTGCATCTGAATCTTGTGAGTCGAGAGGATCTTTGTGGCCTGCTCGAAATAGCTCTGGCCGTTGCGGCGCGTCTCTTCCAGGGTAAGGGGTGGACGTGTTTTGCTTCTCCCCGACGGGTCGCCGATCATCCCGGTGAAATCTCCCACAATCAGGACGGCTTGATGGCCCAGGTCCTGGAACTGCCGCAGCTTCCGGAGGACGACCGAGTGACCGAGATGCAGGTCGGGCCGGCTGGGGTCGCATCCGAGTTTGACGGTCAGTGGGGTGTTGCTGGCGATGGAGCGTTCGATCTTGCGCGCGAGATCCTCTTCGGGAATGATCTCTGCGACGCCGCGCTTGATGATGTCGAGTTGTTCGTTGAGCGGAGGTGTTGACGTCTTCATCTATCGTGCATATTGCCGGCGGATATCGCGCTCCACCTCGCGCCGCGCTATGTCTTCGCGTTTGTCGAATGCCCGCTTGCCGCGACAGACACCGAGGAGGACTTTGGCAACGCGGTTCTTGAAGTAGACCTGCAGCGGAATCAACGTCACCCCCGGTTCGCCCGTCCGCGCAAGGAGCTTGCGGATCTCCTTCCTGTGCAACAGCAATTTCCGATCGCGAAGCGGATCGACGTTGGCGTAGCTCCCGTGTTCGTACGGGCTCACGTGCATCCCCAGCAGCCACACCTCTCCGTTTTTCACGACCGCGTACCCGTCCGACAGATTCACATTTCCCTGACGGAAGGATTTGACCTCGGTTCCGGTGAGCGCAATTCCCGTTTCGATCGACTCAAGCACGAAATACTCGTGTCGGGCCTTGCGGTTGGTGGCGACGATCCTCTCTGCCTGTGCGTCCGGAGCCTTCATCGTTCGAAAAATCACCGAAAAGTATACCGAAAATTGAAAGGAAAATCAATGAAGAGCAAATGAAGCGAGAGAAAAAGGTTCCTTTGACTTTCAGAGCGTGGGTTTCTATATTGTGTGCCTCCGCGAGAAATGCTCCTCCTCTGCTCCGTCTCTTCGAGCCCTGGGAGGCGTCGCACGCAGTCCCCGGCGGTAAACGAAGAAGCACTCCGCACCATACGGTTGGGTTTCAAGAGAGTTGCATGACAGACCATTCCTATGACCTGGTAGTTCTTGGCGGCGGCCCCGGCGGCTATACTGCTGCGATCCGCGCAACACAGCTCGGCATGCGTGTCGGGCTCGTCGAACGGGAACGTCTTGGCGGCATTTGCCTGAACTGGGGTTGCATTCCCACCAAGGCCCTGCTGAGGAATGCCGAAATCATTGCGGCTGTCAGGAACGGTGCCGATTGGGGAATCTCCGTGGACGGCATGAAGATCGATTTCCCGAGGGTGATTCAGCGGAGCCGTGCAGCGGCCGACCGGCTCTCGAAGGGCGTGGAATTCCTGATGAAGAAAAACTCGATCACCGTCCATGCAGGATACGGACGAATGGTCGGCAAAGGCCAGCTGGAAGTCAAGACCGCCGGCGGTACGGACGAACGCCTCCGCGCGGAGCATATCGTGATCGCCACCGGCGCGCGCGCCCGCTCCCTTCCCGGAGTCGCCATCGACCGGCAACGGATCATTTCCAGCACGGAAGCGATGACGCTTCCCGCCATTCCGCAGTCGATGATCGTGATCGGCGCCGGTGCCATCGGGGTGGAGTTCGCCCATTTCTATCACACCCTGGGGACGAAAGTTACGATCGTCGAAATGCTTCCCTCGATCCTCCCTCTTGAAGACCGTGAGCTGACCAAGGAACTTGCCCGGATTTTCCGCAAGCGGGGGATGGAGATTCTCACGGAAACGACGGTGCAAAAAATCAAGCCGGGTCAAAACGACGTGGTTGTCTCCGTGAAGTCGCCGGAAGGGAACAAGGATTTGCGTGCGGATGTTGCCCTTGTGGCGATCGGGGTTCAAGGAAACGTGGAAAATCTCGGCCTCGAGGAACTCGGCGTCGCCGTCGAGCGTGACAAGATTACCGTGGATCGAGACTACAGGACGAATATTCCCGGAATATACGCTATCGGTGATGTCGTCGGTCCACCCTGGCTGGCGCATGTCGCAACAGCAGAAGGCATACACTGCGTCGAGGCGATCGCCGGAAAGAACCCGGAGCCCATCGACTATTCATCGATCCCGGGGTGCACCTATTGTCAGCCGCAGGTGGCAAGCATCGGACTGACGGAGGAAAGAGCGAAAGAGCTCGGGAAGAAAATCAAGGTCGGCAAGTTTCCGTTCCGCGCTCTCGGGAAAGCTATTGCGATCGGTGAAATCGACGGCATGGTGAAATTGATCTTTGATGCACAGTACGGCGAGCTGCTCGGTGGGCATATCCTGGGGGCCGAGGCGACAGAGATCATCATGGAACTGATGATCGCGAAACGGCACGAGGCCACCGCGGAGAGCATCCTTCGCGGGGTGCATGCTCACCCAACCATGAGTGAGGCCATCATGGAAGCTGCAGCAGCGGCGTTGGGAGAACCAATCAATATCTGAATACTGCCGCATCGAACGGCACTGTTCTTCGACATGATCCTTCATTCGGAACGCGGGCTCCTACATGTCGTCCGACTCGGGACGACGCCGTTCCGCCGCTGCTGGGACCTGCAGCGGCGGCTGTTGGATCTGCGCTCCGACGGCGCGATCCCCGACACGCTTCTCCTGACGGAACATGAGCCTGTCTATACGCTCGGCCGGACGGGCGATCCGAACCACATGCTCGCCCCGCCCGACCGACTACGGGCGCAGCAGATCGAATTCCTTCCGATCGAACGGGGCGGCGACATCACCTACCATGGCCCCGGCCAGCTTGTCGGTTACCCCATTCTGAATCTCCTCGAATCGCATCCCGATCTCCACTGGTATGTCAGAGCACTTGAAGAAACGATCATGCGGCTCCTGGACCATTACGGCATCCGGGGCTCCCGGCACGAAAAGTACACGGGTGTCTGGGTGGGGGAGAACAAGATTTGCGCGATCGGCATCCATACGCGAGGATGGGTCACCATGCACGGGTTCGCACTCAATGTGGACACCGATCTTGCCGCCTTCGATGAGATTGTTCCGTGCGGCATTCGCGGCAAAGGAGTAACGTCGATGAGCCGCGAGTTGGGTCGACCGGTCGACCAGTCGCACGTCGAGGCTCTCTGCATCGAAGAGTTCTGCTCCGTTCTTCACTACTCGCTCCGGCTCGTTCCGCCAGAGTCGCTCCCGGGTTATGTCTCCGGCAATCCCGACCCGGCTTCTCCACTTGTGAAGGAATCCGGATGATGCAACACGTCACTTCGACACCCAAAGGGAGAAGCGTTACCAAGCCGGCCTCTCCCACAGCTTCTCCTGCCGAGTTGCTCTCGAAGGAGACCTTGCTCAGGGCATATCGCAACATCCTCACGGCGCGCTTTGTCGATTCCAAGATCCTTGCCCTCCTGAAACAGGGGAAAGCGTTCTTTCATATTGGAGGATCAGGCCACGAGGCGGCGCAGACAGCGTTTGCGCTTGCGTTGGTATCGGGCACGGATTGGGCGTATCCGTACTACCGTGATATGGCGTTCGCCTTGCAGTTCGGGTATACAATTGAAGAGGTGATGCTCGAGGCCCTGCATCGCGAGGGCGGTCCAAGCGGCGGCGGATTCTCGATGCCTTTCCATTACGGCCACAAGGAATGGCGGATGGTCTCGCAGTCCAGCCCGACCGGCACGCAGTTTCTCCAGGCTGTTGGAACGGCGCTCGGGGCAAAGAAGGAAGGGAAAGAAGAAGTCGTGTATGTCTCCTCGGGAGAAGGAGCAACAAGCGAAGGGGAGTTTCACGAGGCGATCAACTGGGCATCGCGGGAGAAGCTCCCCGTTGTGTTCCTGGTGCAGAACAACGGCTTCGCCATCTCCGTCCCCGCAACGGTGCAGAACGCGGGAGGATCGGTCTATGAGATGACAGCCGGGTTCCACGGGTTGAACCGGTTCGCGGTAGACGGATGCGACTTCGCTGCGACGTACAATGTCGCCGTCGAGGCTATCCGCCGCGCGCGGAACGGCGAAGGGCCGAGCCTCGTCGAAGCGGACGTCGTCCGATTGCTTCCTCACTCTTCATCGGATGACCAGCGAAAGTATCGCGATCCCAAAGACCTGGAAGAAGATCTCCGCCGGGATCCCGTTCCGGGGATGGAACGGTATCTCCTCGACAGGGATATCCTCAGGTACGAGGACATTGACGCCATCAAACAGCAGGTGCAGGAGTCGATCAACGCGGCCGCGGACGCTGCCGAACAGGCCCCCGTCACCAAGGGTTCGCTCGTCCTGCAGAACGTCTATGCCGTCCCCGCGGTGCCGAAGGCATCATACCGGCCGCCGGCATCCAGCGGCGCAAACGTTGTCATGGTCGACGCGATCAATCACGCGCTCGCCGAAGAACTCGAGCGAAACCCGCAGATGTTGGTGTATGGGGAGGATGTCGGTGGAAAGAAGGGAGGCGTTTTCACCGCGACGAAGGGCCTGACGCAGAAATTCGGGGTGGAGCGGGTGTTTAATTCGCCTCTTGCAGAGGCCAGCATCATTGGAACCGCCATCGGGCTGGCGGTGCGCGGAACCTTCAAGCCGGTGGTCGAGATTCAGTTCGGCGATTACATCTGGCCGGGTTTCATGCAGATCCGTGACGAGCTCTCGATGATGCGGTATCGTTCGAACGGCACCTGGTCGTGTCCGCTCGTTATTCGCGTCGCCGTCGGCGGATACATTCACGGAGGGCTGTATCACAGTCAGTCGATCGATGGGTTCTTCGCGCACATGCCCGGCATCCGCATCGCCTTTCCTTCGAACGCTGCCGACGCGAAAGGGCTCCTGAAGACTGCATGCAGGGAGAACGATCCCGTCATGTTCCTGGAGCACAAGGGGCTGTACCGTCAGAGTTTTGCCTCGTCGCCGGAGCCCGATCCGGACTATCTTCTACCCTTCGGGCTTGCCGCAGTGAAGAAGGAAGGAACGGACATCACCGTGATTACGTGGGGGATGCTCGTCCAACGGTCCCTCGACGCTGCTGCGAAGGTTGAAGCGAAGACCAACGCGTCCATCGAAGTCATTGATATCAGAACGTTGAACCCGCTCGATCGCGAGACCATTCTCGGTTCGGTGCGCAAAACAGGGAAGGTGTTGATTGTCCACGAGGATACCATGACGGGAGGGTTCGGTGCCGAGATCGCCGCGATTGTTTCTTCGGAAGCATTTGAAAACCTGGACGCCCCGGTGACCCGCGTCGCCGCCAAAGATACACCCGTCCCCTACGGACCGCTCCTCGAGAGCGCAATGCTGCCACAGGAGGCCGACGTCGTTGAAGCGCTCACGCGACTTGCGAAGTATTGAGAGACCGGGAATGATCTCGACACTGACCGTCCGCCATCCCGAAACACGGGAGAATCGCGAAGCGCAGACACTGGCTCCTGAGGACAGGCTGCGCTTGTACGTGTTGATGACGATGACCCGAGCGTGCGACGAAATGCTTCTCCGGCTTTACAAGCAGGGGAAAATTGTGGGGGGAGCATATACGGGACGAGGCAACGAAGCAACGTCGGTAGGGAGCGCGTTCGCCCTGCATAAGGAAGACTATCTCTTTCCGATGCACCGCGATCTCGGCGCCCACCTGGTCAAGGGGCAGAGCTTGAGCAATATTTTTCTCCAGCATCTCGGCCGGCGCCCCGGCCTGACGCGTGGGAGGGACGGCACGGGACACTCTGCCGATCCCGCACTCCGCATCTATGGAAATGTAAGTCATCTCGCCGCGATGATCCCTCTTGCCGTGGGAGTAGCGCTCGCGTGCAAAATCAGGAAGGAGAAATCCGTTGTCTTGAACTTCATCGGCGACGGCGGCTCGAACGTCGGCGAGTTCCATGAAGGCCTGAACATGGCGGCGGTGATGAAACTTCCGTTTGTTCTTGTTCTGGAGAACAATCAGTACGCCTACTCGACTCCTGTCAACAAGCAATTTGCGGGCGAAAGTTTTGCCTCCCGCGCTGCGGGGTACGGAATTCCCGGCGTACGGATCGACGGGACTGACGTCCTGGCGGTGTGGGAGGTGACAAAGCAGGCAGTGGATCGCGCTCGCGAAGGAGGCGGCCCGACGCTCATCGAAAGTGTGACAATGCGTCTTCAGGGGCATTCCGCTTCGGATGAGGCGTCGTACGTTCCTCAAGAATTGCTCGAGCGTTGGTCGGCGAGAGATCCGATCGAATCATACGAACAAAAGCTTGTCGAGTCAGGACTGCTCACCGCCTCGCGCAAAGAGGAGATCAAGGATGAGGTTATGCACTCCATCGAAAAGGCAGTGAAGGAAGCCGAAAAGGAGCCGTTCCCGGA
>DATJPR010000257.1:0-33712 GCA_035506295.1 Bacteroidota bacterium | reverse complement strand
GTTGCTCGAGCACGGCGCCGTCGCGGCCGCAAGGATGACGTTATCCACAAGGTATTCAACCTGTTCATCAAGCGTCGCCTCACGGACGACCACCGAGAGCCGGCCGTTGTGCCCGGCCACGACCGGGGGACTGTCGTCCCTAAAACGGACGAACGCTACGCCTTGTCTTCTCGCCTCGGTGTAGAACGCTTCGTGGAAGCCGTAGGTCCTCATCTCCCTGTAGAAGACCACCACGTCGTTGTCCGGATTTCGCTTTTTGAACTCGATGGCATGCTTCATCGTCTCCGAACAGCACGTTCGGCTGCAATAGGGACGTTCTGCATTGCGCGATCCGACGCACTGAATGAATGCAACCGCGTGCGCCTGAATCTTGTCCGAGCTCAGCCGGTCTTCCCACTCTTCCGCAAGCAAGACCCTGTCGTCCTGGCGGTACAGGTATTCCGTCGGCGTGTACGTTTCAGCGCCGGTTGCGACAATGATGACTCCGTGCCGCACTTCCACGGGGCCTCCATTCCCGGTGATGTCGATCCGCGAGTGGAAATTCCCCAGTGATCCCTGCACGTCGATGAGTTTCGCGTTCGTGTAGACACGGATATTCGGATGGGAGTGCGCGCGTTCCACCAGGTCGCTCAACTTCGCCTTTGGGTCTTCGCCGTCCAACATAGAGCGGGCCCGGCGCAGGTATCCGCCGAGTGCCGGCTCGCGCTCAACCAGGTGAACAGGATATCCCTGATCCGCCACTGCGAGGGCGGCCGTGAGCCCCGAAACCCCGCCGCCGATCACAAGGGCCTCATGGCATACCTCAAGAGGATGGGCATACAGCGGCTCATTGAGCTTCACCTTCGCGACCGCGATGCGCATGAGATCGCGCGCTTTCACCGTCGCCTTTTCCGGCTCGTGCTGATGCACCCAGGAGCACTGATCCCTGATGTTCGCCATCTCGAACAGGAACTGGTTCAGGCCCGCTTCCTGAAGAGTGTTGCGGAACAGAGGCTCGTGCGTTCTCGGGGTGCACGAGGCCACGACGACGCGGTTCAGTCGATGTTCCACGATGATCGCTTTGATCCTTTCCTGCGTGTCGTTGGAGCACGTGTACAGGTTGCGCTCCGCATACACGACACCGGGAAGAGTCCGGGCATATTCCACGACCCCGGGGACATCAACGACCCCCCCGATGTTTGTGCCGCAATGACATATGAAGACCCCGACCCGCGGCTCCTGCCCGCGGACATCGATTTCTTTCGGATAGATTTTCGGGCGAATGAGAGTACCCCGCACATCCTGAAGCAGAGCGAGCGCTTTCGCCGCGGCGCCCGAGCACTGCACGACACTCTCCGGGATGTCCTTCGGCTCGGTGAACGGGCCTGCCACGAACACCCCCGGTCGCGACGATTCAACAGGGGTGAATGAGGAAGCCTTGCAGAAGCCGAACTCGTTGAGCTCGATCCCGAACGTGTTTGCAAGTCCGGCGGCATCCCTGGGGGGCTGCATGCCGATCGACAATACCACGAGATCGTAGTCTCGCGATTCTTTTGTTTCGTGTTCGCCGAGATACGAGATCCTCAGGCTCCGCGATCCGGGGAGTTCTTGTATAACGGGTACACGGCAACGGACATAGTGTACGCCGAGTTTCTTTGCGCTTTCGAAATAGGCTTCAAAGCCCTTGCTGTAGGCGCGGATATCCATGAAGAAAATGTCGCAGCGCAGATTCTCCCCGGCGTGCTCTTTCGCGATGATCGCCTCCTTGGTGGCAAACATGCAGCACACGGAAGAGCAGTAGTTCCGCTCGGCGTCTCGCGACCCGACGCATTGCAGGAAGGCGATGCTCTTCGGCGGCTTCTTGTCTGACGGCCTCAGGATGTGCCCCTCGAACGGACCGGACGGAGAGAGGATCCGTTCAAACTGAAGAGCGTTGACGACGTTCGCATAAGTTCCGTATCCAAGGCGGGGATTCCCCGACGCATCGAAGGGCTCATACCCCGGCGCGAGGATGATGGCGCCGACTTCAAGAGTCCGCCGTGCGTCCTCCTGGGAGTAATCGATCGCCTTCGGGCCGCAGCGACGTTCGCACTCGCCGCACTCGATGCAGCCCTCCAGGCTCGATGCAAGGCACCGGGACGCTTCGGCCATGGCTTGTTCACGCGTGAACCCGAGAGCGACCTCGCGGAAATTCTGCCGCCGTTCCGCCGGTGAAAGCTCCGGCATCGCGACCCGATTGCGGGCGGCAAACTCCCTGCGCAACTCCGCCACCTTCGCATCGCTGAGCGGTTCGGGTTTTGTGTCCGGTTCCTCTGGACGCAGCGGCTCTCCTGCGAGATAGCTGTTGATGGAACGCGCTGCGCGTTTCCCGGCAGCAATGGCATCAATCACATAGCTCGCTCCGCTCACGACGTCCCCGCCGGCAAAGACACCCGGCACATTGGTGGAGCCCGTGCCAGGATCGATGACCGCCGTTCCTGATGTTGACATGGCGATGCCGAGATCGCGCAGTAGGTCCTTCTGTGTCCGCTGTCCGAGGCCGGTGATGACCATGTCCACCGGAACGGTGAACTCCGAGCCGGGGATCGGAATCGGGCGTCTTCGGCCGCTCGCATCGGGTTCTCCAAGACTCATCCTGATGCACTCCATCCCTGTCAGGATGCCCTTCTCACCGCTGAAGCGCTTCGGCAATGTCAGATACTCCAGCGCTATCCCTTCATGCTCGGCCGCGGTAATCTCATCTTCTGATGCCGGCATTTCTTTGCGCGTGCGCCGGTACACGATCCTCACGTCTGCCGCACCAAGGCGCTTGACCGTCCTGGCGCAATCGATCGCTGTGTTCCCGCCGCCGATGATCGCGACTTTCGGGACGGCCGGAATTCGCTCGCCCGTATTGACCGCGTGAAGGAACACAAGGCCATCCATGACGCCCTGCAGGTCGCTCCCTTCCGCATCAAGGGGAAGGCCCTCCTGCGCACCGACCCCGACAAACACTGCGTCAAAGTCACTGCGTGGAAACGCGCCTTCGATTTTCGTTCCGAGGTTGAGCTTCACTCCGAGCCGTTCGATGTAGGCTATCTCCTTCCGCAAAATGTCACGCGGGAGTCGATACTCAGGAATTCCGTACCGCAACATTCCCCCCGGTTCCTTCTGCGCTTCATACACGACGACGTCATGGCCGGAAAGGGCGAGATCGTTTGCCGCCGCAAGTCCGGCAGGTCCCGCGCCGATGATCGCGACCTTCTTCCCGGTTCTGGTGATGTGGGGAACGGGCAAGGAATCGATATCCACCTGATCGGCCACGAACCGCTTGAGATTCCGAATCGATAAAGGCTCATCCAGCTGACCACGGTTGCAGGCTTTCTCACAGGGAGCATAGCACACTCGTCCGCAGATCGACGGGAAGGGATTGACCTCCCTGTTCAACAGATACGCGTCGCGGAACCTCCCTTCGGCGATGTGCTTCACATAGCCGAGCACATTCGTGTGGACGGGGCAACCCTGCACACACGCTGCATTGCACGCGCGGCGCTCATGCATCTCGATCGCCGCCTTGTTGGGGACCGCCTGCGGGAAGAGGGTGTAGATCGCTTTGCGATCAGAGAGGCCGACATCGAAGTCGTTTTTCAGCACGACCGGACATCCTGCGAAGCAGATCCCGCATCCGGTGCACTTGCTTTCGTCGACGTATCGTGCACGACGGTTCACGACCACCGAAAAGTGACCGGCCGCCCCCTCCACCGTTTCGACGTCGGAGAGCGTCAGGATCTCGATGTCTTTGTGCCGATCGACCCCGACAAGACGCGGGGCAATCGTGCACATGGCACAGTCGTTCGTGGGGAATGTTTTGTCGAGCTGGGCCATGACGCCGCCGATGGAGGCCTTCGTCTCGACGACATACACCTTGATGCCCGATTCGGCAAGATCGAGTGCCGCCTGAATGGCGCCCACCCCGCCGCCCACAACGAGGGCTGCGCCGATCTTCTCGTGCTGCGGATGGTCAGTCATGCCGCGACATTCTCCTTGTGAATCGATTGAGATTGTTCGTGCTGCATTGCACGGTCCTTCACAGCCTGAAAATACAGGGCAACGGGACGATACAGGACATGTGAAAGCTTTCCGAAGGGAAGTTCAATGACCAGCAACGGCACGGCGATCGCGAGGTGGACGGCATAGGCGAAGTGCGTCGTCATCGGGAGATCCAGGTAGCGGAACACGTGGAGCGCTATGCCGCTCAGCGCCGTGAGCAGGATCATGACGGGAAGTGTCCAGTCGGAGAATACGGACAACGCATGCATGTCCCCCTTTTTTCTTGCACGGCGAATGATGATATCGAGAGCACCGCCCGCGAGCCCGATCGTTGCGAGGTACCCCAGCCAGCGCTGTGGATGAGTCACAGGATAGATACTGTCGGTCTGAAACCATCTCAAAAAGAAGATCAGGATGACGGAGATGATCCCGAACCCAAAGACGATCCACCAGTGTCTTGCCCATCTCCGCTTGTACGGTCGACGCGGACATCCGTGCATGCGGCGCTGGACGGTCAATTCCAGAAGGAACTTCCAGAGTTCGATGGCGTAATGCCGGACCGGTATCCCGGGCGATCCATCCCTTCGCATCGTCATGTGATGCATGTGCACCACGTTCATGAGCATCAACGCAAGGGGCAAGCAATAGACGACGACGGTGAAATAGATGATCGTATCAAACATGTGCTCCAGTCCCATCGGCGTCGTCAGAAGATCCGAAGTGGACAGATCCACATAGTAGAGATGGTAGACCAGGGCAAGGGCGAGGACAAACAGAAATGTGACCGCAAGGGCGGAGAGCCTCCAGGCCTTCGAGAGGAACAACCTGGACGACAGGCCCGTCAGGTCATACTGTGCGCTGAGATAGCGCCGCAGTGTTGCCATGGATTCACGGGGATCCGCTTCCCGGGGACATGCGGCAGTACAATCGCCACAATCATGGCACAACCACGGCTCAAGGCCGGCGCGTACCGATTGCTTCAACCCGAGAAGGACCCGGTGCATGGGACGCCGGGGAAATGGGGCGCCGTCTGTGGACAGCTCGCAGACAACGGAACAGGTGCCGCAGTTGAGGCAGGCATTGGCGTCAAACCGACCGTAGCGTCGCACGTCTTTCAGCAACGCTGGTTCAGCGAGAGAGATCATGGAGTCGCCCTCCAGGCAGATCAAAGAACCGGCATGGGAAAGGGATCTACCCGGTGATTCGATCGGGCAAATCTTTCACATGAGAGAAATGGCTATGGCTATGCCTCTGCCAGTGGCCGGGCGCAGGAGGAAGTTTCCTTCTCCTGCTGCGAGAGAAATGGGTGATGGGATCGGAGTCTGGAGACTCTGACGCGATGCCCGCTTCCCTGCCAAGGGGTTCCATGATCAACACTCCATGGAGAAGCAGATCAGAGGCATCTTCGCGGCGCAATGCGCAGTACGCGCTGGAGGAAGGTGTGTACCGAGAAACTAGCGAATCACAAGCGGTTTGTCAAGACCCGGTGACCTTCCCGCTCTCGAAGAATTTGCCGGATTTGTGCGGAATTCCAATCCACGCGGCATGAAAGCCGGAGGAATAGTCACGCGGCGGCCGTAGATCGTTCACCTCTTGATTTCGGACAAAAGCGGAGCTACATTCGTGCACGGACAGCCGTGAAGGCCTCGGAGCAGATTCCAGAGAGCCGCCGAGCGAGTTCGTGCGATAACCCACCCTGACGACCCACCGGATCCTCCCTCGAGTACCCCTTGCCCACTGCTGTATATCGAAAACCGACGGATGCAAGGATTGCCGACGATGCTTTTTCATCGGAGGAGCGACTCATGGAAACTCTCACATTCGATCTGACGGAAGCGTATCCCGTCCCCGCAACCCTCGTTGCGCAGTATCGACGGGATGGGCACATCCTCCTCCGGGGAGTCGTTCCGCCCGCAGAGGTCGGTCATTATCGAGAGCTTGTTCGTGACATTTTGGCGCAGAGGGCAAAGGTCCGAAGCATACGCGTGTCACCAGAGGTTTCGATGCCCCTGTTCCACCAAACGGCAAACGTCTGGGAACAGAACGAAGAAGTCCGGTCGCTGGTGTTTTCCAGGAGGCTCGCCCGACTTGCTGCGGTGCTTATGGGCGTCGAGCGGGTCCGCCTCTATCACGATGAAGCCCTCCTGAAAGAACCGGGCGGGGCGCCGACGCCATGGCACAAGGACCACTACAACTGGCCTTTGTCGACGCACCACACTATCAAACTGTGGCTCGCGCTCGGCGACATCCATCTCAACATGGGAGTCATGCGATTCGCGTCAGGAACCCACCGCGCGGGACAATTTCCCGAGGTCTCTCCGTCGTACGAAGCCGATGAACTGTTCAAGCGGATTATCCACGATCACAACATGCCGGTGATGAGTTATGCGATGAAGGCAGGCGACGCGTCGTTCCACTCGGGAGATCTTCTTCACGCCGCTCTCGCGAATGAAAGCGAGGAACGAAGGGAGGCCCTCGCGATCATCTACTATGAAGACGGTACCCGCATCATGACGACCAATCACGAACATCGCCGGAGGGACCTGGAGGAATTCTTCCCGGGGGTTCGCCCCGGGGATGTCGCAGAAGGCGCGATGCATCCCCTCCTGTACTCAAGAGAAGATTAGAAGTGTCTGCACACGAGCAGTCCGCGGCGGGTTATGCAGCGCACCGACGTTCTCATCGGACATTTTGGCCTCGGCGGTCAAGAACCCCCTGCCATTGGTCCATCTCCAGAAAGCTCCCCTTGACGTTCTGCTCCATCTCCAGAAACAGTTTCCACGGCACCGTCAAAGAGAGGATCTCGCTCTCGACGAGTTTCCGCACGCTGATGTCGGTGAATCCGATCACCGCCCTCGGAGAGTCGCTTTCTTCTTCCGCGAAGCCGTAGAGAATCGAATGGCAGCCGGCGCCGAACGGGGCGATGGCGTTGTCGCGCTTGGCGCGGTGGTAGTTTGCCAGCACGAGAAGGGCCGAGAGCTGGTCAGCGTTTGCGAGAAAGAGCACGAGGGCCGGAGGGTTCTGCATTTCTACCTCGGCAAGGGGCTTGAAGGCGACGAATTCCGTCGGCACATCCCTCATCGGTAGTGCGTCAAGAAATCGACGCGCCAAATCCGGAGTTTCGAAATAGCGTTCTCCTTCCGCGAGGTGCGATCGACGATTCTGGACATCGCATCTCCCTCCGTCGCCGGTCGACAGCAGTGCTTCAATCGGAAACGACACGTACTGGTTGCCAAAGCCGAGCCCGACTCCCCCTCCGACACAGCCGAATGTGTCCCTATCGAAGACCGCCGTCCGTCCTTTGCATGCCGCGACGATCATCGCCGCGACGCAGCCCCAGCAATTCTCCTTGAACTGAAGGGCATTTGCAGGCCTGTCGTTTGTACGATAGACCCCGATAGGGTGGTATTTTTCGAATCGTAGGGCTGATGAGATCTTACTATTCATGAGCTTGCCTGATAGCGAACTCAGGGATTGAGGTTTCGGAGAATATCGTGGTAGTGAAAGAACGAAAGCAGGAGAACGCTGAGGAGATGAGGTATGCGATATATACGGGTAAATGCGGATACTCCGCCATCAGATACTACAATAGTGTACCAAGAAAATCAAGATCGTTGAAGCCGGGATTCATCGCAAACGTTCATGTTGTCTATTTCAACAAAGCAAAGATTTAACCTTTTGATAATGCGAGGCTGATCATCATGTAATACTCAATGACTATTGTTGCTCTAGTACTCAATGACTATTGTTGCTCGATGAACGGGGAGCTCGATGTAATGAAAACGACGAGATCCATTCCCTTTATTCCTGACCTCGCCTCACACCTCCTATCCTCCGACAACCCCTCGCCTGACGAGAGACCGATCATCGGTGACCGGACGGTGTTGTGGATCCTCGCGCTTTGTGGACTTCTCGCGGCCTGGTACGGCCTTGCAGTGTGGTATCCGTCGATCCACTAGTCGCGCACTCGGAGGCAGGATGCTCTGGACGGTTGTCTGAACGGAAAGAGCCTCCGGGTTCCCGCTTGCCATTCTTCTTACCTACAACCGCCTCGTACGGAACGACATTCTGTATATCGCAATGACATTTGCCACGATCGAAATTCCCACCAGTACGCCCTGAAAGAAGTCGCTGAGGTCGCCGTGCGGGATATACCGCTCAATCACGATCGACACACTCAGCGCAAGCATGCCGATTGCCAGTAGGACATCCATATTGGAGTACCATCGGTTCATCGCGTTGATCCTCGTTACCTTTCGAATGGACTCTCTTGACCGCTCGCAACATCGTTGGTGATCTCAGAATTGCTGCATGCATCAGACAGCCCTCCGGCCCCGGGCGGCAACCGCGGCGTCGACTTCGTTCCCCCGAGAATGCCAAATCCACTTCGATGCCTCGGACTGTCATGCACCGGCGTAAGCGAGTGAGTTTTTCTTCTGCGACGTGATTAATGTACCAGCGCGGAAGGATCTACGCGAGCACTGGAGGTTAACAAATCGTTAAATCTTTCTTCCTGTTTCGTCGATCGCTATTGTTGAAGATGTCGACAGACGTGATCGTACCATCGATGAACATGCCAGTTTGCTGTGCAACAAGAATGGTACGAGCAAGGAGATTCGACTATGCAGTCTCCTGTCAGCTTCCAGGCCCGGCTCAATGTCGTGATTCTAGTGAACACAACCCTTGAAGGGTTTTTGTCTTTTGCACTTCCTTTCCCTATCTTCTGTGCCGACACCTGCCGCACCAACTCACAGGGACACACAATGTCAAGATATCTTCTTCCTACCAGTGTTCTTGTCCTTGCATTGTTTTGCGCGTCCTGTACGAAGACAGAGAGGTTCACCATACTCTCAGGTTCAGAAAATGAAACGCTTGAACCTCTCCTCCAGGATTTTGCACGTGAGAACCATATCGATTTGGAAATGCGTTACGAGGGATCGCTCGACATCATGGCGGAACTGCAGAAGAGCGAGATCGGTGTCGATGCAGTGTGGCCGGCCTCCAGCCTCTGGATCTCGCTCGGTGATAAACAGTTTCGCGTCCGCAACGCAAAGTCCATCATGATCTCGCCGGTGGTCTTCGGCATTCGCGAGAGCAAAGCCAGAGAACTCGGCTTCGTTGGACGCGACGTCGCTGTGCGCGATATTCTCGCCGCGATCCATGCCAAGAGACTTACGTTCATGATGACCTCCGCGAGCCAGTCGAACTCCGGCGCAAGTGCTTACCTCGGATTCCTTTACGCTCTGTCCGGAAATCCTGAAGTGTTGTCGCTCGCTGACCTCAGGAAGCCGGATTTGAAGAACGACATCCGTGAACTTCTCTCAGGAATCAATCGATCGTCCGGCAGCTCGGGGTGGCTGAAAGAACTTTTCCTGAAAGGTGACTACGATGCAATGGTGAATTACGAATCGGTGATCATTGAGACCAATCAGGAACTCGTCAAACAGGGACGGGAGACGCTCCATGTTGTGTATCCGATCGACGGCCTGGTGCTGGCGGATTCCCCTTTGGGCTATATTAGTCATGGCAATGCAAGACAGGAGGAATTCTTCACAAGACTGCAGGAGCATCTGCTCACGGATGCCGTGCAGGGCGAGATTCTCGCTCATGGGAGGCGCGTCGGCTATTTTTCGACCTCGGCAACCCCCGATTCACAGGTCTTCAAAAGAGAATGGGGGATTCAAACGGAGAAGATTCTCTCGCCGATCAAGCTCCCGCCTGCCGACGTCGTGCTTGAAGCACTAACCCTGTATCAAACCGAGTTTCGAAAGCCATCCTTCACGGCGTTCTGTCTGGATTTCTCCGGGAGCATGGAGGGGCCCGGAGAACAAGGTGTCAAGGCGGCGATGGAGCTCCTCCTCGACCAGGAAAAGGCCCGTCCGTATCTCCTCCAGGGCGCCAGCGATGATATTGTCTCGGTGATCCCCTTCAGCGGTGCAGTGCGGGAAGTTTGGACCGCGCGAATAGGGGACAGAACGTCACTCGACGGTCTCCGCAAGAACATCGCCGCTCTTCAACCCGGAGACGGCACGGACATTTACTCCCCCGTCATTCAAGGGTTGGTCGAAGCGCAAAAATATTCCACGGAGAAGTATTCCAGCGCGATCATCTTGATGACGGACGGGAAGTCCAATGAAGGAAAATCGTACAGTGACGTACTGGATGCATGGAAGAAAGCCCATTTGGACGTACCGATTTTCGCGATCATGTTCGGGGAAGCCTCCCAGGAACAACTCGCGCGACTGACCGACCTTACGCGGGGGAAAGTCTTCGATGGACGAAAAGATCTGGTCGATGTCTTTCGCAAGGTGAAAGGATACAATTAGGGATGAAGGAGATTCTCTCCGGTGGTCTCGGCGGCGTGGTTTTCGGCATCCTCTATCTCGGCCTGAGCATCCCTCTCCCGTTCGCCCTCGGCGGCGCCGTCGCAGGATACGTCGCCGGCAGGCTTCTCGTCTCCAAAGCGAAACAGCAGGGGGGGATAGACACGGAGGGGGATCGTCAGGCGTATTCGCAGATGATCGCAGAAGGAGAGGAAAAGGTCAAAACGCTCACCTCGCTGGCCGCTTCGGTGAAGAAGCCGGAAATTCGCGACAAGTGCATGCACTTGGCTCAGGTCGCCAGCAAGGTGATCAATGACGTGAAGGAGAGTCCGAAGGACGCAAAACGGGTCCGTCAATTCTTGAACTACTATCTCAACGCCACCTGCACCATTCTCGAACGCTATACCGAGCTTTCTTCCCGCAATCTCAATTCCAGCGAAGTCCAAGCCGGATTGGCCAAGGTGGAGGCGCTCCTCGATTCGATACAACACGTATTCGAGCAGCAGCTCGTGGCTGTCGCTCAAGATGAAATTCTCGACCTCGACACGGAAATCAAACTCCTCCAACAGACACTACAACTGGACAACTTGACCAGTGCGAAATAGGCTGATCGGTATCGGCATCCTGCTCGTCATTGTCGGCGCGACGATTCTCTTCCGCACAACCGAGCCCTCTCCCCCGGCGACGACCTTGCACGGCTACGTGGGCGGAGAAAAGACCGGCTTTCTTGACGATGACAATGTCCGCTCTCTTCTTCGAAAACGTTTTGGCCTCTCGCTTGACTATGCCAAGGCCGGCTCGATCGAGATGGTGACGGGAAAAACGGAGGGGATGGATTTCCTCTGGCCGTCCTCACAGGTCGCTCTGGAGTTGTACAAGCAGGCCCAGGGAAACTCCTTGGTGAAGGGGGAGGTGATCTTTTATTCTCCGATCGTGCTCTATAGCTGGGATATCGTGGCAGACGCGCTTGTCCGGCAAGGCATTTGCCGGGTTCGCGACTCGGTCTACTACATCACCGATTTCCCGGCCCTGATTCGAATGGTAATGAGCGGGACTCCCTGGAAGTCCATCGGTTTGGATGACTTGTACGGCAAGATGACGATCATATCGACGGATCCAAACAAGTCCAACTCTGGCAACATGTTTGCCGGACTTCTCGCCGACATGTTGTGCGGCGATGTCGCCACCACTGCATCCATCGACACCGTTCTGCCGAATCTCGCGAAGCTTTTCCGCAACCTCGGCTTCCTTGAGCATTCATCGTCGGATCTCTTCCTGCAGTACTTGAGTATGGGCGTCGGAGCGAAGCCGATCATCGTCGGCTATGAAAGCCAGATCGTGGAGTTTTCCGTCCAGAACGCCGAGCGATGGCCATCGATCCGGCACAAGATCCGGATTCTTTATCCGGAGCCTACGGTGTGGAGCGCACATCCATTGATCGAATTGAAACCGGGGGCCGATCAACTCGTGAAGGGTTTGAAGGATGAAGACGTACAGAAGCTGGCTTGGGAACGCCACGGCTTTCGCACAGGGCTCATGGGACTGCAGAACGATCCCAAACTCCTGCAGGTCGTGGGGATCCCTGAACGAATCACCAAAGTCCTTCCGATGCCGAGCCCGGATGTCATGCAGAAGATTATGACGGCAATCTCATCTCCTCAATAACTCGAAAGATCGTATCATGGCCGAAACCACCGTCAGCCCCGACGAAGCGCTTGTCTCCTACAGCCAATTGACCCCCGAAGAGCAAACACGGGTGGAGGCGATTCGCAAGAGCGTCCATCCGGAGGATTCCCAGGCTGTGATTCAATATGGCGTCGCCGCGCAGAGCAAAGTTGCCGACTTCGCCGACACCGTGCTCCAGGAAATTCGCTCCAAGGACAGTGGCCAAGCCGGAGAAATTCTTTCTGACCTTCTCGTGACCATCAAGGATCTCAACGTCGGGAGCCTCACATCGGAGAGCCCCCTTGCGAAGATCCCGATTGTGGGATCGCTGGTGAGCGCAGCGCGGCGATTTATCCAACGGTATGAAAAACTCTCGGTGCAGATCGAGCGGATCGTGAACGAGCTGGACAAGGCCCGGATGCAGCTTCTGCGTGACATCACCCTGCTGGACAAGCTTTACGAGAAGAATACGGCGTATCAGCGTGATCTCGACCTGTTCATCGTGGCGGGGGAACTGTTCCAGGACGATGTTCGCAAGAACGTTGTCCCGGCCCTGCAGAAGAAAGCCGAGGAGACGAAGGACCCGGTGGACGTTCAGAAACTTCAGGATGCGAACCAATTCCTGGTCCGATTCGAAAAGAAGATCTACGATCTCAAGCTTTCACGAATGATCACGATCCAGTCAGCGCCGCAGGTCCGCCTGATTCAAAACAACAATCAGGCACTGGTGGAGAAGATCCAGACCTCCATTCTGAATACGATTCCGCTTTGGAAGAATCAGATCATCATCGCCATCACACTCTTCCGCCAGAAAAAGGCCCTCACGCTCCAGAAGGAAGTCACCGACACCACAAACGAATTATTGACAAAGAACTCCGAGCTTCTCAAAGAGAGCTCCATCGACATTGCGCGGGAGTCAGAGCGCGGCATTGTTGACATCGAAACGCTTCAGAAAGTCAACACGGACCTCATCACCACCATTGAGGAAACGTTGCGGATTCAGCAGGAAGGGCGTTCAAAGCGGGAGGCGGCTGAAACCGAGTTGCGCCGCATGGAGAGCGAATTGAAACAGAAGTTGACGGAGATCCGCAACTAGCACACGCGAACCATCAGGCCCCGTCCACCTCAGAGCACTTCGCCCGGTGAGACGGGGCTTGGGTACCTCCTCACGCCATTCCCTCCTTTGCCTCTACGCGAATCGTTTTCCCATCGAAACGAGTACCATTGACCGACTTTGGATGTTGGAAGAACTCCTTTTCCGGCCCTTTCACATCACGCTCTGTCATGGCGGCGACTACGAGAGTAGTCGAAAACATCCCTTCGGTTGACTGCGCGTGGCGAGATAAAACACGCCCGAACATAAAAGTGGGGCGGCGTTGACGCGCCGCCCCTGCAAACAGGTGAGAACTTGGCGATCTCATCAGGGATGAACCCTGCCGTTTGCAGAAGCATTGTAGTTTTCGCGGAGATGAAATGCAAGAGGGCAAAGACAATTACGTAACAATTCCATAATCCCCGGGCTCTTGACCTGCGAGGCTCTTCTCAGTATCTTGGGCTGCCTTCTACATGGCAGCTGCTCTCCAAAGTTGGCGACATCGCGTTACCAGGAGATCACTACGGGACGAGAGGCCTCACTCTCTCCGAACCTACCTTGACGCTGTAGTTGTTAAGCAACCCCTCAATAGAAGTCTTTCGAAAATCTGGGTCAGGTGCAACATCGTGAGCATCTCAGGCAACGGTCCTTCGTGAGTTGCCTGCTCATGGAAGTCGCCACGGACGTGGTGTCCCATCACAGCCTTTGGATAAACGGACGCCCATGCACCTTTCTACGAACCCTTCACCATACCGATTTCACCCGGCGCGCGGCCCGGTGTTCATCAACCCGACAGGGATCCGGTTCGGATTTCACGTCGCTCTTCTGTCGCTGATCCTTGTCGTCGGCGCACATGCCCAAACCACCCTTCTCACCGGAACAGTCTTCGACGTCGCAAGCGGTGACCGGATTGTGGGAGCGCATGTCGCCATTGTCGGGACAACCTACGGCTCCTCGACCGACATCGATGGCAGCTATTCGATTCGCAATCTGCCCCCCGGGACGTATTCTGTCCGTGTATCCATGGTGGGATATGCTCCCACCGTCGTAAGTCGGTTGTCGCTCGGTGATCGCGCAAGAGTTGCCCTCGACATCACTCTCCATCCCTCCACGGTCGAAGCTGAAGAGGTGGTTGTGACTGCGGAACGTCAGCTTGCCACGGAAAGCGCTTTGCTGTCTGCGCGCAGGTCCGCCGCGACAATCACTGACGGGTTCACGCTGGAGCAGATCAAGCGCACCCCCGACGCGACATCCGCTGACGCGCTGCGCAGGGTAACCGGGATTTCGATTGTCGACAATAAGTTCGTGTTCATCCGCGGGGTCACTGATCGCTACAACGGGACGACTCTCAACGGGGTCAGCGTGACCAGCACCAGCACCGATGTGGACAAACGGAGCTTTTCGTTCGACATGGTTCCCGCCAATCTCGTGGAAAACACCGTGGTCCGGAAGACCGCCACACCGGAGTTGCCGGGGGATTTTACGGGAGGACTGGTTCAGATCAACACGCTCGACTTCCCTGACAAAACCCTCCTGAAAGTGAGTCTGGGGACCTCATACAACTCCCTTGCAAACCTGCGCACGCTCCAGAGGTCTCAAGGTGGAGGAGGCGACTGGCTGGGGATCGACGACGGGACACGTGCTCTTCCTTCCATTGCTGCGCAGACGCCGTACAACAACGTGGAAGCAGGCAAGGCGATGGCCAACGACTGGAAGCAACGTTCCGTTCGATCACCCCTGAACATGACCGGCAGGATCTCCTACGGCGATGACCTTGACGTGGGCGATCAGGAGTTGGGGATCGTTTCGTCGCTATCATATCGCAGCGGATACTCCCGCACCGAGGCCACTCAGGACTATTTCCGGGGAACCAGCCGAATCATTCAGCTGAACGGAACGTCCGATCGCTTTTCGGTGCTTTGGGGTGGACTCCTCGACGTCAGCGCGAAACTCGGCGGGCTCAACAAAATCAGCCTCAGGAACACGTACACACAAGCCGGTGAAGACAAAGCCACGGCAAACACCGTCATCGATGAAAACGACGAGATCAGTCGAGTGAATATCACGGAGTGGTCTCAGCGCTCGTTGTATGTCGGCCAGCTTGTCGGGGAACATACCGTCCCCGACCTAGACCAGCTTGATGTTCGATGGCATGTAGCGTATTCCTCCTCCCAGGCCGAGAAGCCCGACCGAGAGACGTATATCTACGGGAAAAACATCAATTATCCGGCATCCTACCCACTGCATTTCGGCTTTGCAGATCGATCGTGGTCCAACTTGTTTGAGGACACCAAGGGCGGGGGGATCGATCTCTCCCTCCCGGTGCTGCAGTCCGTGAAGATCAAAGGAGGCGTCCTCGCGGAGTTCAAACGGAGGGACTACAGGATCCAGTTCTTCCAGGGGGAGCTCTCGCCTTCCAGCACGTCGTCGGAGATCCTGGGCTATGCGATTGACACAATTTTTGCGCCGCAGAATTTCGGTTCCAACAAAATGATCATGAGCAGACTCTCCGATCCGCGCGACACGTACACGGGGAGACAGACGACCAGAGCGGGATATTTGATGTTCGACGCGCCGTTTTCCCTCCTCGGAGAGGACCTGCGCGTCGCCGGAGGTCTTCGTGTGGAGGACTGCGAGGAGCTTGTCAACACCATCAGTCCATATTCGACGAACGAACCGTACACCGCGAGGCTCAAGCATACGGAGAAGTTGCCCTCGTTGAATCTCACCTGGCTATTGACCCCCGCTACCAACCTTCGGCTGGCATACAGTCATTCCGTCAACAGGCCTGAGTTCCGGGAGCTTGCGGTCTTCTATTTCTACGACTATAACATCTATGAGGGGGCATATGGCAATCCCCTGCTGCAGCGCGCATACGTCCACAACTACGATATTCGTCTTGAGACCTTTCCCGAACCAGGAGAAGTCCTGGCAATCAGTGGGTTCTACAAGAGCATCAGCAATGCGATCGAGCAAAAAATCGTCATCTCGTCCAATCCCGAGCGGACCTGGTTCAACTCCCCGAATGGAAGGAACTATGGATTTGAGCTTGAAGTCCGAAAGTCTCTCGGGTTCCTCGGCGGCTTCCTCAGCCATTGCTCGGTCACCGGAAATTACACACGGATCTATTCGGCGATCGAATACGTCGAGGGGTACAAAGTGGACCTCGGCAACGGGTCGTGGGGGGATCGCTTTGAGACTCACGAGCGGGAAATGCAGGGTCAGTCACCGTACATGATCAACTTGTCACTGCTGGTCAGCGAGCCGCAGTACGGGACATCGCTCAACCTCATGTACTACGAATACGGCCGGCGACTGGACGCGGTCGGCGACCAGCGAATACTGGATATTTACGAGAACGCGGTCGGCGTGCTCGACGTCGCGGTGACCCAGCAGCTCTTCGGCGGACTGGAATGCAAATTCACCGCTCGTGATCTGACAGCGAGCAACCGGACGTTCGAAACGCGGGAAGGGAACCCCTATGCGGGGAGGAAGGTTGGTACAACCTTCTCTGTCGAATTGTCATTCATGCTCTAGCATTCGGGAAGTTCCGTCGCTTTCGAGCGTCTGTGTGCTCCGGGCAGCGCACTTTGTAGGTTCACAGACCGACTAACATGTAATGCAGTGGATTCACGTCGCCGGCCGGTTTCTCCATCACCCGGCTTGAGCGAGCGGTGTTGACGCGCCGCAGTTCAACTTTCACCATTAACAGGGCTTGGCGATCTCAGAAGGGATGGACTCTGCCGTTGTGTTTTTCCGCCTTCGGGAAACGCGTGCAGAGAGTGGGGTTGGAATGTCGGTCCCACGAAAGGAGGGTATTCCCGGAAGACTACCGCGTACATGTACACTCAACATGAGTACTCAATGCTCTTCACGCCTTTTTCACTGATCATCACGAAGGATACGCTCATGATGAAAAGACTCTTCAGCATACTTGCATTGGTGACCATCTTCTTCGTGGAATCCTATGCAGCAGAGGCCGTGCTTGGCCCTGGACGTAACAGCGGCAGAACCACTTACCATCAAACATGGAACAGAACTCTCTCGGCGGATACGCTCTATTTCCTTACAGGGTTGTATTTCGTGGACTCGACCTACTCGATCACGATCCCGGCGGGAACCGTGATCGTGGGTGATACCGCGGCGACCCTGATCATCCGACCCGGCGCAAAGATCTTCGCGACGGGAACAGCCTCCAACCCGGTTGTCTTCACCAGCGAACGACCGGGTGGTCAACGGGATCGCGGCAACTGGGGAGGAGTCATTATCCTCGGCAGTGCACCAACGAATCAAGTGAACCCCCAGATCGAGGGTGGTATCATCCCGGGGGCATATGGCGGATCCAACGCGGCCGACAATAGCGGTGTATTCCAATACTGCCGCATTGAGTTCGCCGGGTACCGGTTCCAACTCGACAATGAAATCAATGGGCTCACCATGGGCGGTGTCGGGTCCGGCACGGCCATCGATCATGTACAGGTGAGTTACTCGTTCGATGATTCGTACGAGTGGTTCGGCGGAACGGTGACGCCTCACCACCTGGTCGCTTACAGCGGGCAGGACGATGATTTCGACACCGATTTCGGGTTCTCGGGAAAGGTGCAATTCGGATTCAGCCTGCGCAATCCCGATGTCTCGGAGACCGCCAGCAACCAGCAGAGCAACGGCTTCGAATCGGACAACGAAGGGACCGCTTCTTACAACCCTCCGCGGACGTCGGCGCTATTCTCGAATATGACGTTGATCGGCTACAAGCGTGTCGACACGGTTGCCGCGCGCACCGGCCGGAACTTCGAGTACGTCGCCGTGCTTCGCAGAGGCACGAAGGAGAGCATCTACAATTCCGTAATCTGTGGATTCCCGGGCGGCATTTCGATGCGGGACGTCCAGACTTGGTCAAACCCCCGCGAGGACACCCTGCAGATCCGCAATACCAGCCTCGGATCTGTCGGCCCCCTGGCAAACTTCAACGTCAGCGGACTGAGCGCAGGAGAGACTGCTGACAGTGTCAAGGCGTGGTTCAATACTGCCGGGTGGTCCAACCTCGGTGGTGCCGATGTCGGCACAGGACGTTCGACGTCTGCCCTCGGCTTCACCGACATGAACGACCTGATCGATCCGAACCCTGTCCCAGGGTCAGGGTCCGAACTGATCGGTTCCGCCAGCTTCACGAATCCGCGTCTCAGCGCTGGGTTTTTCGATATGACGGCAAACTACCGTGGTGCGTTCGATCCCAGCAAGACGCTTGATCAGCAATGGACGGCCGGTTGGACGAACTTCAATCCCCAGTTTTCGTCCATCTGGGTCGAGGCAGGCTGGAACATGGTGGCAGTGCCGTCCATGGTCCCGAACACCGCCGCCACAGCGGTCTTCCCGGGCAAGAGCGGAAGTGCCTTCAGCTACAATACCGGTACCAGCAACTATGACGTCGTGAATAATGTGGTTCCCGGACAAGGCATGTGGGTCAAGTATCCAACCCGGCGCATCGTTCCGTTCAGCGGGCGCACCATCAACGGCACCATCACGATCCCGGTGGCGGCGGCCGGCTGGGTGCTCGTTGGCGGGCAGAGCCGGGTCGTGAACTACATTTCCGCCTCAGGATCCGGCGCCATTACGGGTGGACAGTTCAAGTGGGATCCCGTCGCTCAGAACTATGTCCCCGCCAACCTGACGTCGACGGGCACCGCGGATCTGTTGCCCGGTGAAGCGGCATGGGTGAAAGTGACCGGTCCCTGCACGTTGACACTCAACCAATAATTTCAGACAACGGAGATTCCATGAAGAATCAGATGAAGACTCTCGCGCTGTCCTTTGCGCTCCTGTTTCTGTTCGCTGAGGCAGCCATGGCGCAGGTGGTGCAATTCCGCGTTCCCATCTACATGCAATGGGGAACAAAAAAAGACACCGTGTACGTCGGCATCAATAGCGGCGGCAACGGGCTTTCAGAATCCTCGTACGGTTTCGATGATGCCCTGACCGGACTATATGGCCCCCTTGGGCAGTATGGAGAAAACGAAGCGGTCCCGGGCGATCCGGATGGTAATCGCGTTCGGTTCATTGATGTGAACACACACACGGAACTGGCTTCGCACAGCGGTCTCTGGAAGTATGACTATCGACCGTATGACTCGCCGACACAGAAGGACACCTTCTGCGTGAGGATCGACGGTGCCATAATCGAAGCGAACGGCCTCACCATCAGCTGGCCTTCGGCGGCAACGTTGCAGCAATACGCTTCGGGATGGGAAATCCATGCATTTCAGTCAGGTGCAGTCTCTGCAGGCGCGCTGGTGGCCAACATGATCTCCCAGACCAGTGCGACGATGGCTATGAGCAACCCGCTTCGTTTCGTCATCGTCAAGTCAGGAGCGCAAGTGCCGTCGACCGTCAGCTTCTCGGCGAATGACCTGAATTTCGGACTGGTGGCTCTTCCGCATGCCCCCATCACGGCGAATCTCGTCGTGACCAACAGCGGGTCGAGCGATTCTCTCTCGATCACAGCGATCAACGCGGCAGGCCTCCCGTCGAACATGTCGGCTGTTCTTCCTTCCCTTCCGGTGAAGGTCGGGCCCCATGGCGGCACCCTCTCCATCCCGGTGACGTTCACCCCGACGGTTGCAGGATCCTTCAGCGGGACCGTCGTGTTCACCCACAACGCGTCCGGTTCGCCGACCACCGTCAATGTTCTTGGAACGGCAAGCTCAAACGCCAATAAGCTGTTCTTCTCCGCCGATTCGAAGTCCGGTCTCCTTGATGGTCACACCTACCGTGATACACTCGGCCTGGACTACCATCCTGCTTCGGGGACAGAGCCGTTGAAAACCCTGCAGTGTGTAATCATCTCCGAGCGCCCGGTCACCCTGAAGAGCGTGACCAAAGGTGCGGACCTGCTGAGCGGCAACTGGAGTTTGAAGACGCAGATTTATCGCGAAGCCACCGGACCTGATCCGACGAGTATTACAAAGGATTCGATCGTGGTAACGCTTTTCGCGAACGACCAGGCAACCGGTCTTGCGGCGAATGCCGTCTTCAATCACCTTCTCGCGTTCGAGTATTCCATCGGTCTCTTCGACAACCCGGACACCCTGACCCGACATATTTCTCTAAGCTACGTTGCGACGTCGAACAGGCTCGGCGACGATCTGCATATTGCAGCCGATGATCCGCAGATCCTGCAGGTTGTAAACAGCACCTACCTCGGCGACGTCAATAACGATGGCAATGTCGACATTCTCGATGTTCTGCTGGTTGTCGATCATATCTTGTTGCGCATCAATCTCAGTGACCCGGCCGATCAGGCAGCCCTTGGTCTTCCGGCCGATGCCTTCAATCGCGCGAACGTCGCACCGTGGGCCGGCCACGACAGCGTCGTCAATGCACAGGACCTTGCCGTCATTCAGCAAATGGCGCTGACGGGGGTCGATCCTTCGGGCGTCACGCTCCAGAAGGTGGCACCGACCGTCGCCGCTTCTCGATCCAACAGTGCCCTGGCGAAGACGAACAGCTACGATGCTCTAGTAACGTTCCATGTGACGACGTCGGGCGTTGCCGTGCGCATCGAGTCCAGCAAGCGCGTGAAGGGGTTGCAGTTTGACCTTTCGTCGCTGGCGAACGTTCCCCCGTCCCTCAAGCTCGAGACGACGATCGGCGAAGGACATTTCAATGCCACCGCCAACAGCATGCGAGTGCTGGTGTATGACGGCGCCGGCGCCTCGATGGATCCCGGAACGTACCTCATGGTGAACATTCCCATGTCTGTGAAGGATCCCCGCGAGGTCAGCGTGTCTGACCTCGTCCTCGCCGACGAGAGGAGCGACCGGATCGAAAACGTGAACTACCAGATCAGCCTGCAGGAAGCGCCAGAAGTCCCCGTCAGCTACAGTCTGAAGCAAAACTACCCCAACCCCTTCAACCCCACGACCGACATTCAGTTCTCCGTTCCGCAAAACGGGGCCGTGAAGATCTCCGTGTACAACGTTCTCGGCCAGGAAGTGCGGACGCTCTTTGATGCCCAGTCTGAGCGTGGGACGAAAGTTGTCCGTTGGGATGGCAGGGACAGTTTTGGGAAGATCCTGTCCACCGGTGTGTACATCTACCGGATGACCGCCGGTAGCTTTATTGATTCAAAGAAGATGATGCTGTTGAAGTAGGCCGCACTTCGCTCTCTGTTCCGTCCCCTTCTCGGAGGACGGAACAGAGGCTTGTTTCGTTAGTCAATCGAAGGACACTCTCTCATGAAATCTCGCCTGATCACCACTCTCCTTCTTGTTGTTTTTCTGGTCCCAGTCTCGGTGTGCCAGGTGGTCCAATTTCGGGTTCCCCTGGTTTTGCAATGGGGGACGAAATTGGACACTCTGTACGTCGGCGTGAATAGCGGCAATGGTAACGCCATGCATGCGAACTCCTATGGCCTGGACGACGCAACAACGGATTCCTTTGGTCCCCTCGGCATGTACGGCGAAACCGGCGCAGCACCGCCGGACCCTGACGGGAACAGAGTCCGGTTCATTGACATTCCTGGTCGGACCGAACTCGGTGCTGCCGGCGGCCTTTTCAAGTATGATTACCGCGGCTTCACCAGCAGCGCACAGGCAGACACATTCGTGATCGAAGTTGCGGGCGCCATTGTCGAGGGGAACGATTTGAAAGTCTCCTGGCCGGCGAACGTATCGCGGTACGCAAGTGGATGGACCATCAACAGCAGAACGCCGTCTGCGATTGGAGGGGCGCTCAAGAACATGCTTGATGGTGCGACGGAGTACACCTTCGCCGCGACCGGCAACCCCGTGCGTTTTGCCGTTGTGAAGGTCGGTGCGAATGCGGTCGCCGCGGTAAAGGAGCTCAACCCATCGGCTCCCGCGCGGTATCTGCTCGAACAAAACTATCCGAATCCCTTCAATCCCAGCACAGAGATTCGATTCAGCATGGCGCAGGCGGGCTACGTCACCATCAGGGTCTTCGATCTGCTGGGGCGGAACGTCGCTGATGTGGTCGAAGAGCACAAGGCCCCGGGGTCCTACAGCGTCCGTTTTGACGCTTCGCGGCTCGCCAGTGGGTTCTACTTCTACCGCATGGAGTCCGGTGCGTTCACCTCCGTACGAAGAATGGCAATCCTCAAATAGACGAGACGCAATATCCACCGGACGCCGTCCACGAACTTCGATCATGAAAATTCTCACAGCCGTTCTCATAGCCGCAGATATCCTCTTTGGCATGTCAGTCGACTCGGCACACGCACATCAATGGAGAGTGCCGGCTGACGCCCCCACGGTCTCGGCGGCAATCGCCGCCGCGACCGCGGGAGATACGATCGTCATCGCACCGGGCACTTATCCGGAGAACCTCGTGGTCACCACGCCGCTTATCCTCCTTGGGCCCAACGCCGGCATGCAACCCGGGGTTGCCGCCCGGGGCCCGGAGGCGACAATAACGACCTCGACAAACGACACACTAGGAGGGACCATTATCACCATCGGCGCCAGCGATGTCATAATTGACGGGCTCTGCATTGATGGTGACAATCCGGCGATCTCCCTTGGCGACCCGCTCAACGGTGTTGACGTGAATGCCGCCTGGGGCATCACAAACGACACAACGATGTCCCCCGCCGTGCAACGTCTCACCGTCCGGTACACTATCATTCGGAATTGTTCCCGCGGCGGAGTGCGCTTCCGCGCGACGGGGGCATCCGCGTCATCTTCGTCCGGCAGCAACCTTTCATGGAATTCGATCGACAACATCGCATCGCCGGGAATGAGCGGGACCGGCATCTGGTTGTCCGACAACTTCTACGTCGGAATCATTAAAAACCAGATTACGCGAACGATGCAAGGAATCGTCGTCAGTAACTTCTGTAATCCCGGGAGCCCCTCCATCGTCGAGGGGAACAGCGTTGAGGCGGTTGCCACCGGCATCTGGCATAATCTCTTCCGACAGCGGGACCCGTCTGTACGACTACCGTTGTTCCTCTCGCGATTCAATACCGTCCATCCAACAGCGGGAAGCACGAGTACCGTTGGCTGCCTGGTGACCTCGGTGTATGACACGATCGCCGTGCACCTCGAAGACAATATGGTCTTCGACGCTCAGACGGGCATCTCGATATGGAACTGTCCCACGAAAGACACCGTGCGACTCATCCGCGATACTCTCCTCACGTTCTCCACCGGCATTGCCATCTCGAATGTGCATCCACTCTTTGGACGTGGTGACACGACGCTTGCCTCCGCAGAGGGTTGCTTCGTCCACGGGCCCTCAGGATCCAGCCTCGCGACAGGGATACGCTTGAAGGACAGTTCTGCCGGCACGACTCCGGTCGGCATCGTGCTGAGAAACGGCACACTGATCGATCAAGGGGATGACGGCGTGGTCCTCGAGGGAGCGAAGATCGTCCTGGATGCACAGGATGTCGATGTTGGGGGGCAATCGCAGGCGTATTTCCGACTGAAGGCAAATGACGCGCTTTCGAAATTCACCGGCGTCATCGATGCAACTCGCGTTCGCTTCGAAGGAGCCATCGCAGGTCAACTCTCGGAATCAGAGTTGTTTTTCGTTGAGCAGAAGATCATCCACGGCACGGACCTAGACGGTTTCGGACTGATTCGTGTGAAGGCCGGATGGGTGTTCGTCAACCCGGGGACAGGGAACATCCGACGAGGGATCAACCTCGCCTCTCCAGGAGATCGCGTCCGGGTATTCCAGGGCTCCTACGACGAAAGCGTTGTTGTCCCACGCACGAAGAACGGCATTGTCCTCGTGGGCGAAAACAGCGACCGTCCCGTGGGTTACAGGACGACCGAGACGGTGATCCGCGGAGCAGTGGCCATCCTCGCCGATCGGGCCGTGTTGAACGGGTTCACCATCTCGGGTGGAGGGATGTATGGAGGCGATACGATCGCGGTGTGGTTGAACGGCGGAAGTATCGGTCAACAGGTGAAGTACTCCATTCTCACCGGGCCGGGTCAGGGCCTCCGCAGGGGCATCCTCGCCGGATATCAGTGCGATAGCGTCTTCCTCATCGGGAATCAGATCACCGGCTGGACTTCAGGGGTCTATCTCAATCCGTCGACCGCCCCGCATGGTGTGCAGATTCTTGGCAATCGACTTGCTGCAAATTACGTGGGGATCGGCAGTGATGGAATCAACAATGTCCTGCTTCGAGCCAATACAATGACGGGGAACATTCTCGAAGGATGGGGATACTCGGATGTCGAAGGTGTTGGGGGGATGAACCTGGTCGCCGATTCAAACACGTTCAGTGGAAACGGCATTGCGATACGCAATTACGCTGTCGGTCCTGCGGGGGATACTCTCTATGCAGTAAACAACGCGTGGGGAAGTGTCCATGGTCCATTGGACTCCGTTGGGTCCGTCGAGGTACCCGAAGATCCGCCGCCGCCTCTGGGTTCCATGAAGAATCTCAGCCCCGTTGGACAACTCGGTGACCGCGTCAGCGAAGGAGTCGTGTACTACCCTTGGATCGGAGACTCTCGTGCAGAGGTTCAGTCCCCAGTCGCAGCCGGATGGAACCTCATGGCTCTCGGTCGCCGACCCTCAACACTCGATCCGGCGTTCCTCTTCCAACATCGAACCTCAAGCGTTTTCGGATTCGACAACAATACGCAGAACTATGTCGTGCCGGGCGTTCTCGACATGGCTCACGGGTTTTGGGTGAAATACGATTCTTCCCGTACATCCATTACTGCGGGGAAGAGGGAGGACAGCGCCGACGTGAGCGCGAGTGCTCCCGGCTGGCTCCTGCTTGGCTCTCTCACAGACTCGGCGGCCGTATCGTCTGTGACCACCGATCCCGCGGGCGCGCGGATTGGATCCATCTTCCGATTCAACCGTACGACGGAGGGGTACGAACCTGCTACAACCATCGCCCCGGGGGAAGGATACTGGGTAAAGGTGAATCAGCCCTGTACTATTCGGATACGTTAGGCATCAGACCCAACAAACAGGGTACATATGATCCGGATCTTCACTCGAAATGCTGTTTCCGCCATCGCATGCGCGACGAGTCTTCTCGTGCTCCTGAGTGGTGTGCCGACATCTTCCTACTGCCAGGGAATCGTGGGGGAGGTTGGATTTGGCGTTGGTGCGCCCCCGAACGGCGAAGCAATGACGCAGAGGGAGAGCATCGTGATTCGCAATTACGAGGGCAGGTCGATGACTGCGCTGCAGCTCGTCGTCCTTTGCGACTGGCCATACCGGCTGATTGCCGTTAATCGAGGAGCCGCCACCGCCGACGTTAAGGCCTGGCGGCTGTTTGTTGAATTGAAACCGGGACCGGGAGCGGTCGGGGGTGCAGACACCGCGCGAGTGATTCTCCTGTCCAACTCGTTGTCCGGGATCGGGCCGTCGCTGGAACGAGAGGTGTTCTCCGTGCTTGTCCGCCCCTCCGCATCCGCCCCCACGGTCGCTGTCACGCATGCGCGAATCCAAATCACAGAGGTTGTCGGGTCGCTCCCAACAGGCGACAATGTCGGCCTCGTCCCGGGACCTCCCAAGGCCCTTTCTCGTTGATGCGAGGGATCGGAGCACATACCGCCCTGCTGGTCTTGCTGTCTTTCACGCGGACAGTTTCTCAAGTCATCTCGGTGGGCTCGGTGAGCCCGGTGCGAGCGGACACCGGCGCTGTCGTCAGCATACATGGTCTCGGGTTCAGTGCGGTGCCCGGTCAAAATATCGTGCGCTTTGGTGCAGTCTCCGGCGAAGTGCTGACGGCGTCAACCACAGACCTTCAAACGCGCGTGCCTGCGTCCGCCACCTATGCCCCTGTCACAGTCACCGCGATTGGGAGGAGCGCGAGTTCTTCGCGAGCATTTTCGACAACTTTTCCAGGCAACCGCACATTTGGGCCAACGTCGTTTGACCGACGTTTGGATTATGCGAGCGTTTCCCTGGGACCGGGGAGACTGGCGGTCGGCGACATGGACGGCGACGGCCGATCGGACCTCGTCATTGCAGAGTATCAGGGGAACGCCTGCGCTGTGTTGCGGAACTTCACTTCGAGCGATTCGCTCGACCTGGGCTCGTTCATTGCAGTCTGCGATGAACAAACCGGCTACCTTCCCGTCAGCGTTGCCATCGCAGACATCGACGGAGACGGGCTCCTGGATATTGTTCTGGGGCATCAATTCAGCCCGTTTGTTTCCATCTTCCGAAACATCAGTCTCCCCGGGACGATGTTGTTCGAGGACCGAATCGACATTCCGGCTTCTCCGGGTTTCCTTTCCGTCGCCGTTGCTGACATTGACGGAGATGGTCGTCCGGACCTGGCCGTTGCGAACCGGGAGCGCAACACGATCGTCATATTTCCGAACGCCGGCGAACCTGGACATATCGTATTCTCGCCCGCCATACTCGTGGGATCGGGTGAGGGGCCGGTGCAGATTGTGTCCGCGGACCTCGACAACGACGGGAGATACGACATCATGTTTGGCAACCACGCGTCGGCTTCCGTTTCCTGTCTCCGCAATCTCTCATCCCCCGGCTCCTTCGCCTTTGCTTCACCCGTGTCCGTTCAAGTGGCGCAGGGTCCCTCCTCGATCGCCGTGGGGGACTTGAACGAAGACGGCATCCTGGACCTCGTTGCCACCAGCCCAGCAGACAGCATCCTCTCGATCGTCGCCGGCTCCAGCACGCCGGGAAGCATTTCCTTCTCAGCACCATCGGGTATTCCAGTGTCTCCGGAAACGAGAAGTGCGGCCCTCGCTGACGTCGACGGCGACGGCAGGGTGGATGTGACAACGGTAGGCAGTCTGGTTGACTCAGTGACAGTCTACCGCAATGTGTCACAAGGTGAAACGCTACTCTTCGATCCTCCCACAGGATTCTGCCTGGGATCACCGTCTCTCGGTATACTCGTCGCAGATCTGACAGGCAATGGTAAACCCGAATTGGCCGCCGCTCACCTCGATGAGCTGGCCGTCTCCGTGTTCAGGAATGTTGCCCTTCCCCCGCCCCGAATTGATGTATCTCCCGGGGTTCTATCCTTTCCCGATGTCGCTGTCGGCGACTCTGTCAATCTCTCTTTTTCCATCCGAGACCTGTCCCCGGCCACGTTGACGATTAGCTCAGCGTGGACGGGGCCCGGTCCGTTCCACGCCGTGTTGTCGCTCCCGTTGGTCATTGCAGGACGTGACAGCATTCAGGTCCCCGTGGTCTTCCGGCCGCAGGGCTTCGGATTATTTGCAGACACCTTGCGCCTGTTCTCCAATGGGGGAGACACCTCGGTTGTGCTCTTTGGGGCCTCTCCTGCTCCCGCCCTTCGCGGCCTCCCGGATTCCGTGAATTTCGGAGTTCTCCCCGTATACGCATCGGAGACCCGGACCTTCCCTGTAATGAATCCATCAGTGAATCCTCTTCATATGGAGGGTATTCTCGCTCATCCACCATTCTCCTCGAGCGTGAGTGACAGCCTTCTTCGCAAAGGCGACACAAGTGTGGTGTTGATGACCTTCCTTCCGGAGTCCGCGCAGCTGTTCAACGATTCGCTGACATATGTGACAAACGGAATCCCTGCAAGGATCGTGGTCACCGTCCGGGGAGAGGGGCTTAATGCCACATCACTCGAACTCGCGTCACCCTGGAATCTTGTATCGGTCCCACGTCTTCCGTCAACATTGCAAGCAGACTCCCTCTTCATCGGGAAGACGGGATACATGTTTGCATTTCGGAATGAAACGCAGGACTACGCTCCGGTGACCACCCTTGCGACGGGCTCCGGCTACTGGGTGAAATTCGGAGTTCCTGAGACCCTCTCGATAGTTGGTGCAACCCTTGACAGCATCGTGGTGAATGCAGCCCGCGAGGGTTGGGTCGTCATTGGAACAATTACCCGCCCTGTTGGATTGTCCTCGCTAGTGCCGACACCATCGGGGAGCATTGTCTCATCAGTTTTCAGGTACAATCGGCTCAGCCAGCTTTATGAACCAGCATCGGAGCTTCGCCCCGGTGAAGGGTATTGGGTGAAACTTCGTGGCCCTTGTCGCCTTGTCGTCCGGTAAAATCGAGGACCCTATGCTCTCCAGAGCATCATTGCCTATTGCCGCACTGTGCTGCCTGTCCGTTGTGTTCGGTGTCCCGGCCGTTTCTCAGTCGATCGCCATCAAGCCATTGCCGTCGAAGGCAGACGGACTATCCGCTGATGGTCACCTGGTACGATCGGTCATCGTCGGAACAGAGGCCGATCCCTTGACGGCAGCGCTCCCGTCCAGGCAGGTTGGAATTGCGGGGGGGGCTTGGACGACCCTCTCTACCGGACTGAACGCGGTCGCCAATGCGATTGCGGTCCATGACTCGGACGTGTATGTCGGCGGTTTCTTTACCGATGCGGGGGGAACGACTGCCAACTACGTAGCCCGATGGGACGGCACCCGCTGGCATTCATTGGGTTCAGGAGTCAATGGTCCACACCCAGCCGTCTATGGACTGGCCACATCGGGAGACAGTTTGTACGCCGGCGGCGTCTTTGTCTCGGCCGGTGGCCAATCAAGTCGGGGTATTGCTCGCTGGGATGGTTCGAATTGGCACTCCATGGCGGGTGGCGTGGATGGAAGCGTCTTCGCGATCGCCGTGGACGGCTCGAGCGTGTACGCCGGTGGGTATTTCAACACCGCGGGCGGGGCTGCCGCTCGGAATATTGCGCGATGGGACGGAACCACGTGGCAACCATTGGGAGCCGGTCTGAACAATGTCGTTCGTTCCCTCGCTGTCTACGAGGGAAACCTCATTGCAGCGGGAGACTTCGATAGCACCGGATCTGCCTCTCTTCCCTACATCGCCCGGTGGAACGGCAGCACTTGGGAGCCTCTTGGTGGCGGGACAGACTACTTCGTCTACAGCATGGCGGTCGATGGCCACAAGCTCTACGCCGGAGGAGTGTTCCTCCAGGCAGGCGGAGTCCCTGCGAATTACATCGCACAATGGGACGGCTCATCCTGGCAGTCGGTAGGACAGGGTGTCAACAACATTGTTTACGCCCTCGCGGTGTCACCGCAGGGAGTCTACCTGGGCGGGCTGTTCACTCAGGCGGGACAACTCTACACAAATCAAACTGCAAGGTGGGACGGTACGGCGTGGTCTGCCCAATCGGGAGGCGTCAACAACGTGGTGTTCGCAACCGCTGCGAACGGCACCAACGCCTACTTCGGTGGAGCATTCAGTGTCGCCGGAGCCCAGCCCGCAGCACGGATAGCTGCGTGGCATGAAGTGAACAGCACGGTATTTGCTGTGTTGCCGGGCTGGAACCTCGTCTCGCTGCCGCGCAAGGCGGCGAATACCGACGCTTCTCTCCTCTTTCCCGGGCATCGAGGGGCGGTCTTCGCCTACAACACGTCTTCGCAGGGATATGACGTTGCGTCAACGCTCACGGTTGGCGCCGGATATTGGGTAAAATACGACGCGTCCACTGCCATCACGATCAGCGGATCGGATGTCGACAGCATCGCTGTTGCGACTGTCCAATCGGGGTGGGCCCTCCTGGGTTCATTGACCTCCACGCTGCCATCGACGTTGGTGGCGACAGATCCTTCCGGTGTTCTGACAAGCTCTGTTTTCCGATTTAACAGGTCTACACAATCATATGAACCTTCTTCGGAAATTACTCCGGGGGAGGGCTACTGGGTCAAGGTTACCGCCCCTGCCAGCATACATGTCCCTTAACACAGGAGACGCCGTGCAAACGTTTCTTCAGATCCTCTTGGTTCTCGCCTCAATCGCTTTCTCCATTGGCACAGGCGGGCAGGTGGGAATTCCCATCACTGCTCGTGACGCCCGGGGGCACAGCCAGACCATCCGGATTGGCCTCCGTCCGGGAGCGACGTATGGGTTCGACGAAGAACTCGGGGAGATCCCTCTCCCTCCATATCCTCCGATTCCGGTTCTCGACATTCGTCTGGAAGATCCGGAAGGGAGAAAGCAGTATCGGTTCGATGGATCGTGGGTTGACATCCGGCCATTTACGTCCTCATCGCAATGTGATACGTTTTACATACGGTATCAGGCAGCGCCGGAGGCGTTCCCTCTGGTCTTCTCCTGGGACAACCGGTCGTTTGATCACTTTGACGGAGCGTTGCTCGTTGGGAATCTCACGACAGGTGCTGTGCAATGTAACATGAGAACCGAACATCAGATTATTATCCCCGACGGCGAATTCACTGTGCTCCGGTTAATTCTCTCAGGACCGCACGATTCCGACTCGAGCGGGGGCAAGTAAGAGTTCGCGAACGCAGCGTTCATGATGAGGTGACCTCAATCGCTCTCCGTTGTTAGGTAAAACAAGGCGGAAACCATGAAAACGATCTCGATCGCGTTATTCGTCCTTCTGAATTTCTGCGGGGTGGTTCGAGCAGCGGCACAATCCGCAATCACGGCCGTTTGGGCCGTCGATGACGGAGAGAAGATCAGGCAGGACGACATGCACAATCCGGCTAAGTACGGTGTCAATAACTCCGTTTGGGACGGGACGCGCGTCGCGATCTTCGGTGCCAGGAATGAGATCGTGGCATTCCAGCTTATTATCGAGGCTGCGGAAACTCCGGCGAAGAACGTCACCGTAACGTTGGACAGCCTTGTGAACGGCAAAGCGATCATCGCCAACAGTCCCTCCGCGGATGTGTATTCCTCCGTCGGCCGAAGAATCGATCTTTTTGTCGAGCACTACGTGCACGTGACGCAGCGATCGCCATTTGACGGCGGCCATGGGTTCTACAATGCACGGCCGTTGCCGGATGACATGTTCACCGGATGGATTCCCGATGCGCTAGTTCCCTTCGACGCCCCGATCAAGGCTCCTGCACACGGACAAGGCGGTGCTCCTTTTTCGATCGATGTCGGAAAGACGCAAGCGGTGTGGGTCGATATCTACATTCCAAAAGACGCCTCCCCCGGATCCTACACAGGCACTGCACGCGTCTTCGAGGGGGAACATGTCGTAGCGGCTCTTCCTCTCTCTGTGGACGTCTTCGACTTTGAACTCCCGGATGAGACTCACGCGAAATCGTTCTTCAGCTGGAATCCCGATCTTCTCACGGCCCGATACGGCTTAGCAGAAAATAGTGCTGAATACTGGGACGTGTTCCGCCGCTTCATGAATTTCTGCCACCGGCATCGAATCGATCTGGTCGACGGGCGTCAGTCGCTTGGGGCCTTCCGTACGCACCTTGCAGAATACTATACTGGCTCTGCATACCGGCCGGAGTATAGTTACGAAGGTCCAGGAGAAGGGATCGGCAATAACGTCTACTCTATTGGGACATACGATCAACCCGATAATGGAGAGATATCCGGATTTGCGCCCGCAACCGAGGCTGCCTGGCAGAGAGCTGCTGATTCCTGGGAATCGTGGTTCCAGAGTTCCGCCCCCGACGTCCTGCGATTCAAATACATGGACGATGAGGGTGATGTGACGAATCCGGATGTCGTCAAGCTGATCCTCGACAAATGCTCCTGGATCACATCAAGTCCCGGACCAGGGAAGAATCTCCATCGGTTCTTCACGAAAGAATACGTGTACTACGGTTTTGCCGATGCCATCGACATTTGGTCGCTCTCGGCACAACCCGGCATTCGACTTAATGACCTTGCAGCACTCAAACCGAAAGGGAATCTGTTCTCCACGTATGACGGCACCCGCCCTATGTGGGGAAATACGGAGCTCATCGATGACTACGCCGCCGACTGCAGGGTCAATCCATGGATATCCTGGAAGTACGGCATTGACCTCTTCTTTTTCTGGACCACTTCGTTCTACGCCGAGCACCTTCCCCCGAATCCGAATGCAATGAATGTCTGGAATGAGAACTATATCCCCGGCGGCACACCGTACGGCGCGACGAGATCATGGGGCGCGGGGATGGTCTTTTATCCAGGCATCGATAAGGTCTACCCGGAAGACTCGAGGGGGTACCGTGGACCGATTGGCACCATTCGTCTCAACAACTATCGTCGCGGACAGCAAGATTACGAATACCTTTGGCTGGCGAAGCATGCAGGAATCGAAGTCTCCGGAATGGTGGACGAAATAGTCCCCCATGCGCTCGATGACTGGGGCGATTCCTACACGAGTGCCGCTCAGTTTGATCAACAGCCGGTCTATGCACAACATGGGTATCAGTTTGAAAAGGTCAGGAGAAGGCTTGCGGCGCTTTTGAAACCGCAACCGCCGGTGGGATCGCTTACGGCAGTCCCCGATACGGTCTCCCCCTCGGGGGGAATGGTTACTCTCTCATGGTCGATACGCAACGCGACTGAAGCACTGATCGACCACGGGATAGGAGCGGTATCATCTGCAACCGGCTCAATACCGGTGTGGGTTTCAACACCGGTCGATTTCACCCTGACCGCCAGAGGAGTTGGCCATGACAGCGCACACTACATTGCGACGGTGCGAGGTGGGACGCCGGCGTCGTATCGGACTCTGCTTGCTCCCGGTTGGAATCTCGTGTCGTTGCCTGCCCCTCCTCCTGGCGTCGATGCATCCGCCTTCTTCCCGACTGCGAGCGCGGCGATTCAGACATTTGATCCGGAGACTCAGCTTTTTGAAAACGTCCACACCATCACGGAGGGTGGGGCATACTGGATCTGCAGCAGCAAGTTCGCCGTTGTTGGCTCAGAAGGGGTCTTCCCTGACACGATTTCTGCGGTTCTCTCTCGCGAAGGCTGGGCGATGGTCCCCAGCCTTTCTCATCCGACGGATCTCTCACATATGAATACTCTCCCGCCCGACGCGGTCGGGGGGCCAGTCTTTGAATTCGACGCCTCCCTCCAGTTGTGCAGGCCGTCGGGTCACATCATGCCGGAGAAGGCCTATTGGATCAGAATCCGTAAGCCGTGTATCATGACTCTGCGGTGAGACGTACGACGAGCACAAAATCGTCCTCCGCCGCAATATTGCGAGCCCTCAGTCGTTGCTCCTCGAATCTCGCTCACTGAGCCAAAGACAAATCGCATATTCCGATTTCATGCGATTCGTGGAACATCCCCTCCATGACTGCACGGCGGCAATGCCAGTGTTCTCCGCAACACTATTAAATGGTGCGGAGCTCCCGACGGAGATAACATCAATATCAAGGACGGGACAATCGGCGAAATCGCCTACAATGTCATTTGGAGCTCCGGCGGCAACGGGATCAAGCTCAACGCGAACCCGAACCTCTTGCGCATCACCAACATGTGCATCCACAATAACACCATCGTGGCCGGTGGGTGGCGACGGGTCGGCGAGCTCGGTTATGCCATCCTGATCGACAAAAGTTCCCGCGCCCAGATTTACAACAACATCATGGGCGATATGTACCAGGAACTCGAGATCACGACCAAGGCAGACACTGTTCGTACTGTCTACGACAACAACCTGTTCTTCTACTCCGTTGACAGTCTTAGCGGCCAGGTCCGGTACTATCCCTCCGATGGTGTCGGAAAACCCGCACCCCACGACATATTCGATGTCACGGCCAGCGACCTGTTTGTCAGTTACCAGCCGTACTTTGATAACGATTGGACGGCTCTCGACGGCACAAACAACTACCATCTGAAATCCAATTCGGCCGCCAGCGGCAAGGGGTGGACACCGCCGGCATCGTGGGTGAATCCCTATTTCGGCACATCCAATCTT
>DATJPR010000256.1:0-34698 GCA_035506295.1 Bacteroidota bacterium | reverse complement strand
GCCGACACGCATCCTCCACAGCCGATGCACACCAGGGCATCAATATGAGGATGCATGGTGACCGCGGCGTGCAGTCCGGAGATCTTCAGTTCTTCAAAGCGCTTCGCGGCGGCACGATCGCGCCTGCGGATCTTGATGGCGTATGGCACCACCGTCACCAGAATGATGACCGCACTGATGGCGATCGTCAGAATGTTGTCTTCAGACATGCCTGCAAACGTCATGATGTTCAGCGTCCCCCGGAGAATCTGCAAAATACGGACACGCCTCTAGAAACGCATCCCGAGCTCGAAAAAGATCCGTTGCGAGTCCAGCGTGGTGTCCCATACCTGGTCGAAACTCACCATCGTGTACCACTTCCGCGAAAAGCTCCAATTCACCATTCCGGTCAGTGTGGTGGTTTTGTACCCCTGTGCGGTACCCACAATATCGTAAACATATTGATCGAGTCGCGCGTTCAGGGAAATCGAGCCGCCGACCCAGAAATCCGCGTCAGCCGAGATGTCGCGGCCGTCGGTGTACGCGCCGAGGATCCTGGAATATCGCACGCCGAGACTGAGCGGCGTCCCCAGAATGCTGAAAGAACGGAGCGATCCGCTCAACGATCGGGAATCCCTCGTGTCCGAGGTCTTTGCCCGGTAGGTTCCATCGAACGACGCCGTGAGATGGAGCGGCAATCGGAAGGAGAGCCCGCCCCGGAACCCTTGCTGGAGCTCGCGATCGATTAGAGAATCCGCGATCGACTTCATGGAATCGAACAGATAAATCGCCCGCGTCGCATCGTAGCCGCCGTTCACGGTAAGCCAGTCGGTCGGGAAATACGACACCGACGCAAACGTGTTGGTCAGATTGAATGCCCCGCTTTTCACGCCGTTGTTGATCGTGTGAAGATCGATCTCGGAGCTTTCGTACAGCATGAGCGCCGAGGAGAGACGCGACGATCCCTGCAGGTAAAGAAAGTCGCGATCGAATCTTCCCTGATGCAATTGCTGGCCGTACGCGACCGTCAAATCGGTGCGGTTGGCGAAGAGATCGCCCCAGCCATAGCTTGCGAACACGATGCCCCGTTGCTGGGTAAGATCGAGGTTGGAGTTCGTATAGTCCGGCTGGGTCCCGAGCAAGGCCCCGGCCGCGAAATTCCCCTCCTTGAGGTACACTTGCGCACCGTCGACCTGGCCGAGACCTCCGGCATACCGGGAGACCAGTCTCCCTGCATCGAATCCAATCCCTTGCGTCGGCGTAGAGGAGATCGACATCTGATACAGTCGGAGTTTCATGCGAGGCCCCGTTCCGTAGAATCCGTACTGGGGCGAGAAGTCATAGTACGTTCTTCCGTAGAACGAGAGCGTGTAGTTCGACCCGAAGAGCTTCTGGGAACTCAACTGCAGCAAAAGAGAGGGTTGGGAAAAGTTCATCGTCCCTTTCAGTTGACCCGCGCCCACGTACTGCACAGCGACGCGTCCATGGATCGCCGAGAGGTCCACCCTCTTGTTTGCCGTCGAAACGAGGAATTGACCGCTCGCGCTGTTCCGGGCGCCAGTCGTGTCGGCGGGGCCTCGTGAGGCCTGCTCCTGAAAGGGGACGGGTTTCTCGACCGGATGCAGGGTGAACACGGAATCACCAACGGCAATTTGGCTGAGCGCTCCCGTATAGGGAGAGGACGATGACCCGCTGGAGATTGCCGCGATCACCAGGGTGATTTCATGCGATGGTTTGTGCAGGACGACAATGGTGTCGCCGATGACGAGGCCCGCCGAGGTCCCCGCATTGATGTAGACCGTCCCTGAGGAGATGTACGTCACCGCCGCCGGGAAGGGGCGCAAGTGAGACTGCGCCAGACCGATCGTGGCACAGATCACCAGAAGCGCGGGGATCACGATGCGCCTCGACACGTGCAGGTTCATTCGCCTCATCCTCCCCTTCCGCTCGGGTGGCAGCTATAGCACGCCGTTGCGACATACTGATATCCGCTGACACGCGTGTGATTCGAATTCGTCTGTGACTGCGGGTGGCAGTTACCGCTCATGCACGTGAACTGCGAATAATCGCTCGCATTGGGATGGCATGTGGAACATGTGCCGCCGGAGTTCCCGTGTGTCTGCGGGAACCAAGTGTGGTTGAACGTTGCCCCGGTCCATGCCGTCGTCGTATGGCAGGTCGCACAGGTCGTCGGGAAGCCCGCTGTGGAGTGCACCGGATTGTTCGTCGCGTTGTAGTCGGCGGCGTGGCAGCTGTAGCAGTCCGTGGATTGTGAAGACCATGGTGACACTTTGTGGCACGCGGTACATGGGGTGACACTCGCGTGGGCTCCTGTCAACGGGAACTGGGTGTTCGCGTGATTGAATGTTGACGGCTGCCAGACCGTGGTGGTGTGGCACGACGTACAGGTCGTCGAGAATCCCCCGCTCACATGCGGTGGATTGGTGGTGCCGTTGAAGTCGGTTTGGTGGCAGCCGACACAGGCAGTCGGCAGCGTTGTGAAATTATTGTTGGTGTGGCACGTTGAGCACACAACGGACTGGTGCGCTCCCGTCAGCGGGAACGTCGTCGTGGAATGGTCGAACGTCGCCGGCTGCCAGGCCGTCGTCGTATGGCATGCCGTGCAATCCGTCGGGAAGCCCGTGTGCGGCGGGTTGTTCGCAGTATTGAAGTCCGTCTGATGGCAGCTGATGCACGCCGTGGACTGTGCCGACCACGGGGTGACCGTGTGGCAGGCTGTACAGGGCGTCACCGTTGCATGCGCCCCCGTCAAGGGAAACTTCGTCGTGCTATGGTTGAACGTCGATGGCTGCCAGGCCGTCGTATTGTGGCATGTCGTGCAGTCCGTTGAAAAGCCCCCTGCCGAATGGGGTGGGTTAGCTGCGGTGTTGAAGTCCTGCTGGTGGCAGCCGACGCACGTTGTCGGGGCCGTCGTGAAATTGTTGTTCGCGTGGCACGAGGCGCATGGCACCGACGCATGAGCACCGGTCAGAGGGAATGAAGACTTCGAGTGATCGAACGAGGCCGGCTGCCAGGCACTCGTGGTATGACACGTCGTGCAATCGGTGGGAAACCCGGTGTGCGGAGGATTGTTCGCCGTGGTAAAGTCCGCCTGGTGACAGTTCACGCATGTCGTCGATTGTGCCGACCACGGGGTGACGGTGTGGCAGGCCGTGCACGGAGTGACCGCCGCATGTGCGCCCGTCAAGGGGAATCTCGTCGTGCTGTGGTTGAACGTCGAGGGCTGCCATGCCGTCGAGTTGTGGCACGTGGTGCAATCGGTGGAGAACCCTCCCGCGGTGTGCGGCGGATTGGTCGCCGCGGTGAAGTTCTGCTGGTGGCAGCCGACGCACGTTGTCGGGGCGGTCGTGAAATTGTTGTTCGCATGGCACGAAGCGCACGGGACCGAGGCGTGAGCGCCTGTCAGCGGGAAAGACGACTTCGAATGATCGAAGGTAGCCGGCTGCCAGGCCGTCACCGTGTGGCATGACGTGCAATCGGTAGAGAACCCGGTGTGCGGTGGGTTGTTCGTTGCGGTGAAATCCGCCTGGTGACAATTGACGCACGCGGTCGACTGGGCCGACCACGGGCTGGAGATGTGGCAGGCGGTGCACGGGTTCACGGTCGCGTGAGCGCCCGTCAACGGGAATCTGGTCGTGGCATGATTGAACGTCGACTGCTGATAGGAAATGGAATTGTGACACTGCGTGCAATCGGTGGAGAACCCGGCGCTGACATGATTCGGCGCGGCTGTCGCCATGAATTGGACATGGTGACAGGCGTCGCACTGCGTGCTCACCTTCTTGAATTGTCCCCCGGTGTGGCACTGGACGCATGGAGTGGCGACGTGGGCGCCGACGAGTGCAAATCCTGTGGACGCGTGATCGAAATTCGCCGGCCAGGATGGCGCGCTCGGTGAATGACAATCGATGCAATTCGTCCCCAATCCGGACGCCCTGTGCGCCGGCGAGGTCGTGGCATCATAGTCCGCGCGGTGACACCCATAGCAGTCGACGGGTATGTTGACGAACTCGAACTTCTGCTCGTTGGTGTGGCATGCCTGGCAGGGAGCCGTCATATGCGCGCCGAGGAGCGTGAAGCGCGTCTGCGCGTGACGCTGACGCATGTCGGGGACCAACCAGGACTTCGTCGAGTGGCAACGCTCGCACAACGCTCCCAACTCTCCCCGATGCACATCCTCGTGACAATTCGCACACTGGGTGGGCGTTTTGGTGAACACGAGGCTCTTGTGGCACTGGTCACACGGAACGTCCTTGTGCTGGTCGCGAAGGGCGAACCCCGTACTGTCATGGTCGAACAACAATGGTGAGCGGACTTCGGTCCAGCTCGCGGTGGTGTGGCATCGCATGCAGGGGATGGCGAGATCGCCGTGGGGAGAAGTCTGGGCCGAAGAGCGCGAGACGCCCACAAGCGTCAGGAGAGTCAGAAGCAGGGCGAGAGGCAGCATGCACACCTGCCGACAGGTCGAAGAACGAGCATGAAGTACCGCAACGGAGGTGCGGCCCGGCGGTCGTCGTTCCGTAACTTCAAGCAAAACCATCCCTGTCCCCCCAAGAACACGGGTCCGACGGATCACGAGTGCCGGCCTGGACCCGGAGTAGTCAGAAGATCCACGTATAGCCGAAGGCGACGGCAACGCCGACGTGGATGAAGAGGATAACGAACATAACCAATGCGAACGGCAGGTGGACAACATGCCAGTAGTAGAAGAACTGACGAAACTTCTGGAGGAAGGCAATTCTCCGTGTCAACGAGATCCTCCTCATGGCCAGCTTTTGCAGACGACTCGCCGCGCCGTGAGGCAAGTTTGTGCGTTCGATCGTCCTGTACACTTTTCGGAACTTCACGCGACGGGTAAGGTCGTTCACGATGAAGAAGTTCAGGATTTGCAGGAGAGACATCTTCGCGACTTCCTTCGGTGGAAGAGCGATATCGTCGATCCATTGGACAATGGCCGGACTGACGCCAAACTGGGATTGGAGGCGTTCGCTGAGGGCGGCATTTTCCTTCTCCAGCTCGGCAACCGACAGCTCATTTCCCTGTATCCCCTTCGGGATCTGTACGTAGAGATAGCGTCCTATCACTCCGCTCAAGACCACCGCGATCATGCTCCAGAAGCTCACCGCCACCAACCCTCCGAACTTGAACGTCGTGTGAAAGAGCACAAGCATCGGACCGAGAAGACACAGGAAAATGTGAAACTCGAGATAGTACTTGATCTTTCCGACGTTGGCGAAGCGGCGCATTCTCTTTCTTCCGGAATAGATGATCACGCCCAGCGTGATCATCGCAGCGCCGATGATCCCATAGGCATGCCCGTACAGACCGGTCGGCTTCAGGAGATCGTAGTCTGCGCGGAAGGGCCTTTCTTCAATTGATGTCTCATAATAGGAAAGCCCTGTCCTGGCAACCTGTACGGTTATCGCCAGTCCGACCAGAAGGAGGAAGATGGTATATGCAAGATGGATTCGCTTCGACATCTTGATTTTCCATAATATATGACCGGAAATATCATAATCAAGCAAAAATTTCTTAGTCCGAAAATTTTTGCGAGAGGGTTTGTGCTAGGAAAATAGGCACACGGTCTTCCCGTCTGAAGAAACGTAAAACCAGCATGTTGATTCTTGGAAAGGAATTGGCCGGCTACAGGATGCAACCTAGCATAAGACTTGGAAGATCCCCCGTTAGGATCGGCACAGCGAGATGAGCCCCCCGGCTGGTTTTGCTAACAGAAGGAATCGAAAAAAAGTGCCTCATCATCACTGTTCGGATGGAGAATTTCAGGGTCCTTTTTCTACGTTGACGCTTTCGCTTCTCTCCCCGCGCGAATCGTTTCCAGGCCATGGCCTTTCGGCCCCTTTTCTCGCCGCGCGAGCAGCTGGGAAAACAGCAGGGCACTGAAACCGAGCAGCGTGAAGATTTGCATTCCAAGACGATAGCCATCCGGATTAGCGGCACTGGCACCGGAAGAGTCGTTCGCCCAGCCGATCAGGAGATTGAACCCGGCAAGCCCAACGTTCTGGCAAAGCGTCATCAAACCGTAGGCTGTCCCAAGTCGTTCCTGCCCGACAATATACGCGACCGACGGCCACATAATGGCGGGAATGAGAGAAAATGCGATACCCATGACGGCCATCGGGATGTAGAGCGAGATGTGAGTATAGGCCATCACGAGATAGACCGGAATGAGAAGGAAGGAACCGAAGACCATCATCGTCGCCCTCTTCCCCACCTTATCGGCAAGGATGCCGAACAAGGGAGTCGCGATCATCGCAAACAACGTCAGCATGCTCGACAGGAACCCACCGGTTTCGCGGCTGACCCCGTGCGCCTCCATGAAGAACTTCACCGCGAAAGTCTGGAACGGGAAAATGCCGGAATAAAACGTCACGCACAACGCGACAATGTACCAGTATGAAGTGCCGAAGCTGAAGAGCTCCGAGAACTTCACTTTGTCCGTCTGGCCCGCTTCCCCGAGCGCATAGGCCACAGAACCCCGGGATTCCAGGATCCAGTAGAGGATGGCGCCGGCCATGCAGACCACGCCAAAAACGGATGCGATCATCAAGGGGGTCTGCCAGTTGCCATACGCGCCGGCTGCCCACGTCGGAGAATTCAGGGCGGCGAAGGACCCGAGCCGTGCCAGCGTGAGGTTCAATCCGAAGGCGAAGCTCAATTCCTTCCCCCGGAACCACTTTGCGATCGCCGTCGTAACGGCGACGATCAAGGATTCCGCCCCGAGCCCGAAGATCAGGCGTCCGGTCGCCATGACCCACAGCGTGCCGGTCGACATGGTGACCACCGATCCGATGAGGCACACAAACGCGAACAGCGCCGTCGAAATCCTCGTCCCGATCCGATCGATGATGATGCCGCCGATGAGCACCATCACGACGTTGGGAATGCTGTAGATGGCATTCAGCAGGCCGATGTCGGAATCCGAGAACCCGAGCTGACGCGTCAGGACGTCCGCGAGCGGACTGATGCTGTCATAGATGTAGTAGTTCCCGAACATCGCCAGGCTGACGAGGACGAGAACAAGCCATCGATACCAGCGTGGCGGAGGAACAGTGCTCTTCGGTGGCGTGAATGTCTGCATGGTCACATGCTTCCGGTTTGTTGGGACGAGCGTGCATACGAACGGGGCACTTCGTGCCGGAGGAAATTCCTCGATGCAAGCGAAGTGCCCCGCTGAACCCGGCTGTCCGTCAGTCAGTTCATGTTCTTGAGAATTCCGAGAAGATACTTCCAGAACCTCTCGACGGTATCGATATAGATTTTCTCATCGGGAGAATGGACTCCCTCGAGCGTCGGGCCGAAGGAGATCATGTCCATCCCCGGATATCGTTCGCCGATGATCCCGCATTCGAGACCGGCGTGAATCGCTTTCACCTCGGGATCTTTGCCGTACAGCTGCCGGTACGTTGACCTGGCGACCTTCAGGACAGGCGAGTCCATGTTCGGCTTCCAGCCAGGATAGCCGTCGCTCGCGCGGACGTCCGCTCCGCCGAGGGTGAACACCGCAGACACCGTCTGGGCAATTTCCTTGATCTCCGAGGCAACGGAACTCCTCTGACTCGTGGCAAGCGAGACGTCCTTCTTTCCCGTCTTGATGACGGCGACATTCGTGGAGGTTTCCACAAGTCCAGGAATATCGGCGGACATCTTCGTCACTCCGTGAGGAAGCGCAGCGATCGTCTGCAGGATTTTCTTCGCAACGCCTCTCTTCATCACCTTGACTTTTTTCGACGGAAGGTCCTGCAGGGAGACGTCAAGATCGGGTTCCATGGTCGCGAGTTCCGCCTTGACGATGCTGTTCCATTCGACCACCATCTCCAGGGCGATATCCCTCTTCGCCTTCGGCACGACGACGACCGCCTGGGCTTCGCGGGGAATGGCGTTATGCTTGTTCCCGCCGTCGATGGAAACCACCCGGACGCCCTCCTCTGAAAGCGCCGTCAACACTCGGCCGATGATCTTGATGGCATTCCCGCGCCCTTTGTCGATCTCGAGCCCGGAGTGTCCGCCACGCAAACCGCTCACCTTGAGCGCGGCGAGGAGGGACTTGGCCGGCATGGGATCCGTCTCAAGCTTCCAGGTCCCGATCGTGTCCCGGCCGCCGGAGCACCCCACATAGAGCGCTCCTTCCTCCTCCGAGTCGAGGTTCAACAGGGTCTTGCCTGCAAGAAATCCAGGTTCGAGGTTGGCTGCACCGGTGAGACCCGTCTCTTCATCGATCGTGAAAAGAAATTCGAGCGGTCCATGATCGAGCGACTTGTCCTCCATGATGGCCAGGTTCGTCGCCACGGCGATACCGTTATCGGCGCCGAGGGTCGTCCCGTTTGCCATCAGGATGTTCCCCTTGCGCACCAGCTCAATCGGGTCCTTGGTGAAATCGTGGACTTTGTCGTTGTTCTTCTCGCACACCATGTCGAGGTGACCCTGGAGAACAACCACCGGTTTTGCTTCGTTGCCGCGCGATGCGGGCTTCCTGACGACGACGTTGCCGAGCTTGTCGGCCTTCACTTCCAGACCCAGACCCTTCGCCGTTTTCACGACATACTGAGAAATCGCCGCCTCGTTTTTCGACCCTCTCGGGATCCGGGAGATTTCGGCGAAGTATTTCCATACCAACCCCGGCTGCAAGCCTTCGATGGCAGTGGACATAGGTTTCTCCTGTTGTGCTGTGTGCTTACATCACCGCCGTGGGCGGAGCCGGCTCATCCGGTGATCCGGCATTCCGCAACGGCACGAAAATCAAATATGACGCCAGTATCGCAAAGACCACGAGCGCGAGCCAGGGAGCGACGCCTTCGAACCCGAGCAGCGTCCAGAACCTGTTGTTGTCACGCAGACCGACCACCACGGCAATCAGCAGTCCCACGAGCGCCTCACCCGCAATCAAACCCGATGCCGCAAGAATGCCGGCGTTTTCCACGCGCGCCTTCTGCGCGTCATTGTAGGAACGGCGTTTCACAATCCGTTCGACCACCGCCCTGATGACGCCGCCGACGAAGATCGCAAATGTTGTTTCCAGCGGGAGGTACATTCCGACGGCGAACAGCATCGGGCTTTTCACGCGCGTCATGACAAGCGCGATCCCCATCGCGATGCCTACCAGGACAAGCGGCCACGCCATCTCGCCTCCGACAATCCCGCTCGAGAGCGCCGCCATCAGTCCGGCTTGCGGCGCGGAGAGGTTCGGCGACCCGAATCCGCCGACGCCCTTCCCGAGCTGGGCGACATCCGACGTGTGCAGCATATACAGGGGCCAGAACAGAAACAATCCTGCGACCACGACGCCGATGATGTCACCGACCTGCATCTTCCACGGCGTGGCTTTCAGGATGTGCCCGACCTTGAGATCCTGCAACATCTCTCCTGCGACAGCGGCGGAGACGCAACCGACTGCTGCCACCCCAAGAGCCGCCATCACTCCTCGCGCGCCTGCCATCCCCGCAACAACCATGGTCAGCGCCGCAACGATCGTCGTTGCAAGCGTCAATCCCGAAATGGGGTTGTTGGATGACCCGATCATGCCGACCAGATTGCCCGAAACTGCGGCGAAGAAGAAACCCGTTATGAGGATCACGATGGCGGCGAGGATCGCCGCGACAATGGCGCCAGTGAAATAGAGGTACAGCCCGACCATAAGCGCCAGCACGACGACAATCCCTGCCAGAACAATTTTGAATGGCAGGTCGCGCTCGGTGCGTTCCGTCGCCTCGGCGGCTCCGGCTGTCTTGCGCACATCGGCGATGCCGCGCTTGATCCCGAGGATGAGATTCTTGCGCATCTTCCAGAGCGTGAAGCAGGCGCCGACGAGCATCCCTCCGACAGCAATAGGACGTACGATGAGCCGATAGACATCGCCCGTCAGGTGAGCCCACTGCTCCTGCCCTCCGCCGCCATAGGAGCCGATCATCGTCGGTCCCACGAAATACACCAACAGCGGCACGAAGAGCCCCCAGGCGAGAAGCCCGCCGGCAAAATTCAGCGCGCCCAGCTCAGCACCGATGATATACCCGACCCCCAGATACGCGGGTGTCGCCGCGGGCCATGTGAACGTCGAGATCCCGCCGGCCTGCACCTTCCTGTCGCCGGACAATCGCACGAAGCCGTCGGCTAGTTTCCCGATCTGGATCTGGAACCGGTTGATGGCCTGGTAGATACCGAACCCGTCGTACGTATCCGGATCCGATCGGCCGAGGACCTTGATCAATGCCCCGACACCCATCGCCCTGAACAGCTGCATCGCGGCACCCGCGCCACGCTGCCCCGCCTTGTGGATCTCGCTCGCAGCGACCGACTCCGGGAACGGCAGCGAAGCGTCTTCGACCATGACGCGGCGAAGAACCGTCACGAACAGAATCCCGAGGATGCCACCGAGGATCATCAAGGATGATGCGGTGAGATATTCCTCCCAAAGACTCGGCCCCTCGAATTTCCAGTATCCCAGCATCACGAACGCGGGGATGGTGAACACGGCGCCGGCGGCGACCGACTCGCCGATCGACCCGACGGTACGGGCGAAATTCTCTTCGAGCAAGGAACCCCTGACCAGGCGCAGCACGGCCATCCCAATCACCGCCGCGGGGTACGTCGCAGCAATCGTCATCCCGGCTTTCAGGCCGAGGTAGGCGTTCGCCGCGCCGAGGATGACGCACATGACGAGGCCGATGAGCAGAGCTCGGACGGTGAATTCCTTCACGTCAGTCTGGCCCGGAATCGCTTGACGGCTTGCAGTGTCAGCCATAGTGGCTCCTTTGGAATGAAAGATTGTCCCCGACAGGAGACGGAGCAAAGCTACCTGTTACGTTTGAAGATCGCCTTGAAGACATAGCCCGCGACTTCCGGGTTTTCCTTGAAGCGACGGATGGAATATCCGTACCAGTGTTCGCCGAACGGAACGTACAGCCGCACCTTGTGACCGTCGGCCACCAGCCTCTTGCGAAGCTCGGGCCGAACACCGAGGAGCATCTGGAACTCGTACTGGCCTTTCGTCAGTCCGAGCTCCTTGATCATTGCCGTTGCCGCATCGACGAGCACGGAGTCGTGGGTGGCGATCCCGACATAGGATTTGCCCTGCAGCATCTGACGGAGCACGGCAATATAGTTCCGCTGAATCTCCTCCCGGCCTTTGAAGGCAATCTCTTCCGGTTCCCGGTAGATCCCTTTGCACAGACGGAAATTCACCCTGTCGGCGATCATCACCCGGGCGTCCTGTTCCGTCCGCCGCAGATAGGCCTGGAGGACGATGCCCGTCTGGGGAAAATCCTTGTGCAAGGCCCGGAAGACTTCAATCGTGTCGGTGGTGCACGTATGGTCTTCCATGTCGAACCGCACAAAGATATCGAGCGATGCCGCCACCTTCAGGATCTCGCGGACATTCTCGCGACAGAACTCTTTGTCGAGCTTCAGGCCCAGCGAGGTGAGTTTGATCGAGAGATTCGAGTCGAGGTGCTCCCGTACGATCGTCCGGAGAACTTCAATCGACTTGTTCCGGGAATCGACAGCTTCTTCTTTTGTGAAGATGTCCTCGCCGAGGACATCCAATGTTGCACTAACGCCTTCGGTGTTCAACTGTCGGACACACGATACCGCATTGTCAAGGGATTCGCCCGCGATATATCGGCCGGCAAAATAACGCACCAAGGGCCGTGGCACCAGCGGGATTGTTGCCACAACCACTCTATTAAGGAGATGCATGAGAGATCATCAGGTGAGAGAGAGCAGGAAATTGATCTTGCCTGTGCTATACAAAGCGGCAGGAACGATATGATTTGTGCAGAATATACCGAGGGGTGCCGTGAAAATCAAGAAATTCGAGGGCACGGGAAGTCGCGCAGGACTTACCCGAGCACGACTCTGACGATCCAGACCGCCGCCAGCATGCCGACGACGTCGGCAATGAGGCCGGTCGGGACAGCGTGCCGGCTGTTCTTCACGCCGACCGCCCCAAAATACACGGCAAGGACATAAAAGGTAGTCTCGGAACTTCCATACATCGTCGAAGCGAGGATGCCGATCAGAGAATCCGGACCGTGCACCTTCATCAGTTCCGTCATAATGCCGAGCGATGCGCTGCCGGACAGCGGCCTCATGATGGCCATCGGGAGCGTCTCCGGCGGCATCCCGACGAGATTCGTGACCGGAGAAAGCACGCCCACGAGAACATCCATCGCTCCGCTTGCGCGAAAGATCCCAATCGCGACGAGCATCGCCACAAGGTAGGGGATGATCCGTACGGCAGTCGTGAAGCCTTCCTTCGCTCCTTCGACGAAGCACTCATAGACTTTGACTTTCTTTGCAGCGCCCCAGGCCAGGAACAGCACGATCACCAAGGGAATGAGAATGACGGCGAGAGCCGTGATGAGCGAGCGGAAGAGGTCACTCATGCGGCACCTCCATCGCCCTGCGGTACCGCGGCAGGCGTTCGAGAATCTTCGATGCCGCGATGCCTGCAAGCGTCGCGCACCCGGCGCCGACAATCGACGTCCCGATGATGATCCCCGGATTGGTCGACCCCGCCGCGGACCTGACGGCAAGCGCCGTTGCAGGAATGAGGATCAGCCCGCCGGTGTTGATCGCCAGGAAGGTCACCATCGCGTTTGTCGCCGTGCCGGCTTTGGGATTGAGTTTGTCCAGCTCCTCCATCGCCTTGAGCCCGAGCGGGGTCGCGGCGTTGCTCAGCCCGAGCATGTTGGCCGCTATGTTCATGATCATCGCACTGATCGCCGGGTGGTCCGAGGGGACATCCGGGAAGAGCCGCCGCATGACGGGCGCGAGGAGCCTGGCGATGATCTTCAGGATCCCTGCCTCTTCCGCCACGCTCATGATGCCGAGCCAGAAGGCCATCACGCCGATGAGGCCGATGGCGATTGTCACGGCAACGCCCGCGTACTCGAAAGCCGCCTGCGTGACCGCACGGAGGCGCACGAAGCGAATCGGCTCCAAGACGAATTTCAGATGCGCCGACGTGTGGCCGTCCGCCCACTGAATGCCGCGGAGCGTCGCTTCAAGCTTGTTCACCGTCGTCGCCGACTTCCCCATCTCCTGCCAGACCTGTGGTGAAGAACCATCGAGAACGAGCGTCAACTGCGCCGTATTCCGGGTCGTGTCCAGAACCGACATTTGTTTGACTGTGTCGACGAGAGCAGCGGTGTGATAGAATGAGCGAAAAGCGTTCCCTTCGATCACCAGAGTTCCTTCCCATTCGGACCGCAGAGCGCCCGGCTGTTTCACAGGCACGAATTCCCCTTCCAGGATCTCGCCGTTGCGATACGGATTGACGATCTCGTTGCGGACATCGATGCCGACGGCGGTCAGGACGCCAATGGCAATCAGGGCGAGCCAGATATAATTCAACATTCGAGAGTCTCCCTAGAAAGGCCAGGAGGAGGAAGAAGAACGTGGGATGTAGGAAGAAAGACTATGCAGTGAGAGTAGGCAGCAGGGTGTATGCGGTAAGCAGAAAGATGTAGCCTTCGTTGCACGTTCTCCTCTCTCAAAGTCTCACAGTCTCCGTCTGCCGAGGCGCCGCTAGAACTTCCAACGCAGTGTCAGCCTCGGTTGCGGCATGCCGTTCATCGCCAGGCTTCCGCCCACATCGAAACTGAACAGGCTTGCGTCGACATAGGCATCGGCAAGACTTACCACGTACAATATAAGATAGTACCAAGCGAACGAATCACGCTGGTCCTTGTAGAATTCACGGCTGTTGAGAAGGTACGTCTCCATCGTCGACTGATCGAGGGTCAGATCCCCCGGATGAGCGGCGAGATACGCCGTGAACTGATCCCGGTAGTCCTTGTAGTGCCGGTTATTCGTCAGCCACTCGGAGACGAAATAGACCGCCAGGCCCGTAACAATCGGCACCTTCCAATAGGACTCATTATAGAACTGTCCCGCACCAGGCACAAGAGCGGAAAGTAACATGGCGGTACCCGGGGATTTGGTGCGGAGAGGAGGCGTGGTCAAGGAGTCGTGAAGAAGAGACGGAGGAGGTCCAGTCCGGACTGTATCGGAGGGGAGTCGCGTATGAGCGGCCGTTGTATCGGAGATCGGTTGCTGCGCCACCACCCGTCCCCATGCGAAGACCAGCAACACAGGCAAGGCCCGGCAAATGGAAATGATGGTCTTCATCCCCTGGGGGCAAGCGCTATCACTTCGATTTCGACGCGTGCATCACGGGGCAGCCTGGCCACCTGCACCGTGCTTCGCGCAGGAGGATCCGACGGGAAGTAGGAAGCATAGACTTCGTTCATGGCGGCGAAGTCGTTCATGTCCGCGAGAAAGACGGTCGTTTTCACCACGCGTTGCAGGTTGCTCCCGGCCGCATCGAGAACCGCTCTCACATTCTTGAGGACGCGGTCCGTTTGCTCCTTGATCCCGCCTTCGACAAGGGCGCCCGTGGCAGGATCCATCGGGATTTGACCTGAAGCAAACACGAAGCCTTCGACCGTCCGGATCGCCTGGCTGTAGGGCCCGATTGCGGACGGAGCTGCGGCTGTGGAAACGACGGTGTGTGACGATGAAGCGGTCGTGGTCATGAGAGCTCCGAGAAAAGATCAAGCAGGCGGTCGAGGTCGTCCGCGGAATAATACTCGATCACAATTTCGCCACGCCCTCCCTGCCCTGGACGCACGCTGACCTTCGTCCCGAGTGATTGGCGGAGCTTCTCTTCTATTCCCGCAACGGAGCTGGCGACCCGAGCGGAGCCGGATCGAGACGAAGGACGGCCGGCATGCCGGACAATGTGCCCCGCTTTGCGCACGAGTTCTTCCACCGCGCGGACGGAAAGTCCCCTGGAGAGAATCCGCCTGAAGAGTGTCATCTGCAGCTGCGTGTCTTCAATCCCGATGAGTGCACGCGCGTGCCCGCCGCTTACTTCTCCCTTGCGGACCGCCGCCTGGATCGGCTCGGGCAATTTTAGCAGTCGAAGGAAGTTGGTCACCGTCGACCGGTCCTTCCCCACCTTCTTGGAGACCATTTCCTGGGTGAGGCCGCACTCTTCGATCAGGCGGCGGTACGACGCAGCAATTTCGATGGGGTTGAGATCTTCGCGCTGAAGATTTTCGATCAGCGCGAGTTCCAGCATCTCCTCGTCGTGGCTGACACGGATGACGTAGGCAGGGACTTGCTTGAGGCCTGCCTCCCGCGCCGCGCGCACACGCCGCTCTCCCGAAATGAGCTGGTATCCCCGCTCGGTGCGCCGGACCGTGATCGGCTGAATGACGCCTTTCTCGAGAATAGAGTTCTTCAGATCCTCGAGCGAAACGGGGTCAAACTCCGCACGCGGCTGGAAGGGATTCCGCTCAATCTTGTCGACATCGACGCGGATGACGATATCGACCGATTGACCGTCGTCCCGGCTTGCGCTTGCGTCCTCCGTCGCCGGGCGCTGGTCGCGCGGGATGAGCGATGCGAGTCCCCGCCCCAGGACCGATTTTCCTGCAGCCATGCGAACCCTAAGCTGTGGTGACCTTGTGATTGTTGTTCACGAGGACTTCCTGGGCAAGGTCCATGTAGTTCCGTGTTCCTGTGGACATCGCGTCGTAGAGGATAATCGGCTTGCCGAAGCTCGGTGCTTCGCTCAAGCGCACGTTGCGGGACACAATCGAGCGAAACACCTTGTCGCCAAAATACTGCTTCACTTCCTTGATGATCTGGTTCGATAGTCTGAGGCGCGTGTCGTACATGGTCAACAGGACCCCCTCGATATCAAGCTTCTCGTTGAGCTGCTTCTTGACCATGTTCACGGTGTTCAGGAGCTGCCCCAAGCCTTCGAGAGCGAAATACTCGCACTGCACGGGAATCAGCACGGAGTCGGCCGCGGTCAAGGCATTGAGGGTCAGGAGCCCGAGCGACGGGGGACAATCGACGAGGATGAAGTCGAACATTTCCCTGATCGGCTCGAGCGCCGATTTCATCCTTCGTTCCCGGTCTTCGAGAGGCACGAGCTCCACTTCGGCGCCGACAAGATTGATGTGCGAGGGAATCATCGACAGGAACGGCATCTGCGTCGGCAGGATGGCATCGGCAGCGGGAAGGGAGCCGAGGATCACTTCGTAGATGCTCTTTCCCTCCACCGCGTTTTTGTCCAACCCTGTTCCGCTGGTGGCGTTGGCCTGAGGGTCCGTATCGACAAGGAGGGTGCGTTTTTCAGCGGCGGCAATACAGGCGGCGAGGTTGACGGCGGTGGTGGTTTTCCCGACTCCGCCCTTCTGATTTGCGATCGTAATGATCTTCGACACTACAATCCTTGAGAAAGAGAGGCCGTGAAACATCGTGAAACATACGAAGCGTAATAAGATAGCGGATTCAAGGCAGGGATGCAACCGGACGGGGAGGGGGAGAGGGGGAGAACGGGAGAACGGGAGAGCGGGAGAGCGGGGGAACGGGAGAACGGGAGAAAAAAACGACTACCGACACCTATGGATAATAGGTAAAAGGAGCCGATCGTCAGAAGTCTCAGTCTACTGTCTGCTGTCTGCTGTCTGCTGTCTGCTGTCCGCCTGCTTGTTACTGCATACGGCCTACTTTGTCGGACCTTCGGCGCTATGGTGCTTCACGACGCGCGCTTCGGCGATGAAGATCACCTCTTCCGCAATGTTGGTGGCGAGATCGGACACCCGTTCGAGGTTTCGGCTCACGCGGATAATATCGAGCGCCTGGTAGAGATCATCGGTCTTGACGCGGATGAAGTCCGCCATCTCGTCGACGGTCTTCCTGTTCAGGTCGTCGATCTCGTCGTCGTTAATCAGGACATTGCGCGCCAGTCCGGAATCCGAATGCACGAAGGCGTCGATCGCTTCTCGCAGCATCGTTTTGGTGATCGCGGCCATGCGTGGAATGTCGACGGGTCGGTCGATGGGCTCCCGTGCAGCATACTGCAGGGCGGATTCTGCGATATTGACGGCATGGTCCCCGATGCGTTCGAGGTCGTTATTGATCTTCTGTGCGGCAAGGATCAGCCGGAGATCGACTGCGACGGGCTGCTGGAGCGCGAGCGTGTCGACAACGGCGTTGTCGATTTCCATCTCAAGCCGGTTGATGGCTTCGTCTTCCTCGATGACTTTGCGCGCCCGGTGCGCGTCACGCTCAAGGAAGGCCCGGATGGATTCGGCGATGGCCTGTTCCGCCAGACTTCCCATCTTAATCAGTCTGGATTTTAGTGCGTCAAGTTCCTGGATGAAGTGACGTTGCATACGCTACCGGTCTGTTGTACCATGGAAGGAAACAAAGATTTTTCACCCTCATTTGCAAGACGGCATCATTCCTGCGACGCGTCAGCGTTATGTTTCACCAACCGCGCCTCCACAAGGAAGATGACGTCTTCCGCGATGTTCGTTGCATGGTCGGCCAGCCGTTCTATGTGATGCGTCAGGACGACCATGTGCGCGCCGGGATCGATCAGCGTCCTGTCCTCCCGCATCGCGGAGACCACGCTGCCGAAGATTTCCCACCCGAGTTTGTCGACCACGTCATCGCTCGCCAGAACGCGGGAGGCCTGGCCGGGATTCGCATTGATGAAGGCGTCGAGACTGTCGCGCACCATGATGCGCGCAATCTGTGCCATCTCTTCCAGCCTGGTCTGGTGCACGAAGGAGAGAAACGGATTCAGTGCGGATGCCCGCTCTGCGAGGTTGACGGCAATGTCGCCGATGCGTTCGAGCTGGGTGTTGATTTGCAGGCCCGCCATGAGCAGACGAAGATCGATCGCGACGGGTTGTGTCAGAGCCAACAGGGCCTGGCATTGGCGGTCGATCTTCGTATCGAACGCGTCCACCCTGGCATCCCCCTCGATGACGTCGCGGATCAGGTCCTTCTGTCCACCGAAAAGAGCCTCACACGCGTTCGCCAACTGAGTGTCGACCAGGGAGCCCATCTCGATGAGATTGTTCTTTAGATCGCCGAGTTCCGTCTCAAAATGCCGTTCCATGACACGTCGTTCCTCTGTCATAGCGATCTCAGCCAAACCTTCCCGTGATATAGTCCTCCGTCTGCTTCTTTTCCGGCGTAGTAAACATCTTCTTCGTCTGATCGTACTCGATCAACTCGCCAATATAGAAGAATGCGGTGTAGTCGCTGACACGGGCCGCTTGCTGCATGTTGTGCGTGACAATCACGATCGTGAACGTTTTCTTCAATTCATAAATGAGCTCCTCGATCTTCGCCGTCGACAGAGGGTCCAGCGCACTCGCGGGCTCATCCATCAACACCACCTCCGGACTCACAGCAATCGTCCGTGCGATGCACAGCCGCTGCTGCTGTCCGCCCGAGATGCTCGCGCCCGATTTGTTCAGTGAATCCTTCACCTCGTCCCAGAGCGCCGCTTGCACGAGGCTCTTTTCGACGATTTCCCTGATCTTCTTTCTGTCGTGCATGCCGTTGAACCGAAGCCCGGCCGCAACATTGTCGAAGATCGACATCGTGGGAAACGGGTTGGGTTTCTGGAAGACCATGCCGACGCGTCGACGGAGGATCACGGGATCCTCTTCCATGACGTTGATACCGTCGAGGAGGATCTCTCCCGTCATCGTGCCGGACGCGACTTCGTGCATGCGGTTCAGGCACCGAAGAAACGTCGATTTGCCGCACCCGGACGGACCGATGATCGCCACGACGCTATTGGAAGGGATGTCCAGGGACACGTCGCGCAACGCGTGCGTCTTGCCGAAATACGCGTGAATGGTCCGTGCAGAGAGTTTCACCTCGGTAGGGAGGACATTCTCCTGGGAGAATGTCGAAGGCGTTGGTGTTGTCATGGTGGCGCTGACGCCTTGAAGTTCAGTGTTGTTCATACTGTCTCCGGGTTGCTAACCGGAAAATGAGGCTGAGGAGAAAGATCAGCAGAATCAAAACAAAAGACGCCGCCCAGGCCTGCCGGTTCCAATCCTCGAAGGGCGCCTTCGCGTAATCAAAAATGAACACCGTGAGCGACGCCATCGGGTTGAAGATGGACGTGGACCAGAAACGATTCCCGAGCGCCGTGAACAGGAGCGGTGCGGTCTCCCCCGCCGCTCTCGCGATCGCAAGAAGAATGCCTGTGGTGATTCCTGTCAGCGCCGTCGGAAAGACGATGCGCATCGTGGTCTTCCACCGTGGTATGCCGAGGGCAAGGCCCGCCTCTCTGAAAGACTGCGGGACCAGTTTCATCATCTCTTCCGTCGTTCTGGTCACGGTCGGGATCATCAGGATCGCCAGGGCAACGCCTCCGGCGAGGGCCGAGAAATGCTTCATCGGCAATACCACGAGCACGTAGGCGACGACGCCGACCACGATCGAGGGGACGCCGCTCAGGACGTCAGTGAAGAACCGGACAAGCGAACCGAACGCGGTGTGACCGAATTCCGCAAGATAGATTCCCGCCAGGATGCCGACCGGCAGTCCAAACAACGCCCCAAGCCCGATGAGGATTCCGGTCCCGACAATCGCATTGGCCATCCCACCCCCGGACTCCCCCACCGGCTTGGGCATCTGGAGAAAGAAATCAAGATTCAGGGAGCCTATTCCCTGTCTCAACGTGTACACGAAAATCAGAATCAGGGGGGTCACAGCAAGAAGAACACAGACAAAGGAAAAGATCAGCATGGCGCTGTTCTTCGCCTTTCGCCAGAAATAGGTCGAGTCATGTCCCGGTTTCATGTTGCCGCAAACCTCCTCGTTGTGCTCCACACAATCAGGCGGGCAAGGATGTTCAGGATGATCGTCACCCCGAAGAGAATCAGTGCCACCTCGATGAGCGCGTCGGTGTACAGGTCCGTCGTCGCTTCGGCGAATTCGTTTGCGATCACGCTCGCCATTGATGTCGCGGGGCTGAACAGCGACGCGGCGATTTCCGGTCGATTCCCGATCACCATGGTCACCGCCATCGTCTCGCCGATCGCTCTCCCGAAGCCCAGCAGCGTTGCCCCCAGAATGCCTGAACGTGCGCCCATGAGAATGAGCTTCGTGGTTTCCCAACGTGTCGCGCCAAGACCCAGTGCGGCCTCGCGCTGCAACGTCGGGATCGCCTTCAGAACATCACGGGAGATGGACGTGATGATGGGGAGAATCATGATCGCGAGGATCACGCCGGCGGCGAGCATGCTGAAGCCGTATGCCGGACCCTGAAAAAGGGGAAGAGTCCCGAAGTATTTCTTCAACAACGGCTGGACCGACACACGCAGCCAGGGCACCATGACGAAGATCCCCCATAAACCATACACGATGCTGGGGATCGCGGCAAGAAGTTCGACGAGAAAGGAGAGCGGTTGCTCGAGCCATCGGGGAGCAAGTTCCGAAAGAAAGATGGCCACACCGAGACTCAACGGCAGGGAGATGATCAGTGCGATGAGCGATGACACAACTGTGCCGTAGATGAAGGGGAGCGCGCCGAAGGTTCCCTGCACCGGGTCCCATGTTTCGGTCCAAAGAAACGACCAACCGAATTTCTGCAGGGTAAGACCGGAGCCCATGTACATCTCGTACGCCATGACGAAGACCAGGGAAAAGACCAGGATCGCAAAGATGCGCGTGATATTGCGGAAGATGAAATCCCCGGCGTTGTGGACTTTTCTTACTCTCGGGCGGCGACCATTGGAGGAGCGAAAGGGGACCGGCCAACTTCGGTCCCCTCTTCGCGTACGCCGCTCCATCTCTTGTGTTGATGGAGACGTGACAGTTTGCACAGATGGTTGACCTGGTTATTTGACGTCCATGGTTTCGATCTTCTTTACGCAGAGACTCGCGACCGTCTTCGGAAGCGGCGCATAATAGAGATCCTTCGCATAGGTCTGACCATCGGTCATTGCCCACTTTACGAAATTCTGAATCTCTTTTGCCTTCGCCTTGTCCTTCATGTCCTTGTAGATCAGCAACCAGGTGAACCCGCAGATCGGATAAGAGGTTTTGCCATCGGCGTCCGTCAACATGACGCGGAGATCAGCAGGCATCGACTTCGCAGCTCCTGCAGCCGCGGCAGAGACCGCCTCAAAAGTCGGTTCCACGTACTCTCCCGCCTTGTTCCGCAAGTCCGCGTACGGAAGGCCGTTCTGGACGGCATACGCGAGTTCAACGTACCCGATCGAACCCTCCGACTGCTTAACGAGACCTGCAACTCCTTCGTTCCCCTTGCCACCAAGCCCGACCGGCCAGTTTACCGACGTCCCTTTTCCAACCTTGTCCGCCCAAGCTTTGCTCACCTTGCAGAGATAATCGGTGAAGATGTTCGTCGTGCCGCTTCCATCAGACCTGTGAGCTACTATGATGTCGGTAGCAGGAAGATTCATCCCGGAATTGATCGACGCAATCTTGGGGTCGTTCCATTTGGTGATTTCGCCGAGGAAGATCCCGGCGAGGACATCCTGGGAAAGCCGGAGTCCCTTGCCAACCCCCGACACGTTGTACGTGACAACGACCGCACCCATCACGGTTGGGATGTGAAGGACTTCCGAACCCTGCTTTTCCTTGATATCCGAAAGCTGCTGGTCAGACAGGAAGGCATCGGACGCACCGAAGTCCACTGTCCCTTCTGTCACCTGCTTAATCCCGCCGCCCGAACCGATGGACTGATAATTAAACTCGATCCCGGTCTTCGTATGATAGACATCGAACCACTTCGAGTAGATGACGTACGGGAACGTCGCTCCCGCGCCATTGAGCTTTGTTTGCGCCGTGCCGGAAACCCCGAGCAAGAGCAACCCGAGCGCAGCGGCTAGAATACGAGTTTGCATTCTCATGAGACAACTCCTCTATAATGAAAAATTATCGATGAAGAATGAATGATGGCATCGGCTGATAGGGTTAGAAGCTAACCGAAAACGTTACACGACCGGTGATGGAAGAGTCGAACGACGGCCCGTTGGGAATCGACTCATACGTCTCCATCTGAATGTTCGGAATGATCGCCACACCTTTTGCCGGTTTGCATGCGAGGCCGACAAGAATGTAGTTCCTGCTGTCGCCCTTTTCCGCATTGTTGCTTCCGGTTCTGGGATCGTACATGTCAAACCGACCCACCAGGGCAAGTCCCGGGTTGAAATTCACCCACGCCCAGAACGAAAGACCCATCGCCGACAATGCCTTCAACTGGGGAGGACTGGCCGGATCGGCATAGGCGTCGGATGTGGACTGAAGAAATCCTTCGGCGCCGATCGAGTAAGTCTGCCCGTCGGAGTAATTCAGGAACAAGGCACCCGTCATCGTCCCATGTCCCTCTGTTGCCTTGGGCACCGTGGTGCTTGTCGGATCGTTGACTGGCGCCGCAGGCCGGAAGTCGCCGTACAAGGTGGCGAGGAACTCCTTCGAGGGCTTTAATTGAAGCTGGAGGGAATAGATGTTGTACTTGTCAGCTTGATTCTGGCTGGCAGTCGCACTCAGATCCTTCGGGTTCGATCCTGATCCCGGGTTGTTAACCATCACCCAGTAGCCGAAGACCCCCGCATCGTCAAGCTTGCCTTTCAACGCGACACCGAGCCCTCGTGAAGGAACGATCCCACGAAGATCCATGATCGTCTTCTCGAGATTCCGGTAGCTCCACGCGGATTCAGAGACGTCGAATGCGGACGTCGGCTGGATACCGAAAATCAGATCACTTCCGGTGAACACGCCCTTCCACTTCAACCACGCGTCCTTGACATACGCCGCAAGCTTCTTGTCTGTCGTCGTTGCCCCGGTCGGCCCACCGCTTCCGTCCATCTCCAGCCGGAACCGTCCGGCAAACTGTTCATTGACGTCAAAGTCATACGAGAAATTGATGCGGCGAATGAGAAACCCCTGCATGCTCTTCGCGCCGCCGGTGGCCGCGCTCGGGAGATTTCCCTTTGAGAAATTCGAGTCGCGGGCTGCGTTATAGAAGTAGTCCCCGAAGATGATGCCGCTGAACTTCCCCTGGCCCAGGGCAGACACGGGGAGCAGCGCTAGAGCAAGAAGCATGGAGAACCAAACGCGTTTCATAGAAATCCTCTCTGATGATTGTTGGTTGTACTTCTCCGCACATCGCGTGCTCAACGGATCACGGATCCTCGTCCGGATTCTTCCCATGTGTACAGAACGTCGTGAGAGGTATTGTGTTGAGCGATGGAGCCGGGACTGTTGAATGCCACAGCTCCCCGGCCCTTGAGGGACACATCGATGCCCTGACCCTGCGAGAATGACACCAATATACCCGTTGAGCGTTTCCTCATGATTATGCCAGTATTACCAAACTGTTATGTCGTGAAATGGTGAGGCCCCGCCGCAGGGGTCAGGTGCTGCAGCAGGGCCTCGATTCGTCTGCACGAGGATGCAGACGAAACTGGAAACCTTAATGGACAGTAGTCGATGGACAGTGGACAATTGACGCAGAACCATGAATTCAGCGAAGGATCGCAAATGCAATCTCCGCCGAGGATATCCCCAGCGCCGCTCCCGCCAGCACATCGCTCGGATAGTGCACACCGAGGTAGACCCGCGAAATGCCGATCAGGAGTGCCAGGGGAAGCATGACCACGAGAAGTGTTGGAAACCACGCCGCAACCGCTGTTACCATGACGAATGCAGCCGCAGTGTGACCGGATGGGAAAGAGAATTCATCGGGCGGCAAAATCAGCATCGTTACGGCCGGGAGTGCCACAAAGGGACGGTGCCGGGACACAAATCGCTTGATCACGCTGTATAGCGTGAGCTCGATAAAAAATGCCGCTGCAAGCAAGAGGATGAATCGCGGACCGGAACTCTGCGTTATGCCGAGAAGAATGCCCAGGCTTATCCAGGCATAACCGTCGCCGATTTTCGTTGCGCCTCTCATGAAGCGGCTCAGAGAATCCCTCCTCCGGTCGCACAACCAGACGACACTTGCAGCATCCCAATGATAAACACGTTCAAGCACGCAGAAACCTCACCTTGGGAAATCTCCTTCAAGGTACAAAGGGCGTGTTACCTGAGCGTGATCGGGGTGTTAAGGAAAGGTTATGTCTGAGAGGTAGGTGGTTCAGGCCAGACGAACGCCGGCGCCGACGCAAAAGCCGCGGAGAAATTCGCCGGCAGGCATGCGCTTCCGGCCTTCCTGCTGCAGCTCGAGGATGCGAAGCCGGCCTGTCCCGCATGAGACAATAAGGGCGTCGCCTTCGACTGCCAAAGCTCCGGGAATCCCGGTGTGGTGATCGTGGTGGATTGTCTTGAAGATCTTCAGGAGAGTCGAGGAATGCGTGGTCCATGCTGCGGGGAGGGGTGAGAGCCCGCGGATGAAATTTCTCACGCGCTCGGCGTCGAGCGACCAGTTGATATGGCAGTCATCTTTAAAGATCTTCGGAGCCTTGGAAGCGAGACGGGCATCCTGCGAAACCGGCGAGGCAGTGCCCGCTTCGATCGCGCGGACCGTTTCCAGAACGGCATCGGCGCCGATCCGGGCAAGTTTGTCATGCAACGTACCGGCGTCGTCATCAGGGGTGATGGGAGTGCTCTTCTGGAGGATGATTTTCCCCGTGTCGACGCGGTCTTCGAGAAAGAACGTCGAAACACCCGTCTCGGTCTCGCCATTGATGATCGCCCAGTTGATCGGCGCGGCGCCGCGATAGCGCGGCAGCAGCGACGCGTGCAGGTTGAACGACCCGCAACGCGGGATCGTGAATACTGAGGGCGGGAGGATCCGAAAAGCGACGACAACTATGAGATCGGGGTTCAATGCCCGGAGGGAGGTTTCGAACGTCGCATCCTGGAGCGACTCGGGCTGAAAAATCGGAATGGCATGTTTTGCCGCCGCTTCTTTGACGGGCGTGCCGGACACCTGTTGCCCTCTCCCCCGCGGCTTGTCCGGTCCGGTGACAACGCCGACAACCGGATAGCCGGCGGCGATGACGCGCTCCAGACTCGGAACTGCGAAGTCCGGCGTCCCCATGAATATGATGCGGAAGGAAGGCACGGAGGCCGTGTGCGGAAAGTTAGTCGTTCAGGATGCGCGGGGCGTTCGGGTCGCGCGGCACTTCGATGGCGCCGATGGCGGGATACGTGACCGTGGACTCCCCGTTCCTGATCTTGTTCAGTCTGCCGCGGAGAAGTTTCCGCCGGACGATGTTCAGGTGGTCGAAGAACAATACGCCGTTCAGGTGGTCGAACTCGTGGAGGATCACGCGGGCCAGCAATCCGTCCGTGTCGATTTCCTGCTCTTTGAACTCGAGATCCCTGAACCGCACGGCGATGCGTTCGGCGCGCTCAACGTTTTCCCGCAGGTCCGGGATGCTGAGGCACCCTTCCTCCATCGTCACCAGACCGTCTTCTTTGACGATCTCCGGATTGATCAGGATCAGCGGCGGCGCGGACTTGTTTTCCCCTGCCTCGGCCGCGTCGATCACAATCATGCGGTGGAGCGATCCCACCTGGTTGGCCGCGAGGCCGATCCCGCAGGCGTTCCGCATCGTCTCGACCATGTCGTTCGCAAGCGTGACGAGCTGCTCATCGGGCTTGCGGGCGGGTTTCGCCTTTCGACGGAGGATGGGATGATCGTAAATGTAGATCGGGAGAAATGCCACGCAGTAATCCTTGGCCCCGGCGCTTACGGGAGAACCCGGCGCGCGCCTGCATAACGGTTCTTGTAGTATTTGCTCTCGAGTGATGAAAACGTCACGCCGTCGCTCACGCTGGCATGCGCGAAGATGTCATTCTCGAGGAAGATGCCGACGTGCGAGACACGCCGACCGCTTGTGCGAAAAAACACCAGGTCGCCGAAGCGGAGATCGAGCTTCGGGACCTTCGTCCCCACACGGAATTGCCCGCTCGCGGATCGCGGCAGCGATACGCGCACCGCGTCGGCAATGATCAACGACGTGAAGGCCGAGCAGTCGATCCCGTTCCGCGTCGTACCGCCGTAATGATACGGGACTTTCAGGTAGGAGATGATATCCAGCAGCATCTTGTCGCGGCTCACGCCCGCCGGCGTGTCGTCCGTCACTTCCCTGGGAGGATTCCTGAGGTACTCCGCTTCCGTCGTGAGATCGACCTTGCGATCGTCGTCCCGCGCAATCTCCTCCGTCACCGCGGCGGAGTCCGCCGGGCTGTCCCATTCCTCGTCGGCCGTCTCATCGGATTCCCGCTCCGCCCGGAAGCGCGGCGCGGTGGTCGAACAGCCGGCGAGAATCACCCCCGCCAGGACAATCCCAGCAACGCCCACCACGCACGTCGCAGTTCCGCGTGCCATCGTGTTCCGCCGGATGCGCATCTAGCCCAGGTACGAACGCAGCTGCTTGCTCCGCGACGCATGCCTCAGCCGCCGGATCGCCTTCTCCTTGATCTGGCGGACGCGCTCGCGCGTAAGTTTGAACCGTTCGCCGATCTCCTCCAGCGTGAGGGAATGTTCCCTCCCGAGACCGAAGTACAGGCGGATGACCTCCGCCTCCCGATCGCTGAGCGTCGAGAGCGCCCGCTCCACTTCCTTGCTCAACGATTCCTTCATAAGCTCGTTGTCAGGAGCAGGCTGGCGCTCATCCTGGATTACATCCAGCAGACGGTTGTCTTCGCCCTGTGCGAACGGCGCGTCCATCGAGAGGTGGCGTCCCGAGATCTTCAGCGTGTCCGAGACTTCGAAGAGCGACATATCGAGCTCTTCCGCGAGCTCGCTCGCGCTAGGCTCGCGCTCGAATTCCTGCTCGAGGGAGCTGAACGCCTTGCCGATCTTGTTCAGCGCGCCCACACGATTCAAGGGAAGGCGCACGATGCGTGACTGTTCCGCCAGCGCCTGCAGGATGGACTGCCGGATCCACCACACCGCGTAGCTGATGAATTTGAAGCCGCGCGTCTCATCAAACCGCTTGGCGGCCTTGATCAACCCGAGATTTCCTTCGTTGATCAAGTCGCCGAGCGAGAGGCCCTGGTTCTGATACTGCTTCGCGACGCTGACGACAAAACGGAGATTCGCCTTGGTGAGTTTTTCCAGCGCCCGTTGGTCACCCTTCTTGATCCTCCGGGCCAGCTCGATCTCTTCCTCGGATTTTAAGAGATCAACCTTGCCGATCTCCTGCAGATACTTATCGAGAGACTGGCTTTCCCGATTCGTATACTGCTTGGTAATTTTGACCATCCATCACCTCGATGAGACTCGTTCAGTATTATGAGGAGGCAACGTCAACGTACCGGGATCGACAACGACGAGGCCGGGAAATCGTTCGAACTCGGCCTTCATCCAGGTCAATAACGGCAGCCGGCTTTCCCGGCACACCCCGGCAATATACCCTGATTGTTCCTTGTGCTCACCCGCCCGTGCGACATCGTCGGCGATGCGAACGACGCTTTTCCCGTTGACGCCCAGGATCTTCAGCACCGCGAGCATGTCTTCCACAGCCTGCCGCTCTTCGTCCGATCGCGCAATCGAGAACAGCTCGATCGCCTGGAACACCGTCGTATAGCAAAAGTATGTCCTCAGGGCCCGGCGAAAAAACGACGGGTGGTTGCGGGCCACAAGATGTTCCAGGAGGACATCAGTATGAACAACAATCTTCGGCGGAGTCAGGGTTCTCTCTCCCTCACCAACCCCTCAAGGCGCCGGGAAAAGGACGTCTCCCTCAGCCTCCCCTCTGCCGCAAGTGCTCTGAAGACATCCGCTTCGCGCGAGGACTGCAACTCCGACACGGCCCGTACTTCGGCGTCCGTTACTCCCCTCGCGACCAGCTCCTTCATCCGCTTTGCTCCTGAAAGCCTCACGTGGAGAGCGCCGATCCGCGCCGGCATCTCCCGGGCAAGATGGTCGGGAACCCGTATGCGGCCTTCCTCATCCATCTCTCCCTCGAACTCCACCACCCATCGATCGTCACTCATGCGAGAGTCAGGGAAAGAAAACTCTCCCCCGAAAGTCGGTTCTCAAATCCGAAGAGATCCGCGATAGTTTTTGCAAGGTCAGCGAAGGACCTTCGCCGTCCGAGCGCTCTGCCTGTCCTTCCTCTGGCGTACCAGAGAATCGGCACGTATTCCCGCGTGTGATCCGTCCCCGGGCCAACCGGATCGTTCCCATGATCCGCGGTGATCGCGAGGACGTCGCCTTCCTGAAGAGTGGCCAGGATCCCCGGGAGGGCGGCATCGAATTCGCGCAGACTCCCCGCGAATCCTGCCGGGTCATTCCGGTGCCCGTACAGCATATCAAAATCGACGAGGTTGGCGAAGAGAATGCCGTGACGCAGACCAGACGACTCACGAAGGATGTTTTCGATTCCCCGCGCGTTGTTCTCCTGGTGGAGGACACGGCTCAGACCACGCCCCGCGAACAAGTCCTCGATCTTCCCAACGCCGATCGTCGTAACACCGTGCGCGACGGCGACATCCAGAAGCGTTTCGCCCTTCGGGGGAAGGGAAAAATCTCTTCGGCGCGGAGTGCGGACAAAAGAGCCCGACGAGCCGATGAACGGTCTCGCGATGACCCTGCCGACTTCATGCCTGCCGACGCAAACGTCCCTGCGCGTCGTCTCGCACATCGCGTACAGCCGTTCCAACGGAATGATCGCTTCATGTGCGGCGATCTGAAAGACGGAATCGGCGGAGGTGTACACGATCGGGAATCCCGTCCTCACGTGCTCGTCGCCCAACTCCTGAATGATCACCGTCCCCGATGCCGGGACGTTTCCCAGAACCCCGCGGACCCCGGTCGCGCGCTTGAACCGTTCGATCAGAGAGGAAGGAAAACCATGGGGATACGTGGGGAACTCTTCTCCCACCACGAGTCCGCCGAGTTCCCAATGTCCGGTCGTGCTGTCTTTCCCTTTCGAAAGGCACGCCATCTTTCCGTAACTCGCCGCCGGTTCTGCGGAGGGTGGGACGCCTTCGACTGCGAGGATATTTCCCAACCCCATTGTTGCGAGGTTCGGAAGACTCAGGCCTCCCACCGCATCGGCGATATGCGCAAGCGTGTTGCTCCCCCTGTCTCCGTAGGCTCCCGCGTCGGGAAGCTCTCCCACACCGACTCCGTCAAGGACAATAACGAGGACTTTCCGTTCAAGCGTCGTGACTGCCTCTTCCTGATTTGTGAGTACGTACAAATCCCGGAAAAGTTCTTACGCGTAAATTTCCTTCTCGTTGCACTTGCAGAGCTGCACCCGGTGTTCATTGAACTTCCATCCCGATGCCGCCTTCTCCGAAGAGACAAGCTTGATCGGTTGGAAGATCTGTCCGCAAACCGGGCACTTCGCGCCCTTCATTTGTGCTGCTTTCGTCGCCTTGTCGGCAAACGTTTGTGTCTTCGCCATACAACCGCCTTTCGCCGTGTCTACTGCTAGATGATGAACTACGCTTTAATACACTCGCACAAGATTCCCTCCGTGTTCCAGCGCCTTGCCCAGAACGTGACGCGTCCCCTCCGCCAGATCATCCACCAACATCCCATCAAGGAGGCCGCAAATTCCCATGCTCACCGTCGTGGAGAACGACCGTGCGCCGGACACGACAACCTGCCCCGCCACCTGTTTGCGCACCTTCTCGGCCCAGAGATATGCGTCGCTCGCCGGCGTGCCGATGAGCAGCACATTGAGGCGGGACGCTGATTCCCTGCCGACAACGTCGTACGACCGCAGGTTCGTGCGGACAATCCCGGACACCGCGTTGACCATCGCATCGACAGCGCCGGCGCCAAAGCGCTGGAGCTGCTCTTCGGAATGATCGAGGGCGATCGAGACAAGGCTCAGTTCCGCACCAAGCTCGGACGCACGCTGAACTTCCTCCGCCAGGCGACGCTGGAAGTGCTTGCCCGTCAACGCGCCGGTGCCCTGGTCGATAGGAACGTGTTCCTTGATCACATCGTTCAGGTACACGGTCTCGAGCATTGCTGCGGCGTTCTGCACGAGACGGAACATCGTCTCCGTTTCGTTCTTCTGAAAATTCTGTGGCCTCCGGCTCTCAAGATAGAGCGCTCCGTAGCATCTGTTGAACGAGCTGATCGGCACACAGAGGGCAGATCCCTCCTCGGCGTGGGGTTCCGATGCATGAAAGCGCGGACGCGTCTCAGCGCCGAAGTCGTCGACGACACGGAGAGCATTGGAGAGGATGACCTCTCCCACGATGCTGGATTTTGTCTCGACTGGTTCTCCTGCATTGACCAATGGCTGGCTACCCTTGTTCCGGAAGCGTTGGATGGTCCAGCCGTCCTGCTTCTCGTCGTACAGGGTCAGCATCAGAGAATCCCATGTCGAGAGCCTGTTCGCTTCGTCCATCAACGCTTCGAGCACCCCGTCCTCCGTCGGCGCCGTCCCGATCCGGTCGCGCATCCTGCGAATGGACGCCAGCAGCTCTGCGTCAAGAAGGAGATCGTATTTGTCGGTGTAACTCTTGATCAGGACGGAAATAAGCTTGGTGAATCGTCCGAGCACCACGAGGGTCTCGTCCCCAAATTGATCTTCCGCGAGACTGTCGATGATCAGCGCTCCCACCGGCGAAACTTCGGTCCCACCGTTCGCATAATACACAGGCACGCAGACTGCGGAGCGGACGCCTGCTTCCTCCTCATAGTACGGAAGAAGCTCGTGTTCGGACGCCGCGTTGACTGCACCGACAATGACCGGCTTTCCGGTGAGCCCCACCTTGCTCACCAGATCCTCACCCATCGGGAACCTCCGCGATTTCATGAATCGCAGATCCCCGCTGGCCATCGATTCCAGCACCATCTCCTTCTTCTCGTTGTTCGCCCAGAAGTACGCGACGGTGTTGGCGAAGAAGACATCCTTCACGACAAGGAGGACCTTGTCGAGCAGTGAATGAAACTCGCTTCGCGGCTCGACGTCGGTGTACAACGTTTCTGTTTCGAAGTCGAAGAAATCCGGAATGTCCAGCTGTCTCGCGTGGTGCCCCTTCCCTTCTTTCGGCGCGGGACGCGTGGTCTTCATGGAAGGCACGACTTCTGTCCTGTCGGCGTCCGCGGGTGACATGTGAACGACGCTCCCCGCGCGGTAGTCGTCAAACATCAGCACCCCCGGGGGTTCATGAGAATCAACCGGAGCCTCCGGTCGTCGCTCATCCTCCCCGTGCGTCTCCGTCATGGACTCACCCTCTTTCTGGGGCTTTGTCAGTACCCCATACGCGATAGTGGCCGCCAGCAGGAGAATTCCGGCAACCTCAAGGATCGTCGAATGGAGCAACAACCCGGCGACAAGGGATGCCAGCGCCACGAACCCCGCCAGCACGGCATACGGCCACAGCCACTCGATTCGAAGGGATTTCAGAATTCCCGATTCATCGTCCATGGCGCACCTTCACGAAGGTTATGGTGTCCAATTTCGCAGGTACACAACCTCAAGATAGCCAAAAAATTACGAAAATCCCCCTGAAAAGTCAAGCATTTTGGACGGAGAGGCGCGCTATCTTGTTATGTTCCAACGCCTTTCTTCCCATCTGGTGTTCCGTCCTGGGGGATCATGACAAATAATAGAAAACGCAGGACTCACATCCTCATGGATACAAACGGTATCTCTTCGAGAGCCGGGCAAACTCTGCAGCACCCTTTTCCCATACTGGTAAGACGTCCTGATCACGAGCATGGTTGCTTAACGACTGAAAGAAGGTGAACGATCCCGCCAGACGGTCGAGGCCGTCCTTTCTGATCTCCATTGTGCGGGAGCACAAACGCATGAGAATGCGAACGAGGAAAAGTCCGCACTCCACAGGTCTAACCACAGAAACCGAATCGAGGCGGAGTCGCACTCCATGGCAGAGCGTGTCGCGGTACTTCGATGACCGGGGTGTAAATGAAGCCGGCTCCCAGCCAATCTCCGGGCATTCAAGACGAAGAGCCGCAACAAGCGAATCGGCGTCGATGAACGGAGCACCGATCGTCTCGAAGGGCGAATCCGTTCCACGCCCCTCGGACACGTTCGTTGCTTCCAGGAAGCAGGTCACAGGATACGCCAGGCACGTTCCCGGGCTTGGCATGTTCGGCGATGGACGGAACCATGGCAGTTTCGTTCCCTCCCACGACATCGTTCTCTTCCATCCCTCCATCGGGATGACCGTCAGATCGACTTCCCTTCCCTTTCCCAGCCAGTGCTCGCCCACGATCATTCTCGCAAGCTCGCCGCATGTCAGTCCATAGACGACCGGCAAAGGCATCATGCCCAGGAAAGAACGGAGCGAATCACTGAGAATCGGACCGTCTACGATCTCGCCTCCGAGCGGATCCGGCCGGTCGAGGACGACGACCGGGATGTGCCGATCCGCCGCAGCCTCCATCACAAGATACATCGTACTGGTATACGTGTAGAACCTGACTCCGACGTCCTGGAGATCATAGACGAGAACATCGACACGACCGAGCATGGCATCGGTGGGTTTCGTCGTGCGGCCGTAGAGGGAAGAAATGGGGATGCGCGTCCGAAGGTCAATCGTGTCTCCCAGCGGCACGCCGGGCCCGGCAACGCTGCGGAAGCCATGTTCGGGTGCAAAGATCACCGTCACATTGACCCCGTGTCGGACAAGAGCGTCCACCAGGTTGTCGCCCGATCGGAGCCGGCTCGCTTGATTTGCCACAACACCGACGCGTTTCCCCGAGAGGATGTCGAGGCGTGAACGAAGAAGGACGTCATCTCCCGTGAGCACCTGCGCGCGCATCACCAGGGGGATGAGGAGCAGCAGTGCTGCCGTGCACCTCATGTTATGCAAAGAGGCCCTTCCCTTGTGCGATCGTCCAGGCAGCGATGGTCATGCCGTCCCACAGCGAGCCGTCGGCGATGTGGTGTTCGAGCTCCGCCGTGCTCCAGGTCAGGACCTCGAATTCTTCCGTCGCGTCCGGGACCCCGCCAACGTGACACAGATCCCTTGCACAATAGATCTTGCAGAACTCGTCCGTCACGCCGTTGTATGGGTTGAACATTCCCACTTCCTTTAGCGATCCGGCCTCGTAGCCGGTTTCCTGGCGGAGCTCATGCCGTGCAGTCTCCTCATACGTCGAGCCCTCGTTGACGCTCCCGCACGGAAACTCAACGCTCTCGCGTTCCGCAAGGTAGCGGTACTGGTTCACGAGGACGAGGCGCCCGTCGGCAAGGATGGGAATGATCAGGGAGGAACCGTTGGTGTGGACGAAGTGATACTCGCCATGCTTTCCGTCCGGCATTTGAAACGTGTTCAGACGATACGTCCACCAGGGATTGGCCGCACGCACCGCCCGGGAGAGCGTTTGCCACCTGCGGAGCGCCATTCGATTGACTTCCTTTCGTGCTACCGCATGCCGACGATCTCACGCTCCGAAAAGAAATAAGCGATTTCGATCCGGCCGTTTTCGGGTGAGTCGGACCCATGCACAATATTCTCGCCCTTGCTTGCCGCGAACTCCTTGCGGATGGTTCCCTCGGCCGCGTCCTTCGGATCTGTCGCGCCGATCAACGCCCGGAAATCGGCGACAGCATTTTCCTTTTCAAGAGCGATGGGGATGCACGGACCCGAGCTCATGAAGGCAACAAGATCATTGAAGAAGGGTCGGCCCCGATGCACCGCGTAGAACCCGCCAGCGGTCTGTTGCGACAGCCTGACCATTTTCAGGGAAAGCATTGTGAAGCCCGCGGCTTCTATGCGGGAGAGAACCTGACCGATGAGGTTGCGTTTGACACAATCAGGTTTGAGGATCGCGAGAGTGCGCTCTTTCATCGAGGAATAGGCCTTGAATCAGTGATTGATCGAGTAGCTGGCAAAGCAGGCAATATGCGTTAGCGAGTATGCAGAAAATGTTCTCATGGCAAAGTCACATCGTCGCACAGTCCCAGAGTCCCTTTACGCTCTTCGCTTCCGCCGGGACGCCGATGTTGCCGGCTTCCGGGTGCTCACGCGCCTCGGCCGCGAGGCGGGCTTCCGCGCCGACGGACGCTTATGACGGAGCGTGAGAACGCGTTCCATGGTTTCCCCGAGCAGTGCCGGATCCTCGACAACATGGATCCCTGCGGCACGAAGGGCGTCCATTTTTTCCCGCGCCGTTCCTTTTCCCCCGGAAATGATGGCGCCTGCATGCCCCATCCTTCTTCCCGGAGGCGCGGTTTGTCCGGCGATGAACCCCACGACGGGCTTCTTGACGTGATTCTTGATGAATGCCGCAGCCTCTTCCTCAGCCGTCCCACCGATCTCACCGATCATGATGACCGCTTCCGTCCCCGGATCGTCGTTGAACAGTCGCATGGCATCGAGGAATCTCGTGCCGATCACCGGATCGCCGCCGATGCCGATGCATGTGGATTGGCCGATGCCGCGCTCGGTGAGCTGCCAGACGGCCTCGTACGTCAACGTTCCACTGCGCGACACCACGCCGACCTTCCCCGGTTTGTGGATGAAGCCGGGCATGATCCCGATTTTGCAGAGTCCCGGAGAGATGATGCCGGGGCAGTTCGGGCCGATGAGCCGGACTCCTCGGGCCGACACTTTTTCATACACGCGGAGCATATCGCGCGTGGGGATGCCCTCGGTGATGCAGACGATCAGGGCGATTCCCGCGTCGGCGGATTCGAGGACGGCGTCCGCGGCGTAGAGCGCCGGGACAAAGACGACGGATGCATTCGCGCCGGTTGCGGCGACCGCATCCGCCACCGTGTTGAACACGGGGATCGGATGCGTGAATCGGTCCCTGTCGTTTCCGCCGTACTGTGTTCCGCCCTTCCCTGGCGTTACGCCGGCGACAACGTTGGTGCCGTATTCAATCATTTGCCGTGTGTGAAACGTTCCTTCTCCGCCAGTGATCCCCTGCACAAGAAGACGGGTCTTTTTATCGATGAGGATGCTCATGGACGTTCA
>DATJPR010000255.1:0-17221 GCA_035506295.1 Bacteroidota bacterium | reverse complement strand
CGTTGACTCTGTGCAAAATCAGACCTTCTCGGACTCCGGACATACTTTCTGACGGAATGGAACTACAAAACCCAGATTTTCGACCTGGATAATGCCGACTCCCTTGAAGGTGAACGACCTCAGACCGATCGATCGCGCGTTTGAAGGGATGCAGATCTCGATTATCAATTCGCGTCTCACTAGTCATTTCTTTCCGACCACGGTCGATCAGTTGTTGCTTGATCCCATACGCCAATGTCTTTGAGGATCGGTGCTGATCTTTGAGATAGGATTGCGCGGGATAAGAGGAGGGTGCTTTGTATGAAGGCGATCTGAGTGGACGCTACGTCCTTCTCGCTCTGCAGGATCTAATCAAGTTCTGGGAAACCGTACATTTCCGCAGGCACACATCGACAATTCGAAAACTCGGTGCGCTATAAGTGATACATAGTTTGGAATCCGGGCACTCAAAACGAAACCCATCCCAATGTTTTCAGGGTGGTTTTCGTTTTCTTGTTCACGAAATCCGGCTGGAGTTCAAGTTGAGGGGGCGGCTCCGTCCGCCGCGAAATCCCGCACGGTGTTTATGCGGAGTGTTCGGGCGGGATTCCGGGCACAAAAGATCAATTGTCGCTTGTCAAATTTCAATTGACAAGTGACAATTCACCCAGCCGATCCGACCATACTCTTCTCTTACCTCAGCAAAATCATCTTTCGGGTCATCGAGACGGTACCCGCTCGAAGGCGATAGAAGTAGATTCCGCTTGCCGCTGCCGATCCGACCGAGGTGTGTCCATCCCATCGTACGACATAGCTGCCGGAGCCAAGCCGCTCATCAATCAAACCGGCAATCCGCGCCCCACGAACATCGAGTATGTCAAGCTTCACCTGTTCGCCCTTTGATGACCACGGGACAGTGAACGTGATGAACGTGGAGGGATTAAATGGATTGGGGTAGTTCTGATAGAGCACGTACGACCCGGGATGCACCTGCATGGTCTCGTCGGAAATCCCGGTCAGAAGTTCCGGTCCAGCCCCTCTTGACTGACCACGCTCGTCGGCAAGATAAAGATTCACAAAGGCCGGCCGGATCGTCGGCGCCATTGTGCAAAGGGTCGTCCATTCTTCATCTGTCAAGCGCTGGAATTTCTCGGTGATCCGCTCGTAGTAATTCAGGACCGGCCCGATGAAGGCACACGGCTCGCCGCCGGGCATCGATGCGTTGACGATCGCAAGATCGATCGGCCCCGCACCCACGTGAAGCACCCACCCGACAGGATTCCCCACACTGTCTGTGGGAGATGTGTGCACGTCGGCCACAATGAAATCTGTCTTTGTGAGCTCCGGATGCGACAACGCGTCCACCCCATAGCTCACACCATAAAACAGCCGTGGGTACCAGCCGCTGTACCCCTGATACTGAGGTCCCCCTTCCGAACAACCTCCCTCCACAGTATACAGCGACATCATCCTCTTCAGAAAGTCCCGTTCTCCCATCTCCAGCGCAGTCCCCGCTAGCTCCTTTTGGGCAATCGTGCCAAGCGTGTCGGCTATTGCACTCAGGAAATTGAAATACGTGGGTATTGTTGAGACTCCAAGGGCGGTAAACCTCGGGGCTGCCATCTCCGCAAATTTCTTGACCCGTGCATAGAATTCCGGCACGGGCTCCACATAGCTCTGCGGATAGGAGCACACGACATACCCCGGGGTATACGATTGCTTCGCATAGAGTAGATCGTCATGCCTGAGCTGCGCCCATGAAGCAAGCTGCGTGTTCATCTTCTCCTGCCACCATGCGCTTGTTTGCATGAATCCGGGGAGGGCCGAGCGCACCTGCGGTGGGTTCAGCGTCCTGATGATCGAGAGCCAGCAATTAAAGAGCGAGCAGTTCCAGAAATCATCGTCGTACGAGTCCACCAGGTACCGAAGCGCGGCGAGGTTGGGGGCGTAGTGATAGTGTTGAAGCTCCGGGTCGAGAATCTGAAGCGCCGCGTTGTTCCCGAGGGCAAACAACACGTCAAGTGTCGACGGCAACATCCTCGTCACAAGCTGACCCTGATACTTGATCTTGTCGAAGACAACGTTCCCGGTGACGTACGAATCGATAATAAATCTCTGACCGAGAAGCATGAAGGCAGAAGCGGGCTGCACCCCATCGGGGTTGCTCCAACCTTCCATCAAAATTTGGGAATTAATCCGCTGGAACGCGTACGATTTCTCGCGAAGGATATCCTGAAATGAGTGAAACGTCGCAGTGTCCAACATGCTTCCTGCACTGTCGACATTCGCTTCCGCCATCAGGCTTTCCATCTCGGTGACATTGACATTGTCGGATTCTCCCACCATGAACGAAACCAGCGAGTCGATCATCTGGAGTGTCGGCTGGGTATTGCTCGCTTTCAATGACTCCACGACAAGGATCGCGTCGACGGCCTGGCGCTGGACACAAGAATCAGGCCAAAGGATCGTGGTCCCCGAGGGTGGAATGAGGTAGATCTCCGTTCTTCCGAGCCACATCATGGCCTGAAAGTACCGTGAAAGCTCGGGGCTTTGCGTATAATGCCCACGGACCGTGAACTGGCTGAAGTCAATCGTTCTCGGAATATCGGCGAACAATTTCACATCCGTCGGATGCTGTTTGGCGATGAGCTGGAGGAGAACGGCAACAACTGAATCGTTCTGCGAGAAATAGGGTCCGATGGAATTCCCGAGGAGTTTCAACGGTACCGTCAGATAGACGTCGAGATCCCGCAGCTTCGGCATCATGCGTGGATCGGCGCTGTATCGTTGGGCCAGGGTGGGGAGCTGCCCCCGCATCCCGGACAGCAGAGAATTCAGTGCGGGGATGATCGTCCCCTTCTCGATATCCATGAGGATTCTATCGTACGAGAAATGCACCGCCTCGAGGATAGCGTCGGTGGAGACGAAAACGGGAAGATCCTTCGTGTAGATATCTGCGAAGGCGGAGATCATGGTTTGCTGTGGGAGACGTGACGTCACCACAAAGCCGTGATCGGCGAGGAGCTGCTTTTCATACGAGGTCAGATGGTATCGATAGTCGATGCTGTCCAGATACCATGGATTTGACGACGCAGATTTATTCGAAAATCGACCCGCGGGATACATCGACTGAAGTTGTGCGGGCTCGAGGTACTGATTGGCTGACAGAAAGGCCTTGTACGCCGCCACATCAAATGAAGCTGCGTTCTGGGTTGAGGCGTTAGACAGGGGGATGGCGAGGGCGATGCAGATGCAGAGATACCGGCGCGTCATTTCCGTTCCCTTTCAAGAGAGAGGGTCGAAGAGCGTAAGGGGAACATCGAACGGCAACCAGTCTGCAGGTCGTCGCGGTAGGCTCTGCAACAAGGCGGCTGAAACAGGGTCCAGGGCGGCGTGCGTGGTGGCAGGGGAAACCACCAAGAGAGAATTATAGAACAAATATACTTTGGCCGATCGAGATTGTCAATGTGGTTGAGTTTGCAGTTTTTCGACGATTCCGCGCCACTTGTTCATCGCCAATTGCCGCTCATTCCATATCGCTACGTCGGAGCGTCGGAGGGCGGAAAATCAGGAACCAGGGGCAGATTCTGGATGTTTCGCAAAGTCACACCACTCCTCGGTCGTTCTCAGGGGCTGCTCTCTCTCTTCCCTAATCCGCGGTCATGGTCATATAGTCCCTTACAAGCTCGGGAAGCTTATGAGCGACGAAATTCGGGAATTGCGGCGTCGGATCGAAGAGCTGGAAGGGCTAAACCGGCTGGCAGAGTCCGTGAGCAACGCGGGCGGCGTCGACGACGTGCTCGCGGCAATCATTGAGTCTTCGGTCTCGTTGTGCCGAGCCGACCATGTCGCAATCCTGCTGTTCAGTCCGGTCTCCAGAGAAGCCATGCAAACCCTGGCGCGGAGCGCCCCCGAGGCAGGAGAAGGAATCGACCACGGTCTGAACCTCCTTGTTGCCGGATGGGTAGAGCGGCATCGCGCCCCTCTGATCGCGGCCGATGTCCTTGCGGAGATGAAGGTCAGTCAACCGGCCGCGCGCTGGCGCGAGGCAGGTCCCGTTCTCGCCGTCCCCCTCATCGCATCGGAGAAGATCATCGGCGTGATCAACATGATCAACCGTCGCGGGGGGCCTGCCTTTACGCCGGACGCTGTTCGGACGATGGGCAAGATTGCCGCATACGCCAGCCGGTTCATCAAGCGGGCCAGGCTGCATGAGACACTCTTCCAGGACAATCTCCGCCTGAGGGCAACGCTTCGTCAAAAACATGGGGCGACAGAAATCCTGGGCACGGGTTCCAGTATGGATACCCTCCGCAAACAAATTGCGGCTGTCGCGGCCTCTTCCGCGACCGTCCTTCTGATCGGAGAAACGGGGACGGGCAAGGAGTTGGTGGCGCGCGCGATTCACTTCGACGGCCCGAGGGCTGCGAAGCCGTTCGTCGCCATCAACTGCGCTGCGATACCGGCAACGCTCTTCGAATCCGAGCTCTATGGGCATGAGCGGGGAGCGTTTACGGGAGCCATGGGACCACAGAAAGGGAAATTCGAGATCGCTCATGAAGGGACGCTTTTCCTGGACGAGATCGCCGAGATGCCCTACGACCTGCAGGCGAAACTCCTCCGCAGCCTGGAGGAGCGGTCGTTCTACCGGCTGGGGTCTTCGGTGGAAATCGACATCGATGTCCGTGTCATCGCCGCAAGCAGCAGAGACCTCCGGACGACGGTGCAAGAGGGGAAGTTCCGTGAGGATTTGTATCATCGCCTGAACGTCTTGCCCATCGCTCTGCCGCCTTTGAGGGAACGGAGGGACGACATACCGCTTCTGGCCCAAGCCTTCCTCGAAGAAACATCCAGGGGAACTCACCACTTCGCACCGGAGACACTTGCGGCCTTGCAGGAGCTTCCGTGGAAAGGAAACGTCCGCGAGCTCCGAAACGCTGTCGAGAGGCTCACGATTTTTGTTTCTCCGGGCGTGATCGTTCCTTCCGACCTTCAGCGCAACGGCGTGGGGGGCGAACACACCCCGGGCGAAGACATCACGGCGGCGCTACAGTCGCTCCTCCGGGCAAATGAGCCGGGCACAGATATGCTCGCCGATCTTGAACGGCGCATGGTGCAGCTCGCTATGCTCCAGGCCGGCGGAAATCTGTCGCAGGCGGCACGCTTGCTCGGCATTGATCGAAACGCCCTTCAACGTCGGAATGAAAAATACGAACCGACACGGGGGCGGCGGTCGGAAACCGGTTCCGTCCCCTGAACTTCTTCACACCCTCACAATACCACCTGCCGCGTAAACTCTCCACACCAGACCTCGCTGAAGAAATGTCGTTGCATATGCGAAGGCCACCTCCCGCACCTGCTCGGAATCGAGCAAGGGGTGCTCGGAACCAAGCATCCATTGAAGCTCGTCCCTGCGAATTCACCCTCCGATGGCCGATTACACCGTGGCACTGGAGTTGCCCGTGACGCTGCAACCAAATCAGGAGGTTATATGAAACATGTTTCAATCACCGGAGGCCCCGGGTGCCGAGCCCGGCGTGCCGCACCGATCGTGATGCTGAGCATCATGATCGCCTTTCTTGCCCCGACGCGGAGCGATGCCCAGATCAACTGGACCAACTACGGCAGCCTGGTGCTAGGCACGGGTCCAAGCTGGGATTCGAACTGGGTTGGCTTCGTGTCGGTCGTGTATCAAGACTCCCACTATGTCATGTGGTACAGTGGTGGGACCAATGGTAACGGCATTGACCTCAGTGTCGGGAGGGCTACCTCACCCGACGCCGTAAACTGGACGAAAGATACGCTCAACCCAGTGATGAAGCCCGACGGTTCTTCATGGGACGGCCTCGCCGCGTGGCTCCCCAAGGTGCTGAAAATCGGCAGCGGGTACACGATGTGGTTTACAGGGTCGACCGCTTCCAGTCTGTGGCAGATCGGCCGTGCCACATCCAGCGACGGCCGCGTGTGGGCACGTGACACCTCCAATCCTGTCGTACGTGTAGGTGCACCAGGCCAGTGGGATGCCGGATTGGTGCACACCGGCAGCGTGCTGTTTGACGGCACAACCTACAGGATGTGGTACACCGGGATGTCCATTGGATATGGTTCCGGGACTTGCGGGATCGGCCTGGCAACCTCTGCCGACGGCATTCACTGGGTGAAGGATACGGCCGACAATCCTGTCCTTGCCGCAGGGGCTGGGAGCGCTTGGGACGCGCACGGTGTCGGAGAGTGCTCGGTGGTCTACGATTCGTCGAACCGTCAGTACCTGATGTTCTACAATGGCAACGAGCTGGACTTCTTCTTCAGAACCTCCGGTATCGGATACGCCAGCTCCCCCGACGGCATCCACTGGACCAAGTACGGAGGGAATCCTGTATTGGCCAATGGGCAGCCCGGCGCTACCGTGGCGAATTCGCCGTTTGTGCTCCTCACAAACACCACCCTCCACATGTGGTACGGGGGAGACCAAGGGATGAGATATGCCACATCCCCTTTGGCTCTGACTGGTGCGCGAGGGCTGAGCAATGCAACAATTGCCGGGGGTTTTCAACTACAGCAGAACTATCCGAACCCGTTCAATCCGAGCACAACTATCTCCTTCACGATACCAAAGGCAGGCTTTGTCACGCTCAAAGTCTACGATCTGCTTGGCAATGAATTGCGGACGTTGCTGAGCGGAGAGGTTTCGGCGGGACCCCATGAGTCTATATTCAACGCTTCGGGACTCGCCAGCGGAGTCTACTTCTATCGCCTGCAGTCAGGATCCTTTAGCCAGACCAGAAAATTGATCTTGAGCAGGTAAGGAGGTCTCTGTCCGTCAGTCTGCCAGGCTGGAGTGGAGAGAGTTTGTGGACCTCTCTCTCTCCAGCCCTCGACGGTCTTGACAGGTGCCAGGAAAGAGCCTATATTCCCCCCCGGTCATCGGAGGCTTGGAGACGGGGAATGGTCGGCACAAGGTTCCTTCATTATGATGTGCTGGAGAAGCTGGGTGAAGGGGCTGCTGGTGTTGTCTACAAAGCACGCGACCTCCGCCTGGGGCGTCTTGTCGCAATCAAGTTCCTGTCCCCCGCCGCCACTACCTCCGAAGAGCAGCGCACCCGCCTCGAGCGGGAGGCGCGCGCGATCTCCGCGCTCAATCATCCTTCCATTGCCACCCTGTTTGACGTCGGGACCTTCGAGTCCGAGCAGTTCCTCGTGCTGGAGTACCTCCCCGGGGGAACTCTTAAGGATCGCCTGCGGCATCTTGCCAAGAGCAACAAGCTCTTTCCCCTCTCTACTGTCCTTGAGTACGGAGGCCAGATCGCCTCAGCCCTCGAATTCGCACACAGGCACGGCGTCGTACACAGGGACATCAAGACCGACAACATCATGTTGCGTGAGGATGGTGCGGTCAAGATCACGGATTTCGGTCTGGCAAAGTTCAGTGGCGTGTCGGCGCTAACGAAGCATGGTCAGCCGATCGGCACCATGGCGTACATGCCTCCCGAACAGTTCAGAGGAGAAGAAGTCGACGAGCGGGCGGATATTTACTCCTTCGGTGTTGTGCTGTACGAGCTCCTGACCGGGAAGCTCCCGTTCTCCGGGGAACATGAGAGCGCCCTGATCTATGCCATTCTCAATGATACTCAACTTCCCGTCTCGAGCCTCCGTCCGGAGGTGCCCGGCGTACTCGATGAGATGGTCGGGAGAATGCTTGAGAAAGAGCCGGCCCTCCGACCGCGTTCGATGGGCGAACTGCAGGAAGCCCTACGCTTTCCCCACCAACAGCAATCGCTTTCCATCGTCCCCGTGGACAGAGTCCACGCGACGTCGGCGTCGGTTGCAGTGATCCCCTTCTCCTGCTTGAGTGGAGAGAAGGAGAATGAGTATCTTGCTGAAGGGATCACCGAAGACCTGATCATCGCCCTTTCACGCATCCCTTCGTTGCGGGTTCCGGCCCGGACATCCTCCTTTGCGTTCCGGGAGGAACGGGACATACGCACGATCGGGTACAAACTCAAGGTGCAACATATTGTGGAGGGAAGCTTCCGGCGGGCCGACGGCAAGGTGCGGATTACCGCGCGGCTGGTGAATGTCCAGAGCGGCTTTCAGGAGTGGACGGAGACCTACGATCGCGATTTGAAAGACATCTTCACGTTGCAGAACGAAATCACGCGCACCATCGCCCAGGCGCTCCAGATCGAACTCACACGGGATCTTCAGGTTCCTGTGGTTCAGCCCGGAACGACAAACATCGAAGCGTACCAGCTCTACATGAAGGGAAGGTACTACTGGGCGAGGCGACCCGTGGGTATTCAGAATGCCATTCAGTATTTCAAGCAGGCGCTGGAACTCGATCCCGCCTACACCGGGGCGCTGATTGGCCTGGCCGATTGCTACAATACGCTCGGGGCATGGGAAAACGGAACGGAGCCACCGCGGACCGTCATGCCGTTGGGCATGTCCTACGCGGAGCGCGCGCTGGCCCAGGCTGATACCTCAGGAGAAGCCCACACATCGAAGGCCTACTGTCTCTTCCACTTCCACAGGAACTGGGAGGCAACCGAAGAAGAGTTCCGGCGGGCCATCGAGCTGAGTCCTCATTACAGTGCGGTCCATCACTGGTATTCCCACTTCCTGACTGCGATGGGCAGGACGGAGGAATCGCTCCGGGAAAGCCAGCGGGCGCTCGAGCTGGACCCGATGGACATGCTCATGAACGTCCACTTGGCGTGGCACTATCAACTCGCCGGCCAGTTCGATGAGGCGCTCGAACAGTCGCTGCGGTCCGTGCGAACCGAGCCGGGCTGGCACTGGTCACATTTCTTCCTCGGGTGGGCGTACGAACAGAAATTGATGCACGACAGCGCGATTGACGCCCTGGGAAAGAGCGTCGAGCTTTCAGGCGGACATACAGTCATGACCGGCGCGCTCGGACACGCATACGGATCGGCCGGCGACAGGGGACGGGCTGAGGAGATCCTGCGCAAACTTGTCTCGATTGCCAGGACGAAATACGTGGCCTCCTACGAAATCGGACTGATTCATTTTGCCTTGGGAGATGCTGATCAAGGGTTCGAGTGGCTCGACAAAGCCTTCGAGGAACAATCCGGCTGGCTGGTCTACTTGAACCGGGAGCCACGGTTGGGTGCATGGCACCATGATCCGCGGTTCCAGCGCCTTCTTCAAAGACTAGGCTTACCCCCGGCATTCTCTCACTGATGCTGCGGTCCCCACACCTCGGGATCTGGATCAATCAAAGAAATTCCCGTTTTGCGCAAGCCAAGCCCTCAACGTTATTCATACCTCAGGCTCTCTACGGGGTTGGCGACCGCCACCTTCCGTACGTGATAGGCTACCGTGGACAGTGCAATACTTAAGGCGACGAGCCCTGCAAGCGCAAAGTCCACCGGCCGCTGGTCTATTCTGTAGGCAAACGTGTCCAGCCACCCGTGCATGAAGAGGTACGCGACCGGCCATGCGATCACGACGGCAATCGCCACAAGCTTTACGAATTCCCTCACGAGGAGAATGCCAAGACCCGACACCGATGCGCCAAGCACTTTACGAATTCCCATTTCCTTCCTTCGCCGTTCCGTGGCATGCATGGTCAAACCCAGCAAGCCGAGGCAGGAGAGAAAAATCCCGAGCGATGAGAGAATGCCGAACAATGTTCCGACCGCCTCGTCTCGCCGGTAATAGCGGTCGATGCGTTCGTCCAGGAAGTACCATGTGAGCGGCTGATTGCCGCTGAAGGCCGCCCACTGCTTGCCGACGTCTTCCACGACATCGTGAAGGTTCCCCTGCACACGCAACACGATCCGGGTAGGTTCGCCCCGCGACACCATCACGACCATCGGAAGAATCGGCTGATAGAGAGGTTCGTAATGAAAATCCTCCGTGACCCCGACGATCGTGAACGGCCTCTCCTGGGGGCCGAAATACCCGATCACCTTCCTCCCTATCGGATGTTCATATCCGAGCATCCTGGCCGCAGACGCGTTCACCAGCACCACGTCCGAAGAATCGGTGCTGATATCATTTGAGATGAAACGTCCTTCCCGGAGCTTCACGCCGAGCATGCTGAGGTAGTTCCGCCCCGCGAACAACTGGCGGAGCATCATCAACTGGGACCGCTCCTGGCCTTCAGCCCGGAACAGGCCGCTGCTGATGTCCTTGCCGGGAAGATTTTGCGTGAATGCGGCGTCGACGATTCCCGGCCTCTGCAGCAATGCCTGCCTGAACGCCTCGCAGCGGTCGCTGAGCCGCCAGGTATTGTCCACCACCAGGAGATTGCTCTTGTCATACCCCAGATCCCGCGTTCGCATGAACTGCACCTGCCGGAACACGACCACCGTCCCGAGCATGAGGGCGATCGATACCGCAAATTGCGTGACGACGAGAATGCTCCTGAGCATTGTCCCCTGCGTGCCCTTCGTCATCTGCCCTTTGAGCACCTTGACGGGAGTGAACGCCGAGAGAACCACTGCCGGAATGGTCCCGGCCAACGCCGCGACGAGGATCATCAGGAGCACCAATCCGGAGATCAGGAGCGGCACGCCGACCATCTCCAGAGAAAGGAGCCTCCCCGTCATGCTGTTGAATGTCGGGAGGATCAGTTCTATCGTCGCGAGGCTCACCAGAAGCGCCACCAAGGAGAGGATGAAGGTTTCGCTCAGGAACAATTGGATGAGCTGACCGCGCCCCGATCCCAGGACTTTTCGAATCCCCACTTCCTTCGCACGTTGTGCCGATCGTGCGGCATTGAGGTTCATGATGTTGATGCAGGCAATCATCAGCACAAGAACACCGACGATGCCGAACATCAGCACTGTCGTAAACATCCCGTTCGACTCAAACTCCTCGTCGAGATGAGAGAAGAGATGGATGTCCGTCAGAGGTTGGAAGACGAAGCGATACGGCAGAGTCCCTCCGGGCACGCCGCGGGCGGATATCCCGAAGACCTCCTGAAGGCGCGGGATGACGTACTTCACGGTGACTCCGCTTAATGCCTCTTCCGCCTGCGCAGCTGAGACGCCCTCCTTGAGACGGACGTAGGTGTGCCAATTGTTGCCGAACCAATCTTGTTCGTCGCCGAAGTCACGTGTGGATTTCGCGCACAGGAAATCGAAATGCCAGTGCGACTCTGACGGGAAGGCCTTGACGACGCCGCAGACGGTAATCGGGAAGTTGCCGTCAACGATGAAGGTCTTTCCGAGCGCGGTGGAATTGCCGAAGTACTTGTGGGCCGTTTCCTCGGTGACGACGACGTCGCCGGGCCTGGTGAGAAAACTCTTCATGTCCCCTTCGACGGGCTGGAAGGTGAACACCTTGAAGATGGTGGAATCGACGAAATAGAAGCGCGTTTCATTGAACGCCCTGTCCTCGTACCGGATCGCGCGATCGCCGACAACCCGGATGCGAGCCACCGCCTCGACCCCCGGAACGGCCGCCAACAATGCCGGAGTAACAGGGGCGCTGCTGCGTGCCGTGTGGTACTCCCTGTCCCCCACCCAGGCGTCGACCCGCACACGGTAGATTGACTCGGCGTGCTCATGGAACCGGTCATACGAAAGCTCATCCATAACGAGAAGCAGCGCCAGGAGAAAACAACTTATCCCGACGGACAATCCCGCAATATTGATGATGCTGTACCCTTTGTGACGGAAAAGGATACGGAGCGCGACACGGAAATAGTTTTTCAGCATGGCGTATTACCTCGCAATCCTCTTTGCTGCAAAAACGAGGCCACTGTGGTGAACGGAAAGCATATGGGAATTGAGAGGCATTTAGCGTTGTTGGCACAACGGGTGTCCGCCGGCGATACACTCTCTGTTCATTTCCGGACGGTTGTGCTTGCTGCGGCCAATTGTCAAGGCTCATTGCAGGTAAGGCATCACAAATTTGTTGATCCCTCCGAAAAACTCTTCCTGCTGCTCCATCCATGGGAAGTGCCCGGCGTTCTTGATGACGAGCAGCTGCGAATGGCGGATCTCTTTTTGAATTGCTTCGCACGCAGACTGCGAACAGACAAAGTCATCGCTCCCCATGATGATGAGCGTCGGTATCGTCATCACCGGATAGAATGACGCCAGGTCGGCAGTCGATTGATCAGACGATCCTCGGCCACGCCGGGCATAGAAGGAGACGTCCGTTTTGTCGAAGACTTCCTGGTTCTTCTTCAGATTCTCGATTGACCAGAAGAAAAACGGCATGATGGTGTGCATCGAAGCGGTGAACTCTTCCTGCGATTTGGGTTCTGCCTGAAAGGCTTTGAACGCTTCGGGAAACCATGGTTCGTTCTTCCTGAGCTGAAGCTTTTTGAACCGCTCACCGCTTTGATCGCCGCCTCCTAAGGGAGCGTCGACCACTATCAAACCCCTCACGTGCCCGGCGTAGGAGAACGCGTAGTTCAAAATGATGAGCCCTCCGTCCGAGTGCCCCATGAGCCATACGGAGTCGACTCCCAGGTGTTTCCGCAACCCTTCGAGGTCCTGGACGAGATCCTTCATGGCTAATGCATTGAGGGCGGGCTTCTCCGACCGGCCACATCCGCGCGTGTCCAGATACACCATGGTGAACTTCTGCTCAAGCGGCTTCAATGACAATGAATAGAGCTCACTGCTCGGTCCCCAACCCGGGGTTGGGTGGATGCACACCGGTCCGGACCCTGCCACGGTGTACGACAATGTAAGGCCGTTGATCTTGGCGGTGTGTTCCCCTTTGGCAAGCGGAGCGCCCTCGGGATCGGGCGTCATGGGAAACACCCTGCCGGTGACACAGAACAGCAGGATCGCGATGGGAAGTATCGTGCATCGGGCCAGATCGTATTTCTTCATTGGAGTCTCATTAGCTGATGGGAATGATTACTCTGTGCTCGGCATGGAGTTGAGGAACCCGCTGACAACAGAGGGGAGTTCGCGCCCTATTCTCAAAGGACGCTCCTTGGGTATCGAGTACAACGCTCACCATGTTATAGTACGATGTTGACAATGGACTGTTGCAGAACAGATCGAGGGGGCGAACCACTCATCTCCTCATGATGGCCCGTCGGTCCTGTAGTACACGGTAAACTTTTGTGGAGGAACACTCTCCGTCGGCCGGGTTTTGAATACGCGAACGGTAGCACTCACCGTGAATGTGACCTTGTACACGCCGATACTCCGCCCGGAAACATCGATCGTCGAGTCGAGGTCGGCGACTTTCCAAAACGGTACCCACCCTGTGCTGTCGAGAAACGAATGCGTCCACTGTTTCATGATCTCCAGCGTCTGACCGGGCGGAATTGCGAGAAGGTAGATGTAGAACAGGGATTGGTTCACCACGGCTTGCCGATCACATACAATCGTGTCCCGCCGCTCAGGATGACTTGTCTGGTAGATCACGACGTTTACATCGACCCCCTCGGAATCGGAAAGTGCATCTTTATAGACGTTGGTCACTTTCACGTCGACGGCGCCATCGTTTCCGGACGGCGCCATGTTGTTCGACATGTAGACAAACTTGTTCACCCCCAGATTAAGTGACAGAGACGTTGTGAGCACGTTCGATGGTTCTGTGACGGGGGGCAGAGATTCGTCACAGCCCACACCAGCCGCGAGCGCCGATGCAAGGAGAACAGCCGCTCCATACGCCCGGAGCTTAGAAAGATACCTGGAGTCCAAATCGCGCTCGCCTTCCTATGGTGTGTCCTGACGGGTCGCCCAATTCGCCGCCTTCCCTTCCATTCGAATCCATCCACACCGTGTTGTATTCGTTGGTGAGATTGCGGATGTCCACGAAGAGCGAGAAGTCAGCCTTCGACCACCAGTCCATACTGAAATGTTTCTGCATCTTGAAGTCAATGTTGAAGAAGTCCGGCATGCGGGCGTTGTTCTGAACGAAATCCTGGCCCGGGGACGCTGTAAAACCGTTCGACGTCGGATAATAGGTGTACGGCCTTCCGGTGTGCCAGTGCAGCACCAGGTCAAGGAGATATCCGTTGTCCGAAGCGTACCGGATCGACGCTTTGACAGTGTGTCGTTGGTCCCAGCTCAAAGGAAAGGATCGTACAATCGGTTTGAATCCGTATTCCGCAAGATAAAATCCGTCGAACGCGCTTCCACTGTTCCCTTCCGTTACCATATAGGTGTACGAGACCTCCCCCGTCAGCCACTTGCCGCGGTCCCGGCTGATGACAATCTCCAACCCGGACGCGCTTGCCTCCGGAACATTTACAAATTGCGCAAACCCAAATGTCCCGGCGATTCTGACGTCCCCTTGAACAAAGGTTTTCGAGTCGATGAGATTTGTTGTCGTCTTCTGAAAGTACGCCAGAGAGAGGACGATTTCGTTGGGAAGTGAGTACCGGTAGCTCAATTCCCACTGTGTCGATTCCTCGGGTTCGAGGTCCGGATTTCCCAACAGCGCGGAGAACCCCTTCTCGAGCGCAACGCGATCGATCCCGGTGTAAAGATAATCAAAGAGGGGATTCTGAAAATAGAATCCCAGATTAATGAAGAAGTAACTGTTTTCCGTTGCCTGCAGGCCGAGCCCGACCCTGGGGCTGAACCGGTATTTGAGAGAAGCACGGACCGGAGCCGCCACTTGATACGCATAAGCCGTATCACCCATCAGAATGGGATTGATCGATGGCCGGCTGGCCCGAGGGTCAAGGAAATCGAAACGGCATCCGACGTTGAGAAGCGAGCCTCTCTTTTCCATGCCGCCGATCTTGTCAGAGATATAGAGTCCCCCACTTCGCGGTCCGTAAGAGTATGTAGAGCTGAAATCGAGCTGTGGTTCGTTGACAAGCGGCCTGCCGAAGTAGGTTGTCCTCGGCGTGTACTTCACGATGTCGGACGTTAGGTCATTGAAATTCATCTCCGCCCCGAACTTCATAAGATGATTGACGGCCGGGCTCCAGGTGCCATCGAACTTCGCGGTCAGGGTGTTCTGCAAAGACCGCATCCACAGGGCCTCGCTTCCGCTGATGACGTACTGAAGGAAAAAATCGTATTGATAGGGATTGTTGACAGGGAGATCGTTTTTCGACCCATCGCCGATATTGGAGCGTGCACGATAATTGCAGAGGCTCAGGTCATAAAAGAACGATTCCGACGGAGAATCCGTGAGGATGACCGCGAAGCGATACGCCGTCCGCCGTTCGGCCGGAAGACCGTTGAGATCCAACCGCCAGCTGAAGTCGTAGTCACGCCACTGGTGGAGGAAGAACAAGACTTCTGCATCGAGGCGCATCGTCGGCGAGAACTGGTATTCAAGCTTGCCAAAGCCGCTGAGCTGATTATCGATAGGTTCAGCGAAGATCCGTTCGAAGTCCTGCCACCAGCGCGTGCCGCTTATCGAGCCGTCAAGACTCAGCGTGTAGAAGAGCCGGTCGCGGACCATCGGGCCCGACGCAGAGAGTTCCACTTCCTTTTCTTTGCTGACCTGCGTGCCGCCGAGGAGGTTGTCTTCCAGCGCCCGCAGGAAAAACTCGTGCTCATTTCCCCCCGTTTTTGTTACGATGTTGATAACACCGGAGAGCGAATTGCCATATTCCGCTTCGAAGCCTCCGGTGTATATGCTCAGATTCGTGACAGAATTCGGCGGTAGCTGTAAGCCGAGACCGCCGCTCATCAAGTTCTGCACCGGGAGCCCATCGACAAAGTACCCGACCTCGGTATTTCTTCCGCCTCGGATATTGCCTTCCAACGTCGTTCCGGCTTTGAGTCCGACCACGTCCGTCACCGAAGTCAGGGGAAGATCGTGAATCTCGTTGCTCGAGACGAAATATGCGGAACTTGTCACATCGGGATGGACGAGCGGGGCCTGCTGTGTCACCACGACTTCGCCGATGGAAATCTCCGAAGACTCCAGAACCACGTCAAGCCGCGTTCGAAGATCGGCATTGACGACAACGCCTTTCAGAATCAGCGTCCGGTAGCCGACGAGTGCGAAGCGGACATCGTAGGTGGCGGAAGGGATGTTATGGAACTCAAAGCGACCTTCGGGCCCGGTCGTCGACCCTCGTTTCAGTGCTTGGATTTCGACGACCACACCAGGGAGGACCTCCGAAGTCTTCTTGTCCCGCACAATGCCCTCAAGGATTCCAGCCGTCCCCGCAAGGCATGGTGTCTGATGCATTGTCAGCAGAATAAGTGCAACGCATCCCCAGCCCGCTGGATTTTGAGCGAATGCTCTCAGCATCGTATTGCGATCAGATATCGCAGGGTGTTGGTCAGCACCGACAGCAGCGCGATACTCCAACGGCTGTCTTCGTAATGAGCCATCTGTTGTCAGCGGGGCGGTCTTGATGGTGGGCAAGAAGGACCCGAATCTTCGGAACGTATTGGTCCCGATCTTGATCCCGGGGAGGTGGATGTCATGCTCGCATTGGAAATTCGGTCTCTCAGACCGAGTTTTCAAGGTAACGATAGACCCCAAAAACAAGAAATGCAAATTGGAATTCGTTTCCTCACGCAATCCTCAAATGAAAGCAGCCGTTGGGATTCGGAGGCTTTCATCTCTCGTTGTGCCGCTCGTCACAGATTCTTGACATGCTTGAAGGAAAAGGGTAGTTTTGTGAAGAAGGTGTTATGACATGAAAACGCGAATGTCATTCATCGCTCTCCCTGTGTTCGGACTTCTTTTGATCTCCGCTTCGGCCATTGCTGGTGACCCCGGGAAGGCAACAAACCCTGCTGCCGTTTCGAAAACCACTTCCGATGATGTGTACCACCCCGTGTTGATCAACAAGATCTTTAGTTACTACGGCAACAACGGGGATGGCGCCTACAATCCTTACAGCTCCGATAATGAAGGGCTCGAGTGGCAAAGGGGGGACAACAAGCACGTCGTCTACGAAGATGGCATCGTCTGGGGTTGCTATCAGGCCGGCACACTGAAGACCGGCGGCTCAATGTATCGGAAGGCGCTGCAGGCTGGACCGATTCTCAGTCGAGGCACAAATTCGACCCCTCCGGTCGCGGACAACCCCGCCAACCCCACGAACCGGATCTACCGAGTCCGACCTGATATCCCCCCGATCCCCGGTGTCACCGATCCGGCGGATCCCAGAGCGGCCGGGGAATTGTCCATCATCCAAAACAGCGAGGTCCCATTTATTGGGAGGTATGAATCCGTTCCCGCCGCGCAAATCCTGCAGCAATATTGGCTTGACTGGCAGAACTGGCCCGCAGCGCAAGGCGCGCCGTTCACCGATGTTGATCATAACGGCACGTACGATCCGGTCGTCGATGTTCCCGGTGTTCCGCTTTCG
>DATJPR010000254.1:0-3655 GCA_035506295.1 Bacteroidota bacterium | reverse complement strand
GGGGGAACCGTTACCGTGAGCGAAGGGACCTTCCTCGGGATCGGCGTCTCGGTGCTCCCGAATATCACCATCGGCAGCTGGTCGATGGTGGGTGCAGGAGCGGTCGTCACCAAGAACTTGCGCGACCATGTCACGGCGGTCGGCGTTCCGGCGCGAATCATCAAAGACCTCGCTCCGGCAACCCCGACTGTCGTGACGGCTCCGCCGGAGGAGCCCGTGGCGTCGGAGACCGAATTGATTGGCGCCAGGCCGACGTTGTCCACCGCGAAGAATGCACGGTGTTCCTCCCTGTCGGTAGTCGATGTCGAAGATCAACAGCGCTGGGACGCGGTCATCGAACGGTGTCAACAACGGGACTTCTATTTTCTCGCACGTTACAACGCGTTGGAGAAGACCCGAACCGGCAACCGCGCCGAGCTCTGGGTCTACGAGGAGAACGGCTTCCTCATCGCCCTACCCTTGCTCTTCCGGAGCATCGGGGCAAACGGGGTGATTGCACCTCCGGACTCGTACCTCCACGATTGCTCTTCCGTCTACGGCTATGCCGGGCCGACTGCAAACGTGCCTGATGTCCCCCGGCAGGTTGCGCTGAATTTCCAGAAGAGCATCGAGGAAGAACTGCGCCGTCGATCCGTCGTCTCGGTCTTCGCCCGATTTCATCCTCTGCTATCCCAGGAACAGCTGGTCGCCGACTCAGGGCTCCTCCTCCTGAACGGCCGCACGGTGTCGATCGACCTCACACTCGGCGAGAACGATCAAACCGCACAATACCGTCGCAACCACGCACGTGATATCAGGATGCTGTACCGGCGCGGGGCGGAAGTCGTCGTCGATGAGACGTGCGAGCACATCGCCACCTTCGAGCAGATCTATGCGGAAACGATGGAGCGCGTATCGGCGAACGCGGAGTACGCCTTCGATAGCGCGTATTTCGAGGGGCTCAAGAATCTCGGCTGCGCAAAGACACGGCTGGTGTTCTGTTCCCTGGACGGCGAACTTATCGCCGGCGGGATGATGATCGAGTGCAACGGCATCCTCGGATATCATCTCGGCGGCACGCGAAACGACTATCTGCGCTATTCACCCATGAAACTCGTGATCGACGCGAGCAGACGGTTGGGATCATCCCTCGGACTCCGTGTCTTCCATCTCGGCGGCGGGGTGGGTGCCATGGAGGATTCCCTCTTCACGTTCAAAGCCGGTTTCTCCGACCGCCGGCATGAATTCCTGACGTGGCGATGGATCGTTGACCCGGACCGTTACCACGAGCTCTGCGTGCTGAACAGCCAACAGAAAGAGCCGCCGCTGACTGAAGACCCCGGGCTTGGATTCTTTCCTGCGTACCGTGACCCGGGAAGCGCTTCACACAATGAGCACGAGCTTTCTCTCGTCAAATGAACCCGCCTAAACACGGTATTTACAGAAATCACGGGAAACGCATGCTGGACGTCCTGGGCGCCTTCGCCGGGCTTCTCATCCTCTCGCCGGTGCTCCTGGTCCTGTTCGTCCTCGTGCGGCTCTCGGTCGGATCACCGGTCGTGTTCCGCCAGACACGGCCGGGCTACAAAGGCCGGCTCTTCACGATCTACAAGTTCCGCACGATGACGAATGCGCGGGACGAAGGCGGCAATCTTCTCCCGGACGAACGGCGGATCACGACGGTCGGGCGCCTGCTCCGATCGTCGAGCCTCGACGAGCTCCCCGAACTCTTCAACGTCCTGAAGGGCGACATGAGCATTGTCGGGCCGCGCCCGCTCCTCCCCCAATATCTCGGGCGCTACTCCCCCGAACAGGCGAGACGGCACGACGTCATGCCGGGGATCACCGGATGGAGCCAGATCAACGGCCGGAACGATCAACCGTGGGAGAAGAAGCTTGCACTCGATGTCTGGTATGTTGACCACCTTTCTCTTCACCTCGACCTCTCTATTATAGGGCTCACTGCATGGAAGGTCCTTCGCAGGTCGGGGATCAGCAGGGAAGGCTACGCCACAGCCCCCGAGTTCATGGGGAACCCCAAAGGCGAATAACGATGGCTCAGTGGAAGCATCTCCAGAAATCGGTCGCCACTCTTTTGAAGGCGGGCCTTTACAGTGATCTGGCCGCGCAGTTCACGCAGAAGGCGTTCGGCACCGCTTTGTATGTCGATGTAGTTCTCGACCTCGCGCGGTTCCGGTCGGCCGAGCGTCCGGGGACAAACCTCACCATACGTCCCATCGAGGCCGCTGATGAAGCAGCGTTACAGGGGGTTCTCTCCGACAAATCCCTCCCTGCCACCGATCGGCTTGAAGCATCACGGCGCATCGCGATGCTCGCAACGGGACTCAAGACGTGCTACGTCGTGTGCGACAGTTCCGGCAACGCGCGTTACATGCAGTGGCTCATCCTCCCCTCCGAGAATGAATCGTTGCGACGCCTCTATGGCAGCTGGTATCCCCAGCTCGAGCCGGAGGAGGCGCTGTTCGAAAACGCCTTTGTCTTCCCTGCATACCGTGGCACCGGCATTTTCCCGCCGGCATTCGCCAAAGTGATCGACCTCGCGCGCGAGTCCGGTGTAAAACGGATTGTCTCGAGCATCATCTCCACGAACGTTCTCTCACTCAGAAGTTTCGCGAGCCTCGGTTTCCGTCCGACCCAGATCAGAATTGAACGGAGATCCTTCGGGCGGTCGCATCGCATGGCAGTCCCGTACGCCCTGCAAACAGAGGATGCACTGTCGGCACTGGGCTTGCCCGAGCCAGTCATCCGCCTGATGCGGCGTGATTCGGTGGGAGCCTTCGATGCCCATTCTCTCACCGGGAAACGTTCATGACACATTCCGAAGGCCTTCCCCAATTCGACTCGGCGGCGGAGACCGGCCGCATTTCTTCCTGGATGCGGGGCGTCGTCCACGGAGAACTGCGCCGCAAAGGGATTGCTGTTGCCGTCTCCGGCGGCATCGACAGCGCGGTTTGCGCCGCGCTGAGTGCACACGCTCTCGGGAAGGATAACACCTTCGCACTCTTGCTCCCCGATCGAGATTCATCGCCCGAATCGAGCGAGCTCGGCCGGGAAGTGGCGACGCGGTTCGGGATTCCGGCCGTCGTGCATGATATCACTCCGCTGCTGGAGTCAGCCGGCTGTTATTCCGAGCAGATCGCTGCGCTGCAGTCGCTCGTCCCTGAATACGGCGAGGGATGGAAAAGCAAAGTAGTTCTCCCGCCGATCCTGGGAACGGAACGGCTGAACATCACGCGGATCGTCGTCCAAAGTCCCGACGGTGAATCGACGACCGTTCGCCCTACGCCGGATGCGTATCGGCGGCTCGTCGCTGCGACCAACTACAAACAGCGCACGCGGACGATGCTCACTTACTTCCACGCCGATCGTTTGCACTACGCCGTGTGCGGAACGCCGAACCGGCTGGAGTATGAGCTCGGGTTCTTCGTGAAGGGAGGAGACGGGCTCGCCGACGTGAAGCCGATCGCCCATCTCTACAAGACGCAGGTCTACCAGATCGCCCGCGAGCTCGGCGTGCCCGAAGCCATCATATCCCGAACACCGACGACCGACACCTACTCCCTCGCGCAGACGCAGGAGGAGTTCTTCTTCGCACTGCCGTATCAATCGATGGATGTGTGCCTGTATGGATTCAACAACGAGATCCCGGCAGGCG
>DATJPR010000253.1:0-12807 GCA_035506295.1 Bacteroidota bacterium | reverse complement strand
GCGATGACCGTCGTATAGGCCATGGCGCCTTCGGCATACAGTTTGTCGACCACTTGCGCAACGGTCGAACTCTTTTGTCCGATGGCGACATAGATACAGTACACGGGCTTGATGCCCAGCTTCTTTGCATCTTCCGTGTGCGTAAACTTCTGGTTGATGATGGCGTCCGTTGCGATCGTCGTCTTTCCGGTCTGTCGATCGCCGATGATCAGCTCTCGTTGTCCGCGCCCGATCGGGATCATGCCGTCCACGGCCTTGATGCCTGTTTGCAGCGGCTCCTTGACCGGCTGGCGTTCGATGACCCCCAGGGCTTTTCGCTCGATCGGCATGAGCTTTTCGTTCTCGATCGAACCGCGGCCATCGATCGGATGGCCCAGCGCATTGATCACGCGCCCGAGCATCGCTTCGCCGACCGGCATGGAAGCGACGCGGCCGGTGCGCTTTACGGTGTCCCCTTCCTTGATCTCGGAAGTCTCGCCGAAGAGGATGCACCCCACGTTGTCTTCTTCGAGGTTCAGCACCATGCCGAAGACATCGTGCGGGAATTCGATGAGCTCGCTCATCAGGGCCTTCGAAAGGCCGTAGATGCGCGCGACGCCGTCCCCGACCTGCAGCACGGTGCCGACGTCGTAGATATCGGCCTCCTTCTCAAATCCGGCGAGTTGTTTCCTGAGGATCGCGGATACTTCTTCTGGTCGAACGTCAGCCATGGTCATTCCTTGATATTAAAGAGTAGAGGTCCTCGCCGTTCCGACGAAGCGCTCCCTGAGCCGTTCCAGCTGCCGCCGGACGCTCGCGTCAAGCACCGTGTCGCCGATCTTTACCACGAGGCCGCCTTTGATCAGGGGATCTTCCTTGACGCGGAACTTGATCGTTTTCCCCGTGCGCTTGCCGAGCTCCTGCGCGAGCGATTCTTCCTGCTTTCGCTCCATCGGGGTTACGGTCGTCACATCCACAGTCATGATCCCGCGAAGTTCGTCGCGGAGCCCGAGAAACTGTTCGATGACTTCCCGCAGGATGCTTTCGCGGTGCTTGTCGATGAGCAGGTCCACGAACGTCGACACCACCACGCTCGTCTTCCCGCCGAACAGCGCTTTCATGACGGCCGCTTTCTTGGCTTCGAACACGACAGGGCTTACGAGGAGGAGACGCAGTTCACGGGAAGCGGCGAGCGTCCGTTCCATCATGGCAAGATCTGCCGCGACCTCTTCCACGGAATTCTCCTCTTCAGCAACCGACATCAGCGCTTGTGCGTACCGCCGGGCGACGCGCGGGTTTTTCATGGTCACGATTTCCCGGACAATTCCTGGATGGCCTTGTCGACGAGCCGCCGCTGCTGCGCATTGTCGAGGTTCGCGTCGAGGATCTTCCCCGCGGCCGCGATCGCGAGATCGGACACTTCGGTGCGAAGCTGCACCAGGGCGGCGTCCTTCTCGCGGCGAATTTCATCCTTCGCCTGATCGACCATCTGGCGCGAGGCCGTCTGGGCTTTCTCAAGGATCTCCGACTTCATCCGCTCGCCCATGTCCCTCCCCTCGTGGATGATCTTCGCGGACTGCGCCTCGGCCTCGAGAAGCACCTGGCGGTTCTCATCGAGCAGATGCTGCGCTTCCGTGCGTGCCTTTTCCGCCTCTTCTAAAGATGACCGGATCTTGTCTTCACGATCCTTCAGGGCCTGCACGATAGGCTTCCACGCTGTCCCGCGGAGGACAAGCAACACCAGAACAAACGTGATTATCGTCCATATGATGAGACCTGGATTAATCTCCAGCATGGAGACTCCTGCGATGAATTACTTGGTTGCCAGAATGATGCAGATCGCGAGACCGAAGAACATGCCGCCTTCAATAAGTGCCGCAGCGATCAGCATGCTTGTCCGCACTTGTCCTGCCACCTCGGGCTGACGACCGCTCGCTTCCATCGCAGCAGCGGCGAGCTTGCCGATGCCCAGGCCGCCGCCGATAACAGTGATTCCCGCGCCGATGCCTGCCGCGAGGTAGCTGAGTGCTTTGGGATCCATGGGTATTCTCCTTCGTGAACGAGTTAGGATTGAACGGGATTCAATGCGCGGATCCGTGCGATTCATGCGACTCGGCCTGCATCCCGAGACCCATGAACAACGACGTCAGCATCGTAAAGATATACGCCTGAAGAAATGCCACGAAGATCTCCAGAAGCATGATGCCGACGACAAACCCGACCGGCGCGAGTGCAACAAGAAACGACTGGAAAATGAAAATCAGCCCGATCAACGAGACAATGACAATGTGCCCGCCGGTCATGTTGGCAAACAAACGGATGCAGAGGGCGAACGGCTTCGTGAACAGCCCGAGAATTTCGATGGGAATCATGATCGGCCACAGCAACCAGTGGACACCGCCCGTGAGGTGCGCGAGATAGTGCCCGATCCCCTGTGCGCGGATTGCCGAATACTGGATCATGATGAACGCGATCACAGCAAGGCCGGCGGTGACGTTGACGTTTCCTGTCGCCGTGGAGCCGTACGGGATCAGCCCGAGGAGGTTCATCACGAGGATGAAGAAAAACGTCGTGAGGAGATACGGCAGGTAGCGCAGGCCGTCCGGACCCATGTTTGGAAGGATGATTTCATCCCGGACGAACACGATGACCACCTCCATCATGTTCCCCACGCCTGTCGCCACGACGCGTTTTGTGTTGCTGCGCGCCGCGCGGACGGCGACCAGGATCAGGATCACCGCGGCAACCCACATGAACACGATATGCTTGGTCAGCGACAGGTCGATCATCGGGGCCGCGTGCGTATCCGCGCGGAGAGGAGTCTCCTTCTCCGTCAAGGTGTACGTGCCCGCTTCCTGCAGGCTTTCGCCGGAGCGGTACACATGCAGACCGTCGGTATCGAGAAGGATGTACGGCAGAGCGAGATGGCCTCCGGGAAATTCAATTTCATGCGCGTCCTGCGTGTGGTGCAGGAGCTCGGCAAACAGGTTGCCTTTTCCCTGGGCCTCTTCCGCCTTGTGCTCCGCCGCCGGCGCTTCCCGGGACGGAGCGACGGTCGCCGGTGTGGTTGCCAGGGTATCTAGGTGCTCATTCATGCAGTCTGACCGCCGGGAGTGTTCGCGTTCTTCACCGTAACCTTCCGCTGGATAAAGAGAACTTCCAAAAGGAGAAACACGAGATAAAAGCCGAGCAAGGAAAATGCAAGCGCAAGGGCATGCACATGAAAGACCCCGATCAGAAGCGCCAGCAGCCCCAGCATCAGCACCAACCGAATGCCCATTCCCCCGATGACCGTCCGAACAAAAACGGTATACGATTTCTCAAAAGAATACTCAATGGCAATGTACCCGAGCAGGATGTTCAGCGTACTGAGTGCCGTTCCCAGGACCACACCTGCAACCACGTCACCCGATCCGTAGCGGAGAAGCGGGTAACCTCCAAGTGCGGCGGCACCCGCCAGCGTACATCCCACCTGGATGGGGAGTCGGGCGTCGATCTTCATGGGTGCGGCGGAGCCTGCTTGTCCTTTTCGTCTTCTTCCCGCCCGGCTTCCATCGCGGTCCGGATGAATTTGATGAGCCCCCCGACCGTTCCAAGGAATATCCCCGCGAGCATCAACCAGGGTGCGGTCCCCCAACGGCTGTCCAGCCATCTCCCGAGAAAAAACAGGATGACGACCGTCAGCGCAAGCTGGATTCCCTGCGTCAGAAGCGTCCCCATGCTTCCGGACAACCAGCGATTAGGTTGTTGTGGATCCATGGCGAGCCGTTCCTTCTCCGAACCCGGTGCAGCCGGACGGACCAGCAATTACTGTGGTTTCGGACCCTGACGCTCGGGCGAACCCGACATTGCGCAATTGCCGTCGAACGTCGCACCTTCGTCGACCACAAGACGCTGCGCGCGCACATCGCCTCGCATCTGGGATTTCGCTTCGAGCACGAGTTTCTCCGATGCGGCCACCGTGCCCTTCACTTTTCCCGCGAGCGAGATGTTGGCGCCATGGATTGTCCCTTCCACGGAGCCGGTCGAGCCGACCGTGACGTTTGCCTTCGAGGTGATGTCGCCGATGAGACGCCCGTCGATGCGCACACTCCCATCGGTAACGATCTTCCCTTCAACCACCGTGCCGGTGCCGATCAGGCTCAACACTCCGTTGACTTGCTTGTCAGCCATGCCCCTCCCTTCGATGGGTTATTGTCTATTGAGCTTTATCCTGAACCAGAAGGTATTCGTCCGGATCGCGAGGTGTTCCGTTCTTCCACACTTCGAAATGCAAATGTGGCCCCGCACTCGTTCTCCCTGACGCCCCGAGGAGGGCGATCGGCTCGCCTCGCCGGACGAATGACTGCAATGTCGTCAGTAATGTCTGGTTGTGCTTGTATACGGTCATGTATCCGCCGTCGTGCGCCAGGATGACCATGTTCCCGTCATCGTACGTCCACCCTGCGAACACCACGTGACCGTCCGCCGCCGCAAACACCGGCGTCCCCCGTTTCCCTGCGAAGTCGACACCGTAGTGACTTGCCGCCGGGTCGAATCCCTGCGAGATGATGCCCTCCACCGGTGTCAGGAGCGGGAATGTGCTCCGCCCCGCGTCGGTCGACGTCACAACATTCGTGTATACATTCTCTGTCGAGAGGTCCAGCCCCTCGCTCGATTCGTCGAGCGATGGAGCTTCCTGTCTCGAAGACGCCGGCTCGGCTGTCGGGGGCGCTTGCACTTCGGCCTGTGTCTGCGCCTGCGGCGGCGCGGTTTCGAGAGACATCGATATCGACGAGGTGTGCGAAGTCGTCGTGTCGCCGGTCGAGCCTTCGCCGAGCGCCTTGCGCACCTGGGTGTTATACGCCCTCACGACTTCGAAATCCCCGGCCAGCGAATCAAGTCGTCGCTGAAGATCCGCCAGCTCTCTCCCATAGCGCGCCTCAAGAACAGGATTGGGAATAGGGAGGTACATCGCGATGGGAGTGAATACAAGAACGGCCAGCGAAGCTAGCACTGCCAGCAAAAATCCGGCAACGACAAGCAACACCAGGGTCTTTCGGCTCGCGCGAAGGGTCTTCGTCTTCTCGCCTTCACCAACCGGAACTACCACGATATCGAAAAGGCGAGGCGGTTTCTTCTTCCGCCGGATGCTCTCCGGTGGCATGCGCTTCCTTCCAGACTTGAATTTACAATATAGCGAAAGTGGCCTGGAATGTCAACGAATCGGGGCGATAACTGCTTTGTTCACTTGCAGTTGAGGGATATCAGTCGGAACCGGCGAATCTTGGCGAGAGCCGGGCCTCGATAAATCGCGCCATTCGGGCTTTGTACTCATCACGGTCAAAGCTCAGGACCTGTGCCCGGATCGCAAACGGATCGAATTTCCTTTGAGCACACCGCTCCATAGCTTCGATCAAGGCGTCCGACGAGAGTTTCCCGAACAGGATTCCGGTTTCCGCACCGTGGGTCTCCTTCACCGTCTCGAGAGCTCCGCCTTTGGCATACGCGATGACCGGTTTTCCGTGCGCCATCGCCTCCACCGGCACGATCCCGAAGTCTTCTTCACCTGGAAAGATCAATGCTGTACATCCTGCGTACAACGCATGCACCTCAGCGTCAGCCACCCAACCCCGAAACTCGATCGTCGGCCCCGCAAGCTCCCGCAACCGCACTGCATCTGGTCCGCTCCCCACTATTATAAGCCGTTGCTTGAGGCGGTTGAATGCCTCGATGGCAATGTCCACCTGTTTGTATGGCACCAGCGCCGTCACCATCAGATAGTAGCCGTCATCCGTCAACGACGCTTCGACGCCCGCGACATTCACCGGCGGATAGATGACCTCGGCATCACGTCCGTAGATGGATTTGATCCGCGCCTTGACGTTGTGGGAATTCGCGATGTAGTAGTCGGGTCGCGTCGCCGTTGCGACATCCCATCTCCTGAGTCGACCCACCATCGATGACATCGCCAGCCGCGTCAGGATGCCTGCCTTGCCCGGGCCGAAATACTCATCGTACTGGTTCCAGATATAGCGCATCGGGGTGTGGCAGTAGCAAATGTGCAGAGCTTCGGTAGGTGTGCGGACGGCCTTCGCAACACAGTGGCTTGAACTGATCACGAGATCGAATTCGGCAAGGTCAAATCGTTCGATCGCAAAAGGAAAGAGAGGGAGATAACGCCGGTAGCCTTCGCTCGCGAAGGGAAGATGCTGGACAAACGAGGTGTGAATGTCATGCCGGGCGATCGTCGGCGACGAGGTCCCGCGGTTGTAGAGCAACGTAAAGATGGGCGCATCCGGAAAAAGCTCGCACAGGACTTCGAGGCATTTCTCCCCTCCCCGCATCCCGGTGAGCCAATCGTGGACCAGCGCAACGCGTCTGCCGCCGGCAATGTCTTTGGTCATGCAGCAAAACTACAAAGAAGGCGAAGGAGATGCAAAGCGACAATCGATCGGGGATCAGGAAGCAGTATCACTCTTGTGCATGAGCCGACGGTAGACCTCCCGTTCTCCTTCGACGACCGGCGCCTGCAGTGTTTCGGCGGCCTCACGGTCATGGAAGGCCAGCTCGGCGAACTCTCGCGATCCCTTGTGCGTGAAGACTTCCGGCACGGGATGGAGAATGCACTCCCGGATGGCTTCTGCGACGCGCTCGGGTGGGATGACGCCTTCCATCTGCGGAAGCGTCGCATGACGTTCTGTCGCAATACGCTTGATGACGGGACCGGCTTCCGAGAAAAGGGACAGCATGGATGCGCCCTCGGTCACTTTTGCCCAGTCCGTCTTCACGCTGGCCGGACAAATCACGGAGGCGTGGATGTTTGTGCCGATGAGCTCTGTGCGAAGTGCATGGGTGAATCCGACCGCTGCATACTTCGCGGCGACATAGGCACTGTTGAAAGGAAAGCCCACTTTGCCGGCAATGCTCGCCATCGTGATGATGTGACCGCTTCCCTGCTTTCGCATCGCGCGAAGCACGGGCCGTGTGGTGTACCAAAGCGAGAAGACGTTGACCGAGAACATGTTCATGAGAACGACGTCGTTGGTGTCCTCTATGCTCGCCATGTGACCGCGGCCTGCGTTGTTCACGAGCACATCGATGCGACCAAAGCGTTCGAGCGCGGTAGCAACAAGACGCTCCGCCTGTCGCACATCGGTGACGTCTGTTGGAAGATGAACAACGCGAGATCCGGAAGGATCGATTTCCCCGGCAACGCGGGAGAGTTCAGGTTCACGCCGGGCGCCGAGGACAAGCCTTGCACCTTCACGTCCAAGGAGGCGGGCCAGCGCTGCGCCGATCCCGGAGGATGCGCCTGTAATCACGACAACACTGTCGGCTATCATAATCGATCCTTTGCTTGCCATGTCTGCCCCACGGTATCGACCGCCACCGCGAGGCCAGCGTTTCTCGCTGCTGCACGGAGCCGCTCGATCGGCTCATGCCGGGGTTCATCGCTCTGGATGAAGGTGTTCCAATGGATCGGGAAGATCGTCGGCGCTCCCATATGCTGTGTCATTGTCACGGATTGTTCGGGACTGGCGTGGTTGCGGATCCAGGGATCGTACGCCCCGATCGGCATCATCGCAAGTTCGATGTTGATGTTCCGCTCTTTGACACGCCGGAAGAGCTCGTGGTACGATGTATCGCCGCCGAAAACAACCGACCGGTTGTTTTTGGAGATGAGATAGGCGTTGTAGCTCCGGCCGTCTTTGTATCCTCGCGAACGATCCTCTTCCCACGGAAACCGCCAGCCGAAGTGGCGCACTTCCAGCGCTTCAAGGCGAAGCCCGGCGATGGACGTCCATTGCCCCCAATCCAGTTCATACACCCGTTCGAAATCCAGATCGCCGATGACATCCGTGGTATTTTTCGCCATCACGACGGGGATGCTGGGATTGAATTTCCGGAGCGTCGGAAGGTCGAGATGATCCATGTGAGCATGAGAGAGAAGGATGACGTCGACGCGTGGAATCTGTTCGACGGTCAGCGCGGGTGCAACAAGACGCTTCGGTCCCAGTGTGAATATACCGGCGAACGTCAACCCGATCCGCCCGGAAAACACGGGGTCGGTGATCACCCAGGTGCCGAGGAAATTCATCAGGACGGACGAATGCCCGAGCCAGGCGGCGGTGATGGTATCGTTCGGCCATGACCGGGGGTCGGGCACAAGGGGAGAAGGCTCGGTTTCCTCGCTGTTGAACATCAACTCCCATCGCGACCGACGATTCTTATCGTCGGCGAAGCCCGGGCGACCCGCAAGCAGGACACTTCCCAGTGTTGCCAGAACCGAACGTCGTGATGCCATGCTGCTGCTCCGTGTGAAACGATCGAAGGAGAAAACCCTTCATGCCGGCGATACTGCGAGATGGTCGCCTGCGAGAGCGCCCATGGAGAACGCTGCCTGCAGATTATAGCCGCCGATCGGGCCGTCGATATCGAGGACTTCACCCGCAAAGAACAGGCCTCGAACTTTGCGCGACATCATCGTGTGCGGATCCACTTCCGGAAGCGCGACGCCGCCTGCGGTAACTTCCCCCCGTTCAATGTTGACTTCCTTCACCCGACCGATCTCCCATCCCTTCAACATTTGCACAACTGCTTTCCGTTGCGACGATGTCAGCGAATACCCACGCGTCTCCGGCGGGACGCCAATCGAGGTGAGAATCGTCGGGACGATCCTGTTCGGCATGCTTTCGAACAAGTGTGACTGTATACGCCTCCCACGTTCGCGTGCCAGGCCTTCGCAGAGCATATCGTCAACAACTCCTTCGTCCATGTCGGGAAAGAAGTCCCATCTCATGACCGCGCCGATATGGGCCGCGGCGACGTTGCTGCAGTCGAGCGCGCCGGGTCCGGAGATCCCCTCATGCGTGAAGAGGACGTCCCCGCGGCTTCGATGCAGCCGCTCACGGCCGACGTACACCGATAGTGCACCGTTCCGCAGTGCAACGCCCCTCCATGATGCGGGGAGTTCAGGCTCAAGGCGGATCGGCGCCAGCGCCGGGCAGAGCGGAACAATCGAGTGACCGAGCAATTGCGCCCACGAAATCCCATCGCCTGTCGTCCCGGTCTTGGGGTACGATACTCCACCGGTAGCGACCAGCACAGCACGCGTTTCAATCGTCGAGCCCCCGGCGACAACGCCGGAGATACCGTGGTCATCGACGAGAATCTGCGTCACGCGCGTGTTGCATCTGATCTCTGCTCCTACGCGACGAAGAGCGTGGAGGAATGCCTCGACTACGTCGTCCGCCATGCCGCTTTCAGGAAACACTCTGCCGTTCTGCCGCGCGAACGTGGGAACGCCTTGTTCCTTCAAAAATGATCGGACATCCTCGCCGGAGTAGCGGTACATCGCCGGCTTCAGGAAGCGGCGCTGAGCGACGGGGAATGCGGAGAGGATTTCCTCTTCGGTGCCCTCGTGCGTCACGTTGCACTTGCCTCCACCCGAGATCAGCAGCTTGATGCCCGCCTTGCGGTTGCGTTCGAGCACCAGCACGCGATCGCCTCGCGACGCAGCGACAAGGGCGCCGACGAGGCCGGCACCTCCGGCCCCGATGATGACCACAGATCGTTCCATCATCTTCATGCTTACGAATAATACAAAATGAAGTGGTCGAACTCCATCACGGAACAGTCACCGATGATTGTTCTTCGGTGACATCGCAAAAAATTTTTTGTCAGACGCTTCTAACTCTTGCGTCTTGTCGCAACCGCGATTATATTTCTCGTGTGACATTTTTGGGGGAAACATGAGACAGTCAGGAGGAGGAAGTTCCGTCGCTGAGATCATCAAGAAGGCGGAGAAGCAAATCGCCGCCGGAGATCTCGGTCGTGCAAGGACTCTTCTTGAGAATGCACAGAAGACGGAGCCGCACAACGAATACATCAACGCGATCCTTGAGCGAGTGGTGTTTCTTGAGGCGCGTGAAGAAGAGCCGCCGGCGCATAATGCACCGGGAGCGGCGATCGAGCACGAGATCGCCATCGCGCAGGTCGCGGAGCAGATGGTGCAGGAAGATGAAGTGCAGATCCAGGTGAAGCGGCTCACGAAGATGGCGCACGACCAATTCGAGCATGGATCGTATGATTCCGCGTTCGACTCCCTGATGAACGCGTTCATTCTCGACCCGCTCAGCAAGGAGGTCGCGCAGGCGGAGTCCGTGATCGTTCCCGCCATCGAGCTCATGAAGAAACGCGGGACGCTGACCGTGGCCTCCGACGAGAACCGTCCGACCACCACACAGATCCTGCAGCGGGGCCTGTCGCCGAACGGTCCAATTTCCTCCGATCCCGTTTCGCGGCTTGATCAGCTCAAGCAGCAGAAGGAGCAGGAGCGTCTCACGCGCGAGCGGGAAATGTGGCGGAAGGCCTCCGGGGCGCCGCGCATGGCGGATGCGGATGACGATCCGATTTCGGCCGCGGACGCCCAGCTTGTCCCTCCGACTCCCCAGAAGCACAGGGACGGGCTCTTTTCGCGCCTCCGCGGCGGCCTGCATATCGGATAACTCCCGCCTTTCGCAACAGCACGGTTCCGTTTTTCGTATATTCCTGAGGCGGCTCTGCCGCCTCATCGTTTATCTTCTCACCCCTTCAACAATCCTGGAACAGCATGCAGCGATGTTTCCAGACGGTCGCCGCCGGGATACTCCTGTTCGCGACCACCGGAACACTGTTCGGACAAGAACCACTGTTTACCGTCCGCGGCGTCGTCCGCGATGCAGTGACGGGGGAATCCCTCAGCGCCGCCACCGTGCGCGTCATGGGAACGCCCCGCGGCACCATCGCCAATGCCGAAGGAAAATTTGCGCTTGACGTGCCGACCGGTTCTCCGGTTCTCGTCATCAGCTCGCTCGGTTACGCTCCCGATACCCTGCGCGTTCAGAGCAATGCCGGTCCCTATGAAGTAGGGCTGACGCAATCGGCGATCGTGATGCCCGAGGTCGTCGTCTCCTCCGAAGATCCCGCCGTCGAAATCATCAGGCGGGCGATCGCAAGAAAGCATGCATGGATTGACCGGCTGGTGTCGTACCGCATGGAAGCGTTCACGCGCCAGATCCTCCGTCGCGACACCACCATCGCGAGCATCACCGAATCGATGACCAACGGCTTCTGGCGGACGGGAGACACATTGCGCGAAGTGATCGTCCAGCGGCGGCAGACGCGCAATGTGCCGGAATCGTTCAACTTCGCTGCCGTCGGCGTGATTTTGAATTTCAACGAAGACCGCGTCCGCTTTGTCGGGTATAACTTTGTCGGCCCGACGGCGAACGATGCCCTGGAGTATTACGACTACAAGCTCCTCCGGACACGAAGAAGCGGCGGCAGGGACGTCTACGATATCGCGATGACGCCTGCTTCCCGCACTGTTCCGCTTTTTACAGGAAAGCTGTCCATTGCGGGGGATTCGTATGCGCTGATCGGCATCGACGTGCAGCCCAACGAGGCGTTCGGTATTCCGTTCGTCAGCGAGTTTACCGTCCGCTACCGGCAGGAATTCGGTTTGTACGATTCGACATTCTGGATGCCCGTCGACATCCGGATCAACGCCAGCGCGCAGATCAGCTTCCCGGGCATTACCTTCCCGCGGGTGGGACTGGAGCAGACGTCCTCGATCGCATCGTACGAGATCAACATCCCTCTGCCCGACAGTGTCTTTCAGCGGCCGAGAATTTCCGTCGATTCGGCGGTGACGCGCGTGGACTCGACGGCGTGGGCGACGCGCGCAGTGCTACCGATGACACAGGAAGAGCAACAGGCATATCAGACGCTCGACAGCTCGAAGACCCTCGAAGTGCAGTTCAGACCGGGCGGGATGCTCGTGACCGTCGGAGCATCTGAGGGAGCCGGATTCTATCTGCTCTCGCATCTCGATCTGGGGTACAACAGAGTCGAGGGCGCACACCTCGGCGTGATGTTTGATTTCGATTCGCTCTCTCCGTACATCCGGCCCGAGGGGCGTTTTGCCTACGGTTTCTCATCCAAGAAGTCCAGCTGGAAACTCGGGACGACCATTTACACTGACCATCGTCGCGAATTTGGTCTCGGTGCCAGTCTTTTCCGGAAGTACGAGCGAACGCCCGGACTGCTCCCCTACGATGCGTTGTTCAACGGCCTCGCCGCGCTGCTGGAGAAGGTGGACGTCTACGACTATTATCGAACGGAGGGATGGAACCTCTTCGCCTCACTTGAGCCTTCGCCCGTGGTAAGCCTTCGGCTCACCTATTCGGGCGATAAGGAATCCGACGCGCCGAACGTCACCGACTACAGTCTCTTCTACCCGCACCAATCGTTTCGCAGCAATCCCCCTGTGGACCCCGGGACGATGCGCAGTGTGCGTCTGGATTTCCGCCTGGGGCGCGAGCCGCTGCCCATCGATTTGATCGTCTACGACGGGCTCGGCCTTTCCATAGAACATTCCAGCCATTCGTTGCTGTCAAGCGATTTTGATTTCACGCGCTACGAACTTCATGGGACGTACTCTCTCGTTACCTTCGGAAGGAGTTTTCTCTTCAAGCCCGAGCTCCGGGTCCGCGCATCAGTGGGAACTAGCGCCGGCACGCTCCCTCTGCAACGGTATTTCAGCGTCGAGACCGGCGCCGCAGGGACGGCGGCGTTCGGCGTGATGCACGCGATGGGGCTGAAGGAATTTCGCGGAACGTCCTATGCCGCCATTCTCGTCGAGCATAATTTTCGTTCCATCCCGTTTCTCTGGCTCGGCATTCCTCAATCGATACGGCACAACCTTGAATTCGTCGTCGAGGGTGGTGCCGCGAATTCGTGGGGGCAGGGAATCTTCCCTCAACATAACCCGGGTTGGTACTACGAGGCAGGGGTCGGTCTGAG